>JBDKGB010000089.1:0-16772 GCA_039798485.1 Bacteroidota bacterium
ATCATGTTGGTGTACTGATTGATGAAGCCGGCAACATCAATGATTCCTTTCCACTTGTCAATTTTAAACACTTGCTTGAATCCAATTTCACCTGCCCATCCTTTTTCAGGTGCAAGCGAAGGATTTGGGAAGATGATGATGCCACCTGTAGAGGTTGCGGTATACCGTTCTGCAACTGAAGGGAAACGGACCCCTTGTCCAAATGATGCGCGTAAGTGTGTGGCTTGACCTAGTTTCTTGTGCAATGCCGTTCGAAAAATTGGATAAACAGGGAGTGTTCTTTTTCCGAGAACAAATTTAGAATCTGGCTCATTGTCATCCTGCTTAAAATATTCTACGCGTACCCCAAACGTTGCGTCAACTCCAAGAATTTTTGTCTCCAGCTGGCTATACCCTGCGAGATTTAATGCAAGGTGATTTCCAAAAACTGGACTCAAGATGGAATTTTGTGTCGCCGTTGCTCCCGAAAACAACGTCGTGTTTTTGTTGAAGTTTTTCTGGTAAGAGTAATCGCCATAGTACATTACCGCTTTCGAAGACGCGTAAATGTTGGTTAAATCACCCGTTGTTACCAAGTAATAGCGCGTCCGCAATTCATGTTTGTTGTTTTTCTTGTCGTAGTATTTTATGTACGGATCGACATTTAATCGAAGGTTATTTTGATAGGTAACCGTTGAGCCTGGTCCCTTCGGGTCCATTCCCCCTTGAGCAATGTAAGCAAGGGAATCACTTTCCCATAAAATAAACCCTCCCGTATATTGATATTGTGCACTATAAAAAGCACCTGTCTTTAGATTCGGAATTTTCGATTTAAAATAAAGTGAGCCACTGACACGTGCACGTTGTTCCAAAGCGCCTTTGCGGTAGCCTTCATTGGTGAATCCATTCATAGAAAAGGTGTAGCCAACGCGTTTAAACATTTGACCGACATACGCATCCATTTGGTAGAAGGTTGGGTTCTTTGTCCACCACTTCAAGCTTTCACGTCTAGGATTTCCATAAACACCCACTTGAACTTTTCCGCTGTACTCCAATTTTAATCCTGGTTCACGCTCGGTAATGGCAACGATACCGTTCAGCGCTCCACTTCCGTATAGCACCGATGACGCTCCTTTCAATACCTCAATCTGAGACATGTTTTCCATTGGAATGGCATTCCATTTCACGTCTCCAACATCCGGAGCAACCATAGGCGTACCGTTCCACACCAAAAGCACGCGACTTCCTGCGCCGTATGAATATCCTCCACCACCACGAATACTCGCTTGCCCGTCCATTGTAAAGACCCCCGGACTTTGATTTACCGTCTGTTCAAGGTTTGTAAAGCCCTTACTTTCAATGAGTGAAGGTTTAATGATTTCCATGGACACCGCCACCTCTTCAACATCTTGTTGTCTTCGGCTCGCTGTCACCACCATATCTCCAATTTCTTGAACGATCGGTTTCAACACAATGGTGATTTCTCCAGGTCCTTTTATGACAGTTGTGTCACTCTTGAATGTGCTCAATTTGGTAATGAGTGTAACAGGAAATGATGTGCAGTTTAGTTTAAATTTTCCGTCAGGATCTGTTGCCGTAACCGAACCGTCAGAGGCTGTTACACGCGCGCCCACCGCAGGTTGCTTCGAATCTCCACTCACCACAATCCCTGATATTTGTGACATACCTAAAGTATGTAATGCAAGAAAACAAAGAAATAATAAGCCCTTCATAGATAGCGCGCAAATAGTCAAAACAGGAAACGAAAATAGGGTTTTATTTTCGATTTGTTCACTCAATGTTTTCACTTTTTGAGAGATAAGTTCCCGTAAATTCCGTAAATTCAAGTAAAAAATCACCCCCTTGAACCACTCTGAACTCCATTGTAAAATTGCACTATCCTTGCTTTCTGGCATCGGTCCTCGCAAGGCTGTACGACTCTTATCAAACCTAGGTAGTGCTGAAGCCGTTTTTCTAGAATCTATGACCACAATTCACCGGCTATCGGGGATTCCGAAAGATGTGTTGCGCGCTATGAAGCGGGAATCCGCCCTCTCACTCGCAGACGCACATGTCAACTATATGTTGAAGCACAACATTTCCGTTTATTTTTATTTAGATGCTGATTATCCACGTCGACTGAAGCAATGTGCTGATGCACCCGTTGTACTCTTTGGTCGTGGTAAAAATGAGTTGAACGCACCTCGGATGGTTTCGGTTGTGGGCACGCGCAATGCAAGTCCCTACGGAACAGGACTTTGTGAGGCCTTGCTCCACGAATTGATTGGCAAGGAAATTACTGTCGTCAGTGGCATGGCGTACGGCATAGATGTGTGTGCGCATCAGTATTGTGTGCGTCACGGCATCCCCACCATCGGCGTACTTGGACATGGTCCAGATCGCATTTACCCCCATGTGCATCAACGCATCGCAGAGCAGATGATGGAGCACGGTGGGATACTTACCGAATTTCTCCCTGGAACAAAACCAGATCGTGAAAATTTCCCAATGAGAAACCGAATCGTCGCCGGCATGACCGACGCAACCATCGTGATTGAAAGCAAAAAAAGTGGAGGATCCTTGATTACAGCTGAATTGGCAAACGACTACAACAAAGATGTATTCGCCTTTCCAGGAAACATCGGTCAAAGCCTATCAGAAGGGTGTAACCAGCTCATTCGGCAACAAAAAGCACATTTAATTACCCACGCTGAAGATTTCCTCACCTTCATGAGTTGGAATGACACAGAATCCTCTGACATTCAGCGCAGTTTCTTTAACGAGTTGGATGTTGAGGACCGCAACATTTGCGACCTTTTGACCACGCCACAAGGCGAGCACATCGATGTACTTTCTGCGCGAACGGGTTTAGCCATATCCACATTAAATGTTCGCCTGTTCCATTTGGAAATGAGAGGCATTGTAAAACCTCTTCCGGGAAGTCGTTACCGTTTGCTTTAAAACAAAAAAGGGGACATCCTCAAGACATCCCCTTTTCATCGTATCGTTATTTCTTAAAAGCGAACGCGAGCATCACGCAGTTTGCGGTTGTCGATCACTTCAGCTTTCTTCTTCAATGCTTCCATAAATTGGCTTTGCACTTGACGACGCATTGCGGCCAAAATTTGATCGCGTTCTACATCGTAATTTGCAGCTGCCGGCGCTTTGATTGTTTTGTCAATGCGGATGACATAAACACCCATTTTACCTTTCAACGGCAACGTTCTTTTTCCATCCTTCAATGCTGAGAACAACGCTCCAACAACTTCAGGTTCGAATCCAGCACCAGTAATTTGTGCCGAGTAGAATGTTACTTCAGCCTTCATCACTTCAGTGTTTCCGCGCTTCGCCATTCCTTGAAGTGTTTTGTCCTTCAACAATTGGTTTGTAAAGCGTTTTGCTTTTTTCTCCTCGATCAACTGTTGTTTCATCATGGCTTCAACATCCTCAAATGTTGGAACACCCTTCTCGCGAATTGAAGACAAAATGGCAATGATGTACTTGTCTTTGTCTTTGATCGGTGAGCCAATTAGGTCGCCCACTTTCGCTTCTTCATTAAAGGCCAAGGCCAACAATTTATTCCCCGTTGTAGGATTTGTAAATCCAGCTACTGAAGGCGCTTCTTCCTTGATTGGAAGTGGACGTGGGAAGTATCCAGCACGCACCGCTATGGTGTCGAACAAAGACAATTTTTCTTTGATATTTTCTTTTTTAGAAATCTTCGCGTCCAATTTGTACAACAAGTCGTACACTTCGCGTTCCTTCTGATCCATTGTTTCTTGCGTCGGTTTGAACGCCTTATAGATTGAGGCCAATACCGGATATGTTTTGTCATCGCGCTCAAGGACTTCGATGATGTGGATTCCATAATCCGTTTTCACCGTGGCAATTGTACCGATAGGTTTTGTCGCTACGAACGCTCCAAATTCAGGTACCATATCTGCTTCAATGAAGTTGTCAATAACCCCCCCTTGCGGAACAGATCCCTTGTCATCGCTATACTTGGTCACAAACTCACCGAAATTGTCTTTGTTGATCAATCTCACCAAGCTATCCGCCATTTTTTGTTTTTGAGCGATCAACTTTTTGTCTTTCGACTGATTTGTGCTTAACAAGATGTGACGGGCTTTCAATCGAGAAGGAGTAAACCCTTGCACTTTCGAAATGATGAAGCTTCCGTTGTAGCTGTAAGGCCCAACGATGTCGCCTACCGCTGCAGCTCTGAAGATGGTATCCATTGCCATTGGGTAGGACATCAATTTTTGAGCTTTTTCGTTTCCTTCTGGAACCGCTGTCGCAATTTTTGCTGAGCTGTAGAATTTAATTTCACTGTTCTGAAGAACGAATGTAGAGTCATTTGTTGACGTTGCAAACTGTTTCTTCAATACGCGCATTGACTTGTCAAAGTTCGCTGTATCCTTTTTAGACGGTTTAATGTCCACCATGAACAAGCGAATCTCGCGACTAGCCGTTTTGTTTTCGTATTTCTTGTCGTTTTTGTGTTCTTCGTAGTACGCTTGAAGTTCTTTGTCAGTCACCTTGATTTTATCATCAGGAATTTCACTGAAGCGACGCACAACATAAGAAATTGATTTGATTTCTTTTTGTGCCATGTATTCATCTTCTGACTCAAGTTTCGTTACGTAAACACCTTGTGAAATAAGCGCCATGTACTTGTCACGCTTTCTTCCTTCAATCAACTTTTTCTTTTGATCGGCCCATTGTTGTTGCACTGCTGGATCTTTGTTTGTTTCTTGGTCATTGATCCATTTTTCCATCAACTTTGGATTGAACACCCCTGTTGTTGAATCTACAAATTGCTCTGTACCTTGCAACATTGGGAATCCATCACGACCATAAAGGAACGCATCGAATTCATTGTCACTCACATCAATTCCAAGCGCTTCATATTCTTTTTCAAGAACCACTTTATCAACAATCATTGACCATGCGTTGTCTTCTGCAGCATCTTGATCTTGTTGCGAATACTCACGGCGTTCTTGTTGCGCTTTCATGCGTTGTTGTTGGTCAATTTGAGCAACAGCATCTTCGTATTCTTTGTTATTCACCTTCTCGCCGAAGATAGTTCCGTAACCAAACTCCTCGCCTGATCCACCGAAAATTTTATCGTAATCGTTCAAGATGAAAGCCAAGAGGGCGATCCCAATAATCGCAACCAACAAACCTGATCTTTCGCGTATCTTACCAATAAGAGCCATACAACTGATTTTATTAAGGCTGCGAATATAAACAGATGATTCGACTTTTGAAAATGACAGACCTATTAATCGCGATATCAAACGAAAAAAGCCGTCTCTTTTTTCACTGAGACGGCTTTTTGCTCTTTTATTGAGGATTAACCCCTTCCTTTCCCTTGGACTTTTCCTTCTCCAGGTTTAGTCTCTATTGGCGTTTCCTTAGGCTCTGTTTCTGTTTCTGGTTTACCTCCCGAAGGTTTAATTTCAGGTTTTACAGGATGCGTGCCACCAGAACCATTTTGTTGGTGCTGTTCAATACCTTGTTGATGCTGTTGTCCTCCTTGTTGATGCTGCTGACCGCCTTGTTGACCATTGTTCGGAGCTTGTTCAGGACATGGTCCGAGCACATCACCATGAGCTTGATGTGCAGGCCATTCCGACATTGGAATTTCAAGTGTTTGTGTCGTTCTGTCTGATTTGTGGCAGATCACTACCTTTTGTTCTACAGGCGGTGCATAATTGATCGTGATCGTTTCTGTGTCAGTTCCACATTCATTGGTCGCTGTAATGACGATAATGTTCATACCAGGATTCAACGTCAAACCACTGGTTAAACTTCCCCCTTTCGTTGGAGCAAAAGCGAAGCCTGTAAATGGTTTCCCATTCAAAGTCATCACGACACCTTGATTGTTTGTCACATTCAACACATTTGCCCCGAAGACAAACGATGGAGTTTGCACTGTTGTTCCATTTTGCGTTGGATTCGTCACCTGAATCGACGGTGGATTGCACGGAGGTGTCGGATCAACAGCTGGGCAAGGTCCTACAATATCTCCATGTGCTTGGTGCATTGGCCATTCAGAAACCGGGATCACCATTGTTTCTTGTGTGCGGTTTCCTTTGTGACAAATGGTCATCGTTTGTGGCGCAGGCGCGGTATAATTGATCGTAATCGTCTCGGTATCTGTCCCACAGTCATTCATTACAGTAATCGTAAATGTATTCAGACCCGGATTCAAGCTCACTGAATTCGAGAAGGATCCATTGTTGTACGAGAACCCAGTAAACGGTTTGCCATTCACCGTGTAAACGATGCCTTGGTTGTTCGCAATGTTCGAGATGTTCGCTGTGATGTTGAACGATGTTTGCTGCACCGTTTGACCACTTTGTGTCGGATTCGTCACCTGAATTGACGGTGGGTTACACGGTGGTGTGTTTACCACTGGACATGGGCCGAGCACGTCACCATGGGCTTGGTGAGCTGGCCACGCAGACAATGGAATCTCAATGGTTTGAGGGTTTCCGCTATTTCCCGGAGGATAATGGCAAATCGTCACTTTTTGTGGGGTGTTGTCCACAGGTGCTGTGTAGTTCACCGTAAACGTTTCTGAATCGGTTCCACATGCATTTACTGCAGTCAGGACAATTACATTCACACCGTTCGATAGATTTACGTTAGATGAAAATATACCATTGGTCAACGCGAAGTTGGATGGGATTACATTTCCATTCACCGTGCAAGACATTGTTGCCGCATTCGCCACATTTGCCGTGATGTTGAACGCTGCCTGTTGCACGGTTTGTCCGCTTTGGGCAGGATTCGTTACTTGAATCGATGGCGGGTTGCACGGTGGGGTATTTACCACTGGGCATGGTCCGAGAACATCGCCGTGAGCCTGATGCGCTGGCCAAGATGACAAGGGAATTTCGAGTGTTTGCGGATTTCCATTATTTCCTGGAGGATAATGGCAAATCGTAATCATCTGCGGTGTGTTGTTCACTGGCGCCGAATAATTGAGTGTAATGGTTTCAGTCACAGAACCACAGCCATTTGTTGCTGTAATGATGAACGTGTTCCATCCATTTGCCAAATTCACAGTGTTCGAGAAGGCTCCATTCACAAATGTAAACGATGTTGGACGGCCATTTACAATATAGCTAATGCCTTGATTGTTGGCGATGTTCGACATGTTTGCCGTAATCGTGAACGTTGATTGATCTACAGTAGAACCATTTTGAGTAGGGTTTGTCACCTGAATGGTTGGTGGGTTGCATGGTGGTGTGTTTACCACTGGGCATGGGCCGAGAACATCGCCATGTGCCTGGTGAGCAGGCCATGCAGACAAAGGAATTTCAATGGTTTGTGGATTACCATTGTTCCCTGGAGGATAATGGCAAATTGAAATCATCTGCGGTGTATTGTTCACAGGAGCAATATAATTGATCATCACTGTTTCGTTCGCTGTGCCACACGCATTCACCACAGAAATGGTGAAGGTATTCAAGCCCGTGTTGAGGGTAACATTTGCCGAGAAAAGTCCCGTTTGTGGATTGAAGGTTACACCCGTTAAAGGACGGCCATTTTGCTGTATGGTAATTCCTTGTGCATTTGAAATGTTCTGGAACATACCCGTCAACGCAAACAATGACGCATTCACCGTAGAGCCATTCATTGTTGGGTTTGTGATCTGAATGCTTGGCTGAACACATGGCGTATAGTTGACATTGATTGTTTTAATGTCTGTACCACATCCGTTCACCACTGTCACTGCAATCACATTCAAGCCTTGGTTCAAATTCAACCCTGCTTGAATTTGGCCATTGGCAGTGTTCAGCGTGAAGTTGCTGATCGATTGACCATTCATTGTGATGGAAACACCTTGCTGGTTTGTGATGTTTTGTGCGATTGCTACCAATGAAATTTGCGGATTCGTAAACGTCGCATTGTTCATCGTTGGATTGGTAATGGTCAAGGTTGGAGGGACACAATTGTCATAATTAACTGTGATGGTTTCCGTATCCGTTCCACAGCCGTTTGACGACGTAATGATAATGGTGTTCACACCAGGAATCAACCCAACATTTGCAGCTCCTACACCCGTTGTAGCGTTGAAGGTGAATGATGAGAGATTTTGGCCATTCAATGAAATCATCACATTTGCTTTTGCAACTACGTGTTGGGTTTTGAAGGTGAATGGGAACGACGCTGTTCTTACGGTCAAACTCGATGTTGCAGGAGTCGTCAAGGCGATCACCGGCATTTGACACGTTTTGCGAATGATGGTCGTTGATTTCACATCCTTTCCACATGCTGTTGTTGCAGAGAGCTCGATGATGTTGTTGTTTTCCACCAAGTTGATTGTCACAGAGAATTTACCCGTCTGTGGGTCAAATGAGAACGCATTGTTCGGAATACTATTTACCGTGAACACTAGATTGTTGCGATCTGTTACATGGTAAACATCTGCATGAACCGTATAGCTTGTTGTTGAAACACTCGTATTCGTTGCCACAGGGTCTGTGAACAATACAATTGGGTTCAAGCACGGTTGGTAATTGATGGTGATTGTCTCTGCATCACTACCGCACATGTTTGTTGCTGAAACTTCAAATGTGTTGGCGCCTTGTTGAAGCAATACATCCGCATCAAAACGCATGGTTTGAAGGTTGAAGGTAAAGTTTGTAGAAACAATACCGTTCACCCGTAGCATGACGTTGTTGAGGTTTGTTACATTGGCAATTGTCGCCGATATGTGAGCAGATTGGTTAGCAGCATTTGTGTTTCCTGACGCCGGCTGAATGTACGTAACGACTGGTGAAAGACACCCTTGCGTCGTGTTGTAGTTGTTGATGTTTCCAGACCCGTTTGTCCCGCCACCAGTTGTGTTGGAACCACCGCTGGCATTGCCATTTCGATCTCTGAATCGGAAGTTCACAAAGAAAGACGTGTAATGGTACATGTCATTTCTTGTATGAATTGTGCTTTGTAAACCATCGTATAAGTCGTATCCTGTGAAGGTTGTTTTGTGTTCAATTCCAATTGTTGTGCGTTTGCCAACTTGGTAGCCAAGACCGAAACCAAGGCTGGGCATGAATTTTACCTTATATCCCGTCTCTAATGACTCTTCATAGCCACCATCCATGGTATTCGTTTGATCAAACATATTGGTATAATCCGCTCTTAGTTCCGCCCACGTCAAACCAATACCACCAAATATATATGGGTCAAACCCTGTTCGCTCGCGAATTCTGTTTCCATGTATCACCAACTCAAGCGCCAATCTATTTTGGGTCGATTGGAAATTGTTTATTCCATGGAAATTGAATGTGGTGTCCGTACCGGAAATTTTAGTGAAATAAGAAGAATCAGCATCCTTTCCATACCATTCACCGTGCAAATACCTCGCTCTCAGGTCGAATACAAAGTGCTTTCCGTAATTGTAGTTGAATGATTTTCCCAGCACAAGACCATACCCTGCATAGGTTTGGTTCTTTATGTCAGACGTTTGCCATGTTCCACCGACATTGAGTCCTAGGAACCATTTTCCACTATTTTCATAATCGATTTTTTGGGCCGTTGCGCCCATGATTGTGAGGAAAAAGATGAACGAAAGTGTAACGATTCTTTTCATAGTCCTTATTTTTTAATGTTGCCGCCGTTTGCGAAAGCTGTGCCAAAATTGGCAATAAAGCACTAAACAGCATTCAATTCGGCGCTGCAATTTACGGATGTTTGTGCTTTCTTGACCGAAATTCCTTAATTTCAGCGAGAAATTCGGCGAATTAAACTTCAGATGAGGCCCCTTGTTATTTTCTTGTTAACGGCACTTTTATCACACATTTCGGTCGCACAAAGTGATTACAATGTTTGTGGACAAGCACTTGAATTGTGCCCAAATACCACCGTTTCGGTGACCAATATTGGAGCCAACAAAACTGTTTGTCCGGGGTGTGAAGACGACTTCAATTTCTGTTTTACCGCCAACAATACCATTTGGTTTAAGTTCACGACAAATACAACCGGAGGAACAGTGCAACTTAACTTTTCAAACCTTGTGTTTCAGACTGGATTTGAGGTTGGTACAGCACTCCAAGCTACCATTCTCAGTGCAAGTATTCCTTGCGATGCCGCTTCTTATGCTGCCGTTGGAAATTGCGTTTCAAATGGCTCAGCACCATTTAGTTTGACCGCTGTGCTCAATCCATCTACCACCTATTATGTTGTAGTTTCGGGCGAATCACTTGCCCCAGGATTGACAAGTCCAGCTGAAAGTACCTTTGACCTTACCTTGGCTGGCGCTGGTGTAGATCGCGCAGCAAGTTCGATTTCTATTTCGGCAAGTGCCACCACGATTTGTCCTAATGAACTCGTTACGGCGAGCGCAGGATTGAGCGCATGTCCTGATTCGGGTACCTACCAATGGTTCATCAATGATACCCTTGTGGCGGTGACAAGCGACAGCGTATTTCAAACCAGTGAATTTTCCGATGGCGACGTGTTGACCGTTCAAAACAGTTGCTATGCCCAATGTCCTGTGACAATTACCTCATCAGGAATTCCGATTTCAGTATATGCTTTAACGGTAAACGCAGGACCAGATGTTGCCATTCAACCGGGCGAGAGTGTGCAGTTAAACGGTTCGAGCAGCAGCACAACATTTATATGGAGTCCGGCCTTTGGCGTGAGCGATACCAACAGTTTAACGCCCTTTGTGAGTCCAGAAGTGACTACTGTTTATGCCTTGACAGCAACCGCAAACGGTTGCACCCTTCAGGACCAGGTGGTGGTGAGTGTTGCTTCACCTTTGATGATTCCAAACACCTTTTCCCCAGACAATGACGGAACAAATGACACGTGGGAAATTCTTGGGATCAGTACTTATACAGATTGTTTTGTAAAGATCTTTGACCGCTGGGGCCAAGAGGTTTTTCAGTCCATTGGATATACCGGCAGCAAAGAATGGGACGGCACACACAATGGAAATCCGCTTCAAGAAGGTGTTTATTTTTACATCATCGAATTGCGCGATTCGAACGAACAAGTGTTTCACGGCAGCATAACTTTGGTTCGATGAAACGACTACTTCACACCGGTGCTGTTTTGATTTTGCTTGTGCAAACTAGCGTTGTTTTCGGACAACAAATCGCGCAATATTCACAGTGGTCAGCCCATCAATTTGCACTTAATCCTGCACATGCTGGCATCAAATCCTGTATTGATGTACACACCCTTTACCGCACACAATGGGTTGGATTTGATGGTGCACCGAAATCTGGAATGTTCACCGTATCTGCTCCTTTGAGTTTAAAACGAAAGCAGTATTTATCGGCAAGACAGGGTGTAGGGTTAAGGTTTGAGAGCGACCGCATCGGGCAGTTCAACACCAATAGACTCAATGCAGCCTATGCCGCCCATTTCAATTTTACCCGCGACACTCGTTTGTCACTTGGCCTCTACGGTGGCGTGATTCAGCTAGGCTACGATCCAAGTTCAAGCACGTCCATAGATCCAGATCCGACCGTGTTGAAAGAGGCCTCGTTTATCGTGCCTGATGCCACTTTTGGCGCTTGGTGGAATGGGCAAAATTATTACGCTGGATTGGTGCTTGATCACCTCATTGCATCCCGTTGGAAAGACATTGGTGTAGCCTCTAAATTTCATTTTCACGCCCTATTCAATGCCGGCTACCGCTTTCAGTTCACCGAAAATTTTACGTTGATTCCTGCTGTTCTATTGAAGATTCCAAGCCGTGGACCGATGGCATTTGACTTACAAATGATGGCTGATCTCAACAACAAATTCAACTTCGGATTGGGCTACAGAAATCAAGATTGTCTAATGTTTTTCGCAGGATTTAAACTAAATCAACGTTTATCAATACAATATTCCTTTGACGCGACCATTTCAGCATTGCGAAAAGCGAGCAGCAATAGCCATGAAATTTCCCTCAGTTTCAACACCTGTCGGAAAGAGCGCAACAGCACATCGGCGTGTCCTTTGTTTGAGTAATTCGCGTTATTCAATTTTCAGTGTTTATAAAAGCGTGAGGGGTTCACAAAAGTCAAGGTATGAATTGAGGACATTTGCAGGACAAATACATCCTCATGAAAAAATTGATTCCAATCGCGGCTGTGGCCATTTTTACGGCGTGCGTTCCTGCAAAAAAATACAAAGAGCTTGTTGAGCGCGAAAAAGTATGCGCTGAAGAATTGGCGAAATACAAGAGCAGTGCATTGGACAATGAGGGCAAGGCAAAAGACTTGGAGGCCCGCTTTTCCGTCTTGAAAAAGGAGGTGGGCGAGCTTAGTGTTGACACCACGAAACTTGGTCATGATTTGCGTTTGCTGCAATCCCAATACGACAAGCTTAAAACCCAAAATGAATCACTAGAGCGTTCGTTTGACAAATTGCGCAATTCTGGTGCTAAAGAAACGGCAGCACTTCAAGCGGAACTGGAAGCCAAAAACTTAGAACTTCAGCGCAAAGAGGATGCGCTAACCGCATTGGAGAATGAGTTGATCAACAAGCAAAAAATGCTTGAAGAACGTGAGCAGCGTGTAAACGAATTGGAAGAAGCGATTGCCAGAAAAGATGAAGCGACAAAATTGTTGAAGGCGAAAGTTGCCAATGCCTTGAAAGGGTTTGAAAGCCAAGGATTGACGGTCGTTCAGAAAAACGGAAAAATCTATGTCAGCATGGAGGCGAAGCTCTTGTTTGCTTCGGGCAGCACCGTAGTTGAGGCCAATGGAAAGAAAGCGCTTGTTGAGTTGGCGAAGGTGCTTGAGAATGAAAAAGACTTGGAAATTATCGTTGAAGGTCATACAGATACCGACAAACTGGTGAGCGCATCTCATCCGACATCCAACTGGGAATTGTCGGTGCTTCGTGCAACATCGGTGATTGACATTTTACTGTCCAACTCAAAAATGAACGCGGCACAATTGATGGCAGCTGGTCGTTCTGAGTTCCACCCTGTTGACCCGAATGACAAAGCAAAAAATCGCCGCATTGAAATCATCATTTCGCCGAATTTGAGCGAATTGTATGAAATTATTTCGAACGATTAAAGGGCAACTTAATTCGATCTTAAGATTACAGGTTTACTGAAAATCTCTTTGTATTCCTTATTTTTGAGGGATGTCCGTTCAAAATGACCAACTGCAACTCAAACTGAAAACACTTCCTGAAAAACCGGGTGTATACCAGTATTTCGACAGTGCAGGAACGATCATCTATGTAGGGAAGGCCAAAAACCTGAAAAAACGCGTCACTTCCTATTTTACAAAAACGCCAGAAAACGGGAAAACCTATTTATTGGTCAAGCGCATCGTGGATTTGCAATACATCGTGGTGGACACGGAGTTGGATGCGCTCTTGCTGGAAAACAACCTCATCAAGAAATACCAACCGAAGTACAACATTCAGCTGAAGGACGACAAAACCTACCCATGGATTTGTGTAAAAAACGAACCCTTTCCACGCGTGTTCTCAACACGTTACCTTATCCGCGACGGGTCAAAATATTTCGGACCCTACCCGAGTGGAAAGGTGATGCAAACTTTGCTTTCCCTAATACGTGAGCTCTACCCCTTACGTACTTGTACGTTGGACTTAGCGGATAAAAAAATCAAGGAAAAGAAATACAAAGTTTGTTTGGAGTACCACCTCGGAAATTGCTTAGCACCCTGTGTTGGTAACGAAACGACAGCGACCTATAACGACTACATCACGCAAATCGAGTATTTGCTCAAAGGAAATAGTCAATCGGTGATCCGTACCTTGAAGCAGCAAATGCTCAGCCACGCAGAAAAATTTGAGTTCGAACAGGCCCAAGCCCTGAAGGTAAAAATTCAGAATCTCGAACAATTTCAAGCGAAAAGCACGATCGTTTCGCCCAGCATTCACGAGGTCGATGTCTGCACCTTGCTTGAAGAAAATGATGCGGCATTCGTGAACTATTTGGTCATTCACAATGGCTCCATCATCCATGCCTACACCGCCGAAGTAAAGAAAAAATTAGACGAAACTCGAGAAGAAATTTTAGGTTACGTCTTGCCCGAATTGCGTGCGCGGTATGAAAGTAGCTCCAAAGAAGTTGTTACGGACATCCCACTTGACCTAAGCTTCCCCGATTTTAGTGTACACGTGCCACAGCGCGGAGATAAAAAACAATTGGTTGAACTCTCCTTACGCAATGCCAAGTTTTACCGACTCGACAAGGCCAAGCAGGAGAAAATCAAAGATCCAGAAAAACACACCAACCGCATACTCGAGCAAGTCAAAAAAGACTTCCGTTTGACGGAACTGCCCGTGCATATGGAATGTTTTGACAACTCCAACATCCAAGGGACAAACCCTGTATCTGCCTGCGTGGTATTTCGAAATGCCAAGCCGAGCAAAAAAGATTACCGCCACTTCAATGTCAAAACGGTGGTTGGTCCTGATGACTTCGCAACGATGGAAGAAGCCGTTTACCGCCGTTACCGCAGGATGTTGGATGAAGGTCAGACTTTGCCGCAACTGATCATTATTGATGGCGGAAAAGGACAATTGAGTGCTGCGTTGAAGGCATTAGAACAATTGGAACTCCGAGGAAAGGTTGCCATCGTCGGCATTGCCAAGCGTTTGGAGGAGATTTTCTTTCCGGGAGACTCCTTGCCCATTTACATCGACAAGCGCTCTGAAAGTTTAAAGGTTGTTCAATTTATGCGGAATGAGGCGCACCGTTTTGGGATTACCCATCACCGAAATCGCCGGAGCAAAGGAGCGCTAACCTCTGAGATCACCGAAATTGCGGGCATCGGTAAGAAGACACAAGAAGCACTCATGAAGCATTTCAAGACCGTTTCTGCCATAAAAAAAGCAAGCCTCGAAGAATTGACCAGGGTTGTAGGCTCCGCCAAAGCAAAGATCATTTTGGAGCAGAACGGGTTTGGGGACGGGAGCAGTCAGTAAAACCTAAAGTACGAAATCTTCGAGGTTCTCCGGAGTAATCACCGAAAAATGAGCAGTTGGATATGCGTTACGAAAGGCAAGCGGACAACGAACAGATTTCTGCGAATTCCACTTAAATTCAAACGCACTGATTTCGCCATTCGACTCCTCTAAAAAATCTATTTCCTGTTGAGATTTTAATCTCCAGAAATATGAATTCTTAAACGCTGATCCATATTCATTCTGTTTATAGCGTTCCGACATTAAAAAGTTCTCCCAAAGTGCACCAATATCTTGTCGCGTTTCAGCAGGCGAAAAATTAGCAATCAACGCATTTCTAACGCCATTATCCACGAAATAGATTTTTTTGCTCGTTTTCAATTCATTCCTCAAATTTCTACTGAAGCTTCCAACCCGAAAAATAACAAAACACTTCTCAAGTAATAAGATGTATTTCTCTACAGTTTTTGAATCCATTGAACAAAGCTGCGCCAATTCGTTGTACGAGACTTGAGATCCCACTTGAAAGGCCAACGCTTGCAGTAACTTCGTGATGCGATCTGGCTTTTGAATACCATCCCAAGACAAAATGTCTTTATACAAATAACTGTCGGTCAATAACTTCAAGCGCTCCAGTTCCTGTCCTGGAAAATTGACAATCTCTGGATAATAACCGAAAACCAAACGGTGTAAAAGTTGCCGTTTTTCTTCCAATAATCCATGGTGATTCGACATTTCTTTAAATGAAAAAGGAAACAATTTATATTCCCACTTCCGTCCTGTTAACGGTTCATTCAATGAATTTAGCAACTCAAAGGCAGAACTTCCTGTGGCAATCAGTTGCACATCCTTCAGCGTGTCAGTGATACGTTTCAATTTCAATCCCACCTCTTTGATCCGCTGCGCCTCGTCAATAATCAGAATTTTTTTATCCCCCAATAAGGATTGTATTCTTAATGCACTAACCTGCTCATTGAAAATTTGTTGGACATCAAAATCATCCCCATTCAACCATAGCGCACGCTCTTGTTCAAAGACAAGCTGTTTCAATAAAGTCGTTTTTCCAACTTGACGTGGACCTAAAATAATGATCGCCTTTCCTTGGAAAAACTTTTGGTGAACATCCTCTTGAATTTGGCGCTGAATCATGGTATTTTTTTCAAAAATAGAACTTTTTTGGAATCAAATCCAAGAAAGTCATGACTTTTTCGGAATCAAATCCAAGAAAGTTACTTTATTGACGCGGTGTCAAAGATAAATTTCACGTAGTTTTCCTCCTGATAAGCCATTGAATACTTCGGGTTTTGTAAGAGTTCATCACTCAACTTTTGATGATTCTCAATTGCTTTCTCGAGGTCTTCACGGAATGTTTCCAATGCATAGGTCGCAGCAGTATGCAAATCGCTCCAAGATGAGGCATACTCACGATGAACAAAAAGTGGGATTTTATAGCCCAAGGCCACATTTAAGGCGCCCGGGATTTGGTTTCGGAAATACTCCTTGGCACTTTCTGTTTCCGGATGCACCATCGGCCAGATAAAATCCGTGGATTTTAATACTTCATCAAAGCGCTGCGCATCCACAAAATCATCAAAAAGGATGACCTTGTCTTGCAAGCACCTGTCCTCTAATGCTTTTTTAAACGCAATCACTTCTTCCTTCTTCGGATCACTTTTGCCTAAAAATACGATGCGAATGTTTAGGTCCGAAATGGATTCAATCAAGGTCAAACTACCGAGTAAGTCCTTGCGACGATTTTCAACGCCACCGATCACCGCAATTTGCATCAAGGCTTTGGTTTCTTTGGGAGAACTCTCAAACGTTGGAAAACGCAGGGGATAAAACGCTTCTAGTCGAATGCCTTTCTGCGGTGGAATGTG
>JBDKGB010000090.1:0-18966 GCA_039798485.1 Bacteroidota bacterium
GATTATTTTCAATTTGCAGAATCGGATTTGCCCATTGTTGTGATCAACACAGGAGGTCAAGCCATTCAGACGGACATCAAAACCAACGTTGATATGGGTATCATTTACAATGGCCCAGGAAACAGGAACCACTTGGTAGATCCCTTCAATGAATACAACGGAAAAATTGGTTTGGAATACCGTGGAAACTATTCCCTTTCATTGCCGCAAAAGCCTTATTCATTTGAACTGCGTGACAATCTTGGAAACGACATTGATTCTTCCCTCCTTGGAATGCCTGCTGAAAGTGATTGGAACCTGTTGGCCAACTACAACGACAAATCCTTTGCGCGAAATTTTGTACCATTCAACTTGTTCGACTCTATGGGACATTATGCTGTACGATCACGATTTGTAGATGTTGTCATCGATGGCGATTACAAGGGTATCTACATGCTTTCAGAAAAAATCAAGCGCGACACCTTCAGAATCGATATTGCAAAATTAGACACCAATGAGATTTTAGGGTTAGATGCTACGGGAGGGTACATCATTAAAATTGATTACTATGATGCGACAAACTCCTGGTTGAGCAACTATTCTCCTATTGGGTTTCCGGGCTTGGACATCCATTATGTGTATTACTATCCAAAGCCATCCGACATTGTTCCGGCGCAAAAGACCTACATTCAAAACTACATCAATCAATTAGAAACAGCACTGTACTCTGTTGGGTATGACGATCCAAACTTTGGCTACCGGCGTTTTATGCATACTGAATCGTTCATCGACTACTTTATCATCAGCGAGGTGACTAGAAATGTCGACGGATTCAAAAAGAGTCGTTTCTTCTGGAAAGACAAAGACTATTCGGACGGGACGTATAAAAAACTACATGCTGGTCCAGTATGGGATTTTGACTGGTCACAAAAAGACATGTGGAGCGGTTCTGAAGACGGGTCACAATTCATGTATGGACAGGTTGATCAAGATGTCAATGCCTGCGGTTGGTACATACGACTTTTACAAGACACCTTATTCGCGAATGAATTGCGCTGTCGCTACGATGATTTGCGCAGAAACATTTTAAGCTTGCCGTACATTCATGCGAAAATTGACTCTGTCGCCAATGTGGTGAACGAAAGTCAGGCGTGGCATTACCTAACATGGGGGAATATGGGTGTTGCCACAGGCACAGGCGAGGTACAGCCACCTGCTCAAACGTATGCGGAAGAAGTGCAGCGCTTGAAAGATTGGTACACACGTCGTATAGCGTGGTTGGACATCAACATGCCCGGGACTTTGAATGGTTGCAGTATGACCGGTATGAATGAGCTTGCGTTTCAAAAGGCAGAAGTTTTTCCGAATCCATTTACGAGCAACTTGTATGTAGAACTTGGAGAAAGTGTAAGTGAAGAAACAAACATTACATTATTGGATGCGCAAGGGCGCATGATTGCTTCACTGATTGCATCACCACAGAGTAGTTCTGTACAATTCAGTCAATTGGATGGCATTGGATCTGGGATGTACTTTTTGAAAATTTCCGATAGCAAGAATGAGCGTTTGATGAAGGTTTCCAAACTATAATTCCAATAATTTGCGCAAATCTGCGTGGCGAGTTGAAATAAAGTATTAAATTTGTGCACCAATTTCGAAATGCCTCGGTGGCGGAACTGGTAGACGCGCTGGATTCAAAATCCTGTGCTTTCGGGCGTGCCGGTTCGATTCCGGCCCGAGGTACAAAAAAATAAAGGCTGAGACTCGTTCTCAGCCTTTATTTTTTTACTTCATTCTCGCTTTCTTTCTCGTTCTATATTCTTTATAACCAGCCTTTATTTTTCAGTGCGTGAAGCAAAATGAGAATGACGAAGGATTCGTTGTTGAGAAAAAATAAAGGCTGAGACTCGTTCAAAGACTTTCAATTCCTATTTAATAAAAGCCGACGAGCTTTCAAGAATTCTATACGCAATGATTAAAAATCTGAGTTGATTTAATGCGACAATACAAGCGTTTCAGATACAAAAAACCTAGAGCGAGAGCGGATACACCAACTCTGGTTTTTTTCATTCTCTCATGACAGTTATCGGATCTTTTAACTTCGTTGCAGCTTCGCAGACTTGTTTTAAAAAATTAATGAATCTTGATTTCTATTAATGACTATATTTAGTTGAAAAAACTAAAAATGAACCACTACCTCCTTGGACTCCTAAGTTTGATTTTCGTATCTCTACAATGCTTGGCTCAAGATAATTTACAAATTCAGCGTCTTAATGTTTCTTGCGACACAGTGGTATTGCAAACTTCAGTTTCATTTTCTTATGGTTACGGGACATCTTGTCCTCAACTTGCCTACTATGAGACAAGCGCCAATTCTGATACCATGGAATTGAGGGTGTATTACAACGTTTCGGGCTTTTGGCCACAAGTAGGATGCGGTCAAATCGATACGATTACCACCTTTGTTATTCCGAATGCGGCCGTTTTGAAAGGAATAGCATTTGCCTTGAGTGAAATTGATACTACCGCCACTTCATCTACTCAAATTGAATTGTGCACCACCTCAGGAATCGAAACACTGCATTCCAATAAATCATATGTGATTGGTCCAAATCCTTTTACTTCAGAACTTCGGATTAACTGCAAAAGCATTGGGCAATTGGCACTTTCAATCTATAATAATTTTGGACATAAAATAGTGTATCGGGAAATTTCTCCTAGCGAATTGATTGATACAGGAGATCTTGCTAAAGGACTATATTTTTACGAATTGCATGACGAAAAAGGAATACTATCAATTGGAAAACTAGTCAAAGAATAGATTGAGAGTGAGTGTGAGAGCGAAGAAAAAAACTATCCCCTGAAAATCTCTCGCCAAACAACCACCATCCCAAAGGTGTCGCGCTCACAATAGGCCATCAAATGACGACGTGTTTCTGCCTCATCGCCATCAAAATCACCGGTAATCATGGAGTGAAAAATTGCACTGGCATCACCACCATTTCCAATCACCAAATCATTGTACCCAAAGTCTGGGTTGATGGCTGGAAGAACAGACTTTATCGAAGCCGACGCACCCATTTCAGGCAGGTAGTACCAGCCCTGTTTAAACGGCACGAGTAGGTCAACAAAGCGATTGGTAAGTCCGACAAGGAAATCCGTATCTTCAGGGAATGCTTCGGCAAGCCCATTTAAAACTCCAATTTCAAATGCAGCATTGTAGGCAACGACAGATCCTGTAGGTCCTATGTCGGCACGTAGCTTTTGAATGAGTTGTTGACGCGGATCAAGAGCTGTATGGGAATCAAAATCTGCTGGTGTGGCCAAGAATTCTCTATGTTCTATAGACCCATCCTCCGACAAAATGTGCAGTGAATATTGAAAAGGCACTTGCTGATAAGGACGTGTTCCATCCAACACAGGCAAACCTGTAAAGATGGTTTCAAAGTCAAAGAAATAAAGTGGAAACTGAAACTCTCGAGAAAACTCATGCAGTCGCTCCTCGTCTACAAATCCCGTCCCATGCATTTGACCTTCGACTTGCAATCGCTGCCTATGGTTCAAGACATCGAGGTCAGGAATGTCACGCAAGTCCACAATTCCGACGTTGTAGTAGTTCCAATCCTTACCCCTTGCGCTGTACAATGAAAAAACCGAATTTTCGGGCACATGCCGCCAACAATGACCTTGATAATCGCATGAAAATGGCGAGCTGCAGTGAGGACCAATTTCAACAGTAGGCTCGTCACCATCCAACATCTCTCGCAACTCATTGACACGTTTCTCCACCCAAGGTTGATTGTTGCGTACTTGTTCTGTCAGTTCCTCAAGAACAAAGAAACGTTGCGGATCAATGGGGCCATTTTTTATGAAAGAAGTGTCAATGTGCATCAAGAAAAAGCGATCCGGACGAAAACCCGCTTGGTCCATGGCATAAAACTGCAAGGAGGCATCTGTGACGTGATAGTCTTTCACGGAGGTACTACTTTTTACTTCAATGGCCCAACGCTCCCCATCAACATGGTGTAAAATGTCCAAAGCCGCAAAAACTCCATTTGCGGAGAATGTCGCTTCGTAAATTGTAGTCACTCCCTCATTGATCCAACGACGCGTGTTCGCAATTGGGACACTGTACATGCCTGGTTCTTCTGGCGTTGCATCCATCCCTCCTGGGAAATAGGCTTGTGCCAAAGCACCAACGGCATGTCCCATATCAAAGGTTGCCTGTTGTTCCGCAGAAACGGGAGGTTTCAACTCCCTGCGGTGAGTGTCAAAAAATAATTTCTTCTCACATTGAACACCAGAGAGAAACTTGGATTTAGAAATGTTGCGCATCCTTTTTTTGTTTTTTCCAAAAAGGTATACTCAAGAATGCGAAAAAGTTAACGCACAATCTGAATAAAACCTTTGTATTCTTGTTCACCATCATTGACAATGAGTGTATAGAAATACGTTCCTGCGTTCAAATTATCACCATCCCAATCGTTTGCGTAACCCACTTTTTCAAACACCACATTTCCCCAGCGGTTCAAAATGACAAGTGAGTTGTTTGGATAAAACTCCAAATACTTGAATTCGAGCAAGTCATTGATTTGATCGTTGTTTGCCGTAATGACGTTCGGTGGAATCACCGTTGCTGGGACAACCTGAATGAGTTGACACAAAGAATCCGCGCAAAGTGTGTTGGACTCGACGGCTAAGCACATTGTATATTCGCCAGGATTGAAAAAGGTATTCACTGTGTTTTGATCTACAGAGAAATTTTGACCATCTAAGGTCCAAGTATAACTCAACGGTCCGTTGTAATTTTGTGATTGATTTGTAAAGTCAACGGGGATGGCAACGATGGCTGGATTTGGTGTTGATACAAAATTGGCTGTTGGAAGTGGCTCCACATACAGATTCAGGTATACCGTATCTGAAACGCAACCATTTTCTGATGTTACTGCAGCGTAAGGGATTACGGCTATAGCGTTTGTTGTATTGTATACCGTATCTACAAAGGTTCCCGTTCCACTTTGACCATTGCCAGACCAATTTACGACACCATTAGGCACGCACGAATTCAATGCGATTGTTGACGGTGCACCAGAGCAAAGTAAGGTATCCATGATCACATCCACCTGAGGTGTGATTTTTAACGGTACGGCATCTGCAGGAATTCCCATAACGACATGTCCACATGCATCGGTGATGACAGGTGGAGGCACCACAAGGGTAGACGTTGTATCACAATACGTAGGGCAGTTTGGTATATCGAGGGTGAACTGAAAACTATTTGCGCCAGTGCCACAGCCATTGTTTTGACCTTGCGTAACCGTTTGGGTCGACCAAGGGTGCGTGTAGGTATATGGCGCAACACCATAGTACACATAGGCGGTTCCTGTAATGCTGCATTGATTGGAACAAATTGGGGTTGCGGGGACATTCCATTTGCTTCCGTATGGTTCTGGTGTATGCCCAAGAACGACAGCCTTAAAAGGCCAAAGGGTGGTAATTGGGTCGTAACGTATGAAACTCGTGTTGCAGCCAGTCCCTGGACCCGTCCTTCCGAGATGCATGCGCAAGAAAAAACTTTGCGGGTTACATGATTCTGGAAAACAGCACATCAAGGGTGAAAGAATGTTGAACGAATCCAAGTATGCCGTTCCAGGAAGTGTTGCGGTTGCTCCAGTAATGGTAAAAGCTTGAGAAATGCCACAGGTAGTGCTGTACTTCATTTCCCCTTGACTCATTGTCGCAGTGGTAAATGGATCCGCATAAAAACTACCCGTCACATACAATCCAGTTACAGTAACTCCAGCAGGAATCACAACCTGAATGCTGTCCACATTGTAGTTCGGTAAGATGCATGAAGGCATTGCACCCCCATTCCATTGCGCCGTTGGTCCTTGAACGACTGGATCGATAACGATTGGATACTGTCTGTTTGGTGCATTTAGCCAGGTTGCAGAAACAGTCAATCGAACGTAACGCTCATTGTCTTTTTCAATCACAGAATATGCACCAAGTGTCCATTCTTTCTGGGCATCGTAGCAAAGTGGTGCATGAAAAGTGGATACAACCTGCTTTTTAAGATTTCGAATGATCAATAAGCCATCCTCTACATCGGCGGTATAGCCTTCAGGTAGATCTAAATGCTCGTCAAAAGTGAAGCCATCCGCATTCGAGGTTACCTCTTCGCTCAATACATACGAATATTCTACGGCGTTTTCAAAGAAGTCCAGGATTCGAGAAATGCCCGTACCACTGAAATGCTGAACAGCACGATTGTTTGTTCGTTCAATATTCGACCTCTTAACTACAGTTCCATTGAGCATCAATTCATCACCAACGTGCATCGTCGTGTTTTCTCCTAGAGTGATTCCAAATGCTCCATTGGCAAACAGCCATGTTGGAAAGGGTTGGTCCAATGCCGCCCACAGCGCCGAATGTTTTGTTATTTCCTTTAGGTTTGGGTTGATCGGCACCAGCAGTTTGTTGGTATTGAAATAATTGATTGGAACTTTGCTGTATTCTACTTTGATCTGACCGTCAGTACTTCGGTACGTAGAAGAAAAAATAGATCGCTCTTTTATGTCTTCTGTCCAGACTACTGGTGCTGAAGTGTCTTTTGGATTCTCCGCCAGTGGACTATTGAAACCAAAAGGTGTCTTGTCAATTGACTGCGCGTGAATTTGTGCTATACAACACACGGTGAGCAGTAGGAATAACGCGTTTATTTTCATGGCAGTGTCTTTTGTGATAAATCCCAAAAAGTAAGGCAACTTAAGGAATTTTATGCGAGAACACAAGAAAATGGAAAAGAAAAGCCCTCTTTACCTCTCCGTTACCAGCAACTCGAGTGCGGATGGGACAATTGTAACATTGATTTCAGCGGAAGGAATGTGTTCCCCGTCTGTTTCAGTTACCGCCTTCCCTTTGAAAATTGAAATTTTCAATTCATTTTCTACAAAATAGAACGCCTCTGGATGATTGATTCGTTTACCTGTTTTGAGGTTTTTGAGGTTTCGGACATAGTCCATTAATCCAATTCTCTTGAGAAGTGTGACATTCAACTGACCATCATTTACTTTGGCTCCTGGGTGAATGTATAGCCCATCGCCAAACATATCTCCATTGCAGAAGGCAATCATAAATACTGGCCCTGTGTAGGACATAGAAGGTGATTCTATCGTTAGTTCTGGTGTTTTGAAACCAAGGAAGGTGCGCAAGATCGCTAAGGCATAAGAAGCTTTTCCTCCGAGGTATTTGCGTTGTTTATTCAAGATTTCGACTACTGCTGCTCCGAATCCAACATCCGCAATATTTAGAAAATACTGGGGTCCCAATGCGCTCTGTACCTTCCCCACATCCACCGACATCCATCTTGGATTTTTTAGGGCAGAAAGAAAATCGCCGTGTGTTGTATTGTTGAATGCCGAGCGGTAAAAATCATTGCCCGTTCCATTTGGGATAATGGCTAAATGTGCTTTTCGTTCAGCACGCATAAGCCCATTCATAACCTCATTGACCGTTCCGTCACCTCCTACAGCGACAATGAGATCAATGCCTTCATTCGAAAAATTTGTTGCCAAATCGCACGCTTCCTTTTCTCTACTTGTCTTTCCGTATGAAATTTGGAAGTTGGAATCAGCTTCGCAGGCATCGATGATGGACTGAATGCTTTTCTTCAACGGTCGTGCGCCATTGATGATGAATGCGATGTGTTTCATTTCAATCATAGAAATCAAAAGTATCAAAATCCATTCACAACAAAAACGGCACCCCGGAAAGAGTGCCGCCTTCGTTACGATATGCAGTTAGTCTTGCAGCATTGGAATATCTACTCCTTTTGCTCCAAGAGCATCTTTGATCTTCGCTTCTAGTTCGTCCAAAAGCTCAGGATTGTCTTGAATGATTTGTTTCACAGAATCGCGTCCTTGTCCGAGACGTGTCTCACCGTATGAGAACCAGCTACCGCTTTTCTTCAGAATATTGAGGTCAACCCCGAGGTCAATGATTTCACCGACTTTCGAAATTCCTTCCCCGTACATGACATCAAATTCAGCTTTTCTAAACGGTGGAGCCACTTTGTTTTTCACGATTTTCACCTTCACACGGTTTCCAACCACATCTTCACCTTCCTTGATTTGACTTGCTTTACGGATATCGATACGAATGGATGAATAGAACTTCAAAGCGTTTCCACCTGTTGTTGTTTCAGGGTTTCCGAACATCACACCAATCTTATCGCGCAACTGGTTGATGAAAATACAGCAGCAGCCCGCTTTGTTGATGGAACCCGTCAATTTTCGCAATGCTTTTGACATCAAACGCGCTTGTAAACCCATTTGTGAATCTCCCATCTCTCCTTCAATCTCAGCTTTTGGCGTAAGTGCCGCAACAGAATCGACAATGATCAAATCGATTGCTCCAGAACGAATCAGATTGTCCGCAATCTCCAAAGCCTGTTCTCCATTGTCAGGCTGAGAAATTAAAAGGTTATCAATATCAACCCCCAATTTCTTCGCATAAAACTGATCGAAAGCATGTTCTGCATCAATAAAAGCAGCAATTCCACCTTGCTTTTGCACTTCAGCAATCGCGTGAATGGCCAAGGTTGTTTTTCCCGACGATTCAGGACCATATATTTCCACAACGCGTCCTTTTGGATATCCATTGATTCCCAAAGCAATGTCCAATGTGATTGATCCAGTAGGAATAACCTCTACCTTTTCAACTGGAGAATCCCCCAATTTCATCACCGCACCTTTTCCATAGGCCTTGTCCAATTTCTCCATTGTAAGCTGGAGCGCTTTTAATTTTTCCGGGTTTACATCTTTTGCTGCCATATCGTTTTTGTTTTAATTCCAACCTCTCGGTTAGCGGTTGTTTGTTAGTGTTGAAGCAAAGGTATATGCTGAAGGTCGTAAACGATTTACGATGTTCTTTTTTAATTGAAAATTTTTAAAATTTCCTCAGCGTGTTCCTTTGTATTCGGTTTGTTGATGATCTCAACGATGGTTTGATTCTCGTCAATTAAAAAGGTTGTACGGTGAATGCCGTCGTATTCTTTGCCCATAAATTTCTTAGGACCCCACACGCCAAAAAGCGAAATAACTTCCTTATTCTCATCCGAAATCAAGGAAAATGGAAGTTCATATTTCGTAATGAATTTTGTGTGCGATGCCGTAGAATCTGAACTCACGCCCAAAATGGAAATACCCTTATCCATCAATAGCGCATAATTGTCGCGCAAACTGCACGCTTGAGCAGTACATCCTGGTGTATCGTCTTTAGGGTAGAAATACACTACCAATTTTTTTCCTTTGAAATCTCCAAGAGAAATTGTGTTGCCATTTTGGTCTTTACCAGAGAAGTCTGGCGCCTTGTCACCCGTTTTTAAATGTTTCATGTCGATTATTTAAGCATTGTTTTGACGAATAATTAATCAAATATAGATTGAATCTTCAATATAACAAACATTGGGAGCGAAAAAAGTTTCGTTTGGACACAAAAAAACCCGATCAATAGGACCGGGTTTCGTGGTGCAAGACCTTGATTATTCTTCGGTTGGAAGTGTCATAAACAATTCTTTCAAGGCATTAAATTCTTTTTTCTTTCGGCGCGCTTCATCCGCATAAGCGGCATTGTTGTTTTTTTCATGTGCCGCAATTTCCTCGTCAAGCTCAGTCATTTTTGTCTCGAACATCGAAATCAAATAGGCTACATTTTGACTCATGAACATCTTCGTATAATAGCCGCCTGTTTCGTTCATGTATTTGTAAAGCTCGAATGTCTTTTGAATGGTTACTGGTTCTTGGCGGACATTAAAAAATGTCAAAGCGTTGAGAACACCCAATTGATCAAAACCTTGAAGTACATTTCCACGCAAGGCTTTCTCGAAAAATTCCAAGGCGTCCGCTTTTCCATGAGTTCCGTACAAGCTTGCGATCCCTGAAATCATTTTAGACGACTGCTCCGACTCTAAAACCTTCGCCTTCTTTAAGGCCAATTCAACATCGATTTTTCCCAAACTCTTCAGTGCTGCACTGATGACAAGGTAGCTTTGGTCTTTTTCCAGGCGATCTGTGCAAATTGAAATCAATTCCGCATTTTCCAATTTCGACGATAAATAGGCCAATGCCGCAGCGCGTACAGAGGAATTCGAATCGTTTAGAGCCAAGTCGCGGATCATTTTGTTTGCTTTGCCAACATTTTCATCTTTGAGTTTTACTGCCTTTTCGATCGCAATCAAACGAATGTCCCAGAACTTGTCATTCAAGGCGTCCAAAATGAGTTGCTGCCCTTTCGGTAATTTTACGATTGGACCTTGTGTTCCATTGATTAACCCTTCTTTTCTCGCTTTGTAACGTGTTGCATTGTAGTACTCAAACAGGTATTGATCGGCAGGTTTTTCCTCGCGCACCTTCGCCAAAAGCATCTTTTGGTCATCAAACACAATGGACTTTAATTCACCTGTGTAAGTGAAAGTGTGTTTTTGATTCAATGAATCGATGAGCATTGGGAACACATGTTTGCCCGTTGCATCATAAACAGCAATGTCAACTGGCATTCTGAAAATCGGAGACAACTCCAAATCTTGCTTTTGACTCACAATCACACTTACACGATTATTGATTGTATCATTTTCATACGATACATCGAGAACAGGGTGACCAGCGCCCAAGAACCATTGATTAAAAAACCAATTTAAGTCCTGACCGGATACCTCTTCGAAGGCCAATCTCAATTGATGAAATTCTGCCGGTTTGAATTTATTCGTTGTTAGATAGTTTTGAATCCCCTTGAAGAAGGCATCGTCACCAAGATGATTGCGCAACATGTGAAGGATCCGCCCTCCCTTGTTGTAGGAATGGCCATCAAACATTTGCTCTTTATCGTAGTAATCAAACCAGATCAAATTGTGATACCCTTGCATTTGCGCCGACTGATAATACCCATCTGTTTCTGCTTCAGCTTGGTAATCAGCTTCATCTTGTCCATAACGGTATTCATCCCACAGGTATTGAGAATAATTGGCAAACGACTCGTTCAAAGGCAAGTTCGACCACGACTCACACGTCACCAAGTCTCCAAACCAATGGTGGAACAATTCGTGAGCGATTGTCGATTGATCGTTTCCATCCAACAACTCTCGTTCTGTTTTGTACACGAAATCTCCAAAAACTACAGCGCCGGTATTTTCCATTGCGCCAGACACATAATCGCGGGCAACAATCTGATGGTATTTGTCCCATGGATATTCCACGCCAAGTAATTTCGAGAAGTGTGCGATCATTGCAGGTGTTTCACCAAAGATGGCTTTAGCTGAAGATTCCCATTGTGGTTCAACGTAGTAATTGACCTCCATTTTTGTACCATCGGGACGTGAATACGTGTCTTTCACCACCTTAAATTCTCCAACACCCATCATGAACAGGTACGGAGCATGTGGTAGATCTTGTTTCCAATGGTCCGTTCTTGTTCCATCCGCGTTTTTCTTCGAAGACACCAATTTTCCGTTTGATAACGTAGCGTATTTATCCGCCACTGTCATGTAGATTTCTTGCGTTGTTTTGGCATTTGGTGTATCGATTGTTGGGAACCAAACCGAGCTCGATTCCGTTTCTCCTTGTGTCCAAATCATTGGCATTTTCGACTTGTCACTGCCCGTTGGATTGATGAAGTACAAACCTTTATCGGACGTAATCGCAGCGCTACCGCCTGTTGTACGTTCTTCTGGTTTGGAAACGTATTGAATGACTACCGTATAAGTTTCAGTGCGTGTAAAAGTTCTTCCCAAATTGATGCGGAGGATTAGACTATCGTAGGTGTACGTCAAGGCCTTGTTGTCCATGCTTACCTTTAAAATGTCCATTCCTTTGGCATCCAAAATGAGGCTATCCGAAGCATAAAAGTGTGGCTTCGCCGTGATTGTCGCGGTACCGTTCATGCGTGATTTTGCCCAATCGAAATTGACATCCAAGCGTGTATGAATAAGATCTGTTAGGATGGTCTCCGTTGCGCGGTAAATTGGTCGTTCCGTAGGTGTGTCAACGGCATCCTCCAAATAAAGCTCATCCTCATAATTCTCATCATACCCAATGACCGTTTCATCGTATTGCTTGTGTCCACACGAAGCCAAAATTAGACCAATGGTGAGGTAAATAAATTTCATTTTCATCATTAAAAGGATTGCATTTATACAAAACTGCTGAAATAATTTCAATTCGAGGTGATAAACTCCTTCAATGCGCAATTCTTTCTACTATTTTTGTCAAAAAAGAAGACATGGCAAATCGAACATGGAATATTGATGGAAAAGATGTGCAAGGAGCTGACGGGGCTGTACTTGAATGGGAGGACCATACGTTTTTCAAGCTCATTCACAACGGCCAAGTCTTTCATGGTGAATTGCTCGAGGATAAATCTGAGGATCAACTTCTCCGTTTAAAAATTAATCACCGTGTTTTCGAAATTCGCAAAAAAGGTGCTTTGGATGCGTTGATTTCTGCAATGGGTCTTGACGTACCGAAAGTGCGAAAACTAAAAGAGCTTCAAGCTCCAATGCCCGGTCGTATTGTACAGGTAACCATTAGCGTTGGACAAGAATTACAACCTGGAGATGAAATATTGTCGCTCGAAGCGATGAAAATGGAAAACGTATTGAAGGCTGAAGGAACGGGAATCGTGAAATCGATCCTTATTTCTGCTGGACAAGTCGTTGAAAAGGGAAGCGTATTGGTTGAATTCGAATAGGTCTTACCTCAAGGCAAACGCATTCTTTATTATTCCGGGAAATCGATTTCCAAATTCTGTAATACACCAATCTTTAAATGTGCGAATTTCTTCGGCATCTGTGAGCCATTTCAATGCTTTCTCCAATTCCTTTTGAAATAGAGACGCATCAAAACTCACTTTCGTAAGAATGTGTTTGGTCAATTCCAACATGACAATAGTCGTTTTAGTGAAAGCAATTTAGACAAAAATAAAGTCGAACCTGATAGATGTTCAAAACTTTATTTTCCCTCAGAATTGAAGGGTTACAGCAGTTTTTTCTTGATGACTTGAAGAATCTCCTTCGTTGCAGTGTCATACACATACACCAAGACATGCATGTTTTCGGCGTTGTGTGTTGAGGTAGTGCCTTGCGGAGCCAATTGGTCTGGAATGATGTAGCTGTAATCCACATAGTACTTTCCGTTTTTCATCAAGTCGGATGTCAATACCTTGCCCCATGTTGATCCATCAATGGTTCCGCGCATGATGTCACGGTGCACATAATCTGTGGTGTAAACACTCCCTACGAGCTGTGGGCCGACAACAGAATCCTCCATGATGTACGTAACCATACCAAGTTCACCCAATGAGGCATCCAATTTTTCCACCTCCGTGTGCAAGTAAAATCCGTGTTTTGGCGATTCAAAATAATTCACTTTTGCTTTAACAGCCACTTTTAACGTTGTCGCCAACGCATTATCTGCCCAAGTTTGCCATTGGATAGGACCAGGAAAATACAAGCCGGCGTCATTCTGACGATTGACCATTCCTGCTGGATTTCCAGTGAAACCTGTTGGATTTGTTGCACCCAAACCGAAGGCAAACGCAATATTAACTCCTGGGGTATTCCAGAATTTGATTGGGTAGGCTGTGGATGTTGTTTGGAATGTGTTTGTACCGTCGTTCGAAGCGTGAATCGACGCGACAAATACGCGGTTTGGATTGGCAAGGTGAATGTCGTGTGCGATCACCGCAGCGTTTGGACAATAGGCACATGTATGGCCTGTAAAATCTTCGATCAACACATTGCGTTCAGGATCTTCATTGGGCAAGGTTGAAAAATCAGGCCATTCATTCGCTACATAGTCACTCCACAACCCAGGGTAAATAGTCGTGTCAATTTCTAGTGCCGGCGGAAATGGGTTACTCACCTTGTCGCAAGAACTTGATAGGCAAGCAGCTAAAATTAGAAGAGCAAAAAATATCTTTTTCATATCCGTAGGATTAGAAGCTTTGAGTTAGGGAAATCGTTAAACCATTCGACGCCGGTACTTGACGACATACCCCACCCACACAGAACATACCTGCGCGTTGACGTCCGTAAGAAACCATGATACGTGTTGCTTCTCGAATATAACCAACCGTCACATAAGGATGATGCGCACGACGCTCCTTGTAAGGATTTCCGTAATTGTACTGATCCATTACGCTCATGAACCAATTCGAATTGAAGGTATACTCAACCACCATTGTCGCCCAATTTCCTTTGTCCACAGGTTTTCCTTCGTACTTGTTAATGAACAAGCCTTGGACTTCTGCCCGCAAGGATTGCTTGTTCGCGAATTTCAAACCGAATTCAGCCACGAAGATGTTGGATCGGATAAGCCCGTCTGGTTTTGTAATTTTCGTTACCGAAGCCACATTGTTGTTGAGTGTGATGTTGTAGTAACTTAAAATCATGTTGAAGTTCTTGGTAAACTTCTTTGAAATGTTGAAGTTAATGTCTTGCCAATACAAGGTACTTCCCTGATCGAACAAACGCGAAGTGTAGGTCACACCTGTCGAATCGAGTGGATTAATCCCAGAAGTATGGTGAATCGAATTGTGTGTTGTTGAATAGTTGAAATTCAGAGATGTACCGTATTTACCACCCAGTTTTGATCCTCTTTTGATGGTATACAGGACTTCTGCTTGGTAAGCTACCTCACCCAAAAGTTGCGTGGCATACGGATAAAGCGAAGCTACCAAGTTGTAGGTATGCGTTTTATTCATCGAAGGAATGTAATTCATCAACAACTCTTGTGATTTACCATTGCGGTTGGATCGGTAACTCATGTTGTCCGTGGATTTCGCAGAAACCATGATTCCAAGACCTTTTTGTGAGAATCCTAGATTGGCCACAAGTGCATGGCCAGGGTTAAAAATCAAGCCATTGTCTTGCGACGGATCTTGTCCTTTCATGACATATTCCGTATCGAACGTAAATTTATTGTAGCGCATTTTCAAGCGACCACCATAGCAACCCACATTTTCTGGGAGGATTAAGTTGGGTTGATCATCGGCTTGGTATTTACTGGCGAAAGAACCCCCTATTGAAACATCCAGCGCTTTGTTTTCCATCCATTTGAGGGCTTCATTTAAATGTATTTCACCGTCAAATCCGCGAACAATTCCAGGCCCGTGCTGAATGCGTCCCTCAACAAAAGACGCACGCTGATACCCATACACACCTTTGATTACAATCCCCTTGTATGGACGAATGATGGCGCGGAAACCATCAAGCATGTTGTCGTAACCCAACGATCGGTCTTCATAGGCACGAAGTACCAATCCTGATCCAAATTGCTCATAAAATGAGCCCACTGTAACGTCTACAAAGTCATTGGTATAACCGATGTAACGCATCCCGATTCCTGTTCCACTAAAATAATCTGGATACCCTTGAATTCTTGGAAGATAGGACTCCAGACGCATGCCCGCCTTAAAATTGCCTTGTGTGTAAAACACGTTCATGTATGAATTCATCAACCCCTTAGATGGCGGTTGAAGGGCATGAATTACCGTGTCTTCGTTCAAGTATTGGAAGTTACTTTCAATATTTCCAGTAAAATTCCCTAAACCTACCTGACTAAAAGATAGCGCAGGTAGCGATAATGTTGCAGCAAGCAGTAGTCGGATTTTCATTCAGCAGTCGTACAGATTAATCGAATTAATTCGCTCCTTTCACAGCGATTTTTTTGATCTCCTCGTAAAGTTTTTCTTCATCACCAGGCGCGTAGTTGTTGTGCGAGTAAACGATATTTCCTTCAGTGTCCACTAGGAAGGTGTGTGGTACGTTGTTCACACCCATTGCACGTTTGAAGTCACCATTTGGATCTAACAACACCACATATTCCCATGCTTTTCCATCGACATAAACGCGCACTTGCGCCTTCGTTTTTTCGTCATCAATCGATACTGCTACCAGCGTTACGCCTGTCTCTTCTTGCCAATCAGGATATAAATCTTGAATGGTGTTGAGTTCGCGCTTGCACGGCGCACACCACGTTGCCCAAAAGGAAATGACAATTGGTCCTTTGAAGCCCATTTCCGCAGTATTGATGGTATTGCCGTTCATGTCTTTCAACATCACCTTAGGCAATTGTTTTACTGAGCTATGATTTTCAGTTTCTGACTGAGCAAAAAGTGTCCATCCGAATGACACAAATAGGAGTGCAAATGCAATTTTTTTCATGGTCTATTTTTTTTTCGGCGCGACTTTCAAATATCTTGCCGCGTTTCAAAGATACATTTCTTTCCGTATTCGAGATGACTTTCGAAAACAGTGACTATTTTCAATTCATTGACAATATTAAATCAAATTTTGCAGGAAATTGATGAATTGTTGTTTGCATGTATTGAGAAAAGTAGTAATTTAGGTCTTGGTACGTTTCGTTTTGTGCCAATTCTATACAGATGATTATGAAACAAATTATACTTTCAGTTGCCACTTTCTTCGCTATTTTGAGCGGGGTAAACGCTCAAAGTGGTATTGAAATCCGCTACAATGGGGTGGGGAACAACCTCGCTGGATCAAGTCTCGACTTGTACTTGTATGGCTCGCATCCAGATGTTGTCGCAGGAACCATTGACGTTCACTTTGTAGTGACCAACAACACTGGCGCTGACAAGCAATGGAAAATTACTCGCAAAGAAATTAGTGTTCCATCCACATGGATTGATCAATTGTGCTGGCCACCGAGCTGCTATCCAACAACGGATGGTTTGTTCACAACACCAAGCACTGTAGGTTCGCCTGCTCCAACAGTATTAAATGGTACATCAACAGCAACAACTTCTTTGGGAAATCTTGAAGCCGAAATGAAGCCGAGAATCACTCCAGACCCTGCTGTAAACAGTTACGCCCACTACCGTTACTACATCAACGAAGGTGGAGCTTATGTGGATTCTGTTGACTTGAAAATCAATTACTCTTTGGGAATTACAGCGCCGAAACAGACACCTGCTTTGAGTTTGTCTCCGAATCCGGCAGACAATTATGTGACTGTATCGATTGGAACAACAGCAAATGCAACGATGAAAGTTGTTGATGTTTTGGGAAATGTTGTGATGACTGATGTCATTACTGATGGAACAGAAACCATCAACATCGCTGACTTTAAAAATGGCGTATACTTCATCCAAGTTGATTCCTCTGAAACAAAATTGATGACACGCAAATTGATTGTGCGGCATTAAGAAATCCATACACATGCAAAGGGACCGTTTTTCGGTCCCTTTTTCGTTTAAGCCTTTTTGAAAGAATCGTTACATTTGAAACAACTATGCAAGCACTGCCGTCCCATTATCTTCTTGCTTTGCGCGCTTCTGTTGCAGCCGCAGAAAAAATAATGGAAATCTATACACTAGGTTTTGAGGCAGAATACAAGGAAGACGGTTCTCCTGTGACACGAGCAGACTTGGCTTCATCCGAAATCATCGAAAACTATTTAAGCAGCACAGGCATTCCGATTACTGGTGAAGAAACAGCAAAACAACCCTTCCATAAACGTCAATTGTGGGAAGAGTCGTGGTGCGTAGACCCGCTCGACGGAACAAAAGAATTTGTTAAAAGAAACGGGGAGTTTAGTGTGAACATTGCATTGATTCGACACAAAAAGCCGGTGTTCGGGGTTATCGCATCACCCACTTCGCAACGTATACTCTTTGGTGGTCTAGAAACAGGCGTTTTTGAATGTGCATTTGTCGATCTTGAAGACGAGGGCAAATGGGAAAGAATTCAGGGAAAATCCACCCAAAATAAGCCAATCGTGATGGCCAGTTCGCGGAGCCACCATTCAGGCAGTGACTTAAAGTTTATCAATGAGCTAAAAGCCGCACATGGTGAAGTCGATTTCATAAAATTAGGTTCCGCATTGAAATTTTTCCATCTCGTGCGCGGCGAAGCGGATGTATATCCGCGATTTGCACCAACCATGGAATGGGACATTGCCGCGGGACAAGCACTTTTGGAGGGTGTTGGTGGAAAAGTGCTGCATGCGGAGCGCAATGAGCCGCTTTACTACAACAAAGAGAATTTAACCAACCCCTATTTCGTGGCGCATTCCAATTCGGCGTCCATTGAGTCATGATGAGAATATGGATTGTCATAGTGCTTTTGGTTTGTGCGCATGCTGTATTTGCTCAGCAAAACACCGTATTGATGAACACCTTTTACAAGGACCAACTCTTCAATACAACAAACAGTCACTACTATGCGGGCTCAGGTTTTTTCCCCGTTATGGAAAGCGATGTCCATCCTGAAAAGTGGTTGCGCGACTCAAGTGTTCAGTATTACGACGGGGGGGAACGCATCTTCAAGCAACACCTCTTTGAAATGAAGGGTGATAATTACCATCTATCCATTTCGCCCATCGTTGATTTTTCACTTGGCAAGGACATATCAGATACTGCAAAAAGACGCTTATTTCAAAACACCCGTGGAATTTTTATCGAAGGGGATTTGATGAAGAATTTTTCGTTCAGCACATCCATTTATGAAAATCAAGCACGGTTTGCACGCTACGAATCAGGATTTTATCAATCGATTGGAGAGTTGTATCCAAACCAAACCACTGGGGTATATACAACACAAAACGCGGTGATTCCTGGGAGCGCACGTTCGAAACCTTTCAAAGAAGACGGCTTCGATTATGCCTATGCCATGGGAAACATGGTGTATCGACCTGCTCGACAGATTGCATTGAGCGCAGGGAACACCCAGCAATTTATTGGCGACGGTTACAGATCTATGCTCATGTCGGACAACGCATTACCAGCGCCATTTTTTAGGGTCGATTACAAAATCAGTAAGCGGTGGGAGTTCAATTATTTACGCATACGTTCCATGAACTTTATGCGCAAAGCGGTTTACAATACCGTGGAGGCATATTATGAAACCAAGGGGACCTCTGTGAATTACCTTACTTTTCATGCAACGGATAAAATTGCATTGAGTCTTTT
>JBDKGB010000091.1:0-33474 GCA_039798485.1 Bacteroidota bacterium
GATGCAAAATATTCGCATTGTCGGTATAATGGGTATGGCCTCATTTACAGACAATCAAGAACTGGTTCACCAAGAATTTCAAACCTTGAAATCGCTATTCAACGAATTGAAGCACAATGAATTCAGTTCTAGTGAGGCATTCACAGAAATTTCCATGGGCATGAGCGGTGATTATCAAATTGCGATCGAAGAGGGCAGCACGATGATCCGACTTGGAAGTACACTTTTCGGAACGCGATGAAAACACTTGTCTTTTGTTTCGTCCTTTTTCAGGTTTCGTTTGGATATAGCCAAAGTTATACCGACACAATCGATGAGGTGCGCATCATGCATATGGTCGAATTGCTTGACAGCACATCTGGGGTATTGAACTCACGGGAAATCAATCAATTTCAGGGGCTTTCTTATTTTGATGTCGACAGCACGTACCGCATTCAAGCGCACTTCGAAAAGAATATTGGAAAGCGCTTTAAAATGGTGACCTCCACAGATCGAAGACCCGTATACCGCCGCTATGGATTTGTGGAATTTACAGTTAATGATACCCTTTGCCGGTTAACCGTATACCAAAATATGGAGCTCAGTGGCTTCTTCCATTTTTCGGCACGAAAAGACTACAAGGATTATCTGTTTGTTCCATTTCGAGATGCTACATCTGGCAAAGAAACCTACGGAGGCGGGCGTTTCATCGATGCCCGAATTCCTAAATCCGATGTTCTTGTTCTGGATTTCAACCTCAACTACAATCCCTATTGTGCCTATTCTGAACGTTATTCCTGCCCCATTCCTCCGCAGGAAAACACCTTGAAGGTTTCAATTTTAGCTGGTGAAAAAGTACCTGTTGGACACAATCACTAAGTTCATCAAACCTAAAGTTTCTTACATTTAAAACTGATTGCCGTCATTTCCTTAATCTTCCCATTGGAAGACCTTTGAGTGAACCAATTAAATCACTCTACCATGAAAAGGAAAAAATTAATCTATGCATTTTTTGCATTTATAGCAACACTTACGGCAATCAGCATATCAGTGTATTCGTGTGAAAAGGAAGCAATTACACCTAGTGACAGTCAACTCATGAAATTTGAGAATCTCGAAGAACCCGAGCTTCCTTCTGGTCCCGCAATTTGTGGTACCTATCAGGAACGAGATCTCATCCAAGAAGATGGAACAACCGTTGGACGTGCCTATACGTACAACAACACCAAATACATGTTCATCACCGTAATTACCAATAAAGGCTTCTACATGAATGATCTATCTGCAAATGTATCCAAGCGTTTTGAAGATATTCCTCGTGATGAACAAGGAAATCCCATCCTTCGACTTTTTAACCATTTTATAGATGGAACAGTTTTGTCAAACATACGCATCATGCGCATTCCCTTGGATGAAATGAGTGCCACCTCAATTGTGACCGTTGTAGCTCAGGTTCGCCAACAAAACTACAACAATCAATTTCCTGTCAAAACAAAACGTGCATGGATCGATGGTCGAGAATTTGGGACAACCATTCGAGGCAGGCTTTTTACCTATACCAAAGGCATTTGTCTAACGAATGATGCGGTCAGTGTACCGGATTGATCGAGACAAATAAAAGGAAAGGTCGGCAGAAATGTCGGCCTTTTTATTTTGCGATATGGTTTATGTTTATGAACTTTAAGGGCTATGTCAAAACGGTACATTTATCTGATGGGGCTCATTACGCTCCTCGCTTTTCCTCTTCCCTCTTTTCTTTGGATGCATTACTTTGAAGGAATGTCCTTTTCCGTTTTTTTTCAGGTGGAAAACATAAAAACGGTACCTATTTTATACGGAATCGAATTTGGGATTGTATATGCCTACTTGGCCATCCTTCTTTTGAAAGCGCCTATTTTTGATCGCATTCCATTAAAGTTTGAACACGCGATTAAGTCCATGAAACTTAACTATTTCGATGGATTCTTTCTCTCTGTATGTGCAGGTGTTGGTGAAGAATTGTTGTTCCGTTCGGGCATGCAATACTATGCTGGAATATGGATCACTTCTCTCTTTTTCATTGCCATACATGGGTATTTCAGCATTAAAAAACCACTCATGTCCTTGTATGGACTTGTGGTTCTTCCCTTCATTTTGTTGATTTCAATCGGATTCAATCATTTCGGTCTTTGGTTCAGCATCTCCGCACATTTCGCTTATGACATCGTGTTGATGTATGCCATCATCAGTGATAAAAGTGAATCAACGGCGTATAATAGTTAACCTTCCTGTCTGCCGGACAATGAAACACATCGGGAGTTGAACAAATTGATCCACTTCCAAAACTTCAAGCATGCGCAGCTTGCACAACACCTCAGGAACATCGGTCATTTGTCCTGCTCCAGCCATATAAATTTCTTTCAATCCACTAATTTCGGATAGTGATTCTGGCAGAGCAAGGAGATTGTTTCGATTGAGATAGAGAAATTGTAAGGCTTGACATCCACCGATTGAGGAAGGAAGGCTGTCTAGAAAATTGTATTTCAGCTGAAGCATTTGCAATCGTTTCAAATCGCAGATTGTGTTGGGTAGCGCCTTCAGTTTATTTTGATTTAGAATCAATTGCTCTAAAGATTCCATCTGACCAATTTCGTTTGGAAGGAGCTCAATTTCATTGTATTGAGCTGATAGAATACGTAGTTTTTTTAAGTTTCCGATTTCAGGAGGCAAGGATTTTAAATCGTTTCTTCCAAGATACAACTCCTCCAAATTGACGAGGTTTCCAATCCGGTAACTCAGTGAATCCAACGAGTTTCCATACAGACGTAGCACTCGTGTAGTCGTATCTTGATAAACTGATGCTGGAATTGAATCAAGTCCTTTTTTACTCAAGTCGGTCATGGCTGAACCATACTGAATGCTGTCCACAACAGCACAAGAACCTGCAACAAGGGAGTTCAAAATAAGGAGTCCGATGACTGAAAATCGCATGAATAGAATTGTTAAGAGCGAATTTATTGCATTTTATTGTTGAAGCAAAGCCACTTGTTCCTATATTCGTGCGTCTATAGGTCAATAACAACCAAATTAACTGTATTTGATATGAAAATTTTCAAAATGTTCCTTGCTGTCGGAGTTCTTTTCATCGGTATGACTGCTGCAAATGCGCAAGCATCAACAACACCATCTGCTGATGTTCGTGCCAATGCCTACACAACAACATTGACGACAGTGCTTTCATTGACGGCTGACCAAATCGTTAAAATGGAAGAAATCAATCTTGGTATTGCCATGAAAAATGACGGAATCCGCTCAAATACAACATTCACAGCCCAGCAGAAAGCAGATATTTTTCAAAGCAACAATTCTGCTCGTTTGGAGCGTTACGGGTATTTCTTGACTCCTGCTCAAATGCAAGCGCTTCAAGTGTATGAAGCTGAGTTGGCAGCAAACGGTCAATCAAACAACCTGTAAGGGTTTAATTTTCCGACTCCAATTTCTTGATTTACGCTTTTAAGCGGCTAGAAAACACTTTTCTGAACTTCTCTACTTTCGGACGAACGACCGATTGACAATACAAATTACCCGGGTTATTTGCGAAATAATCGTGGTGATAATCCTCCGCTTTGTAGAAGTTTATCAATGCTGAAATTTCAGTAACAATTGGTCTTTCCCACACCTTTTCTGAGGTTAAACGAGCCTTGTACGCTTCTGTCACTTCCTTTTGCAGTTGATTATGGTAGAAGACCACCGAACGGTATTGCGTGCCTACATCATTCCCTTGTCGATTGAGTTGGGTTGGATCATGTACAAACCAAAACACCTCTAAGATCTCATCAAAGCTGACTTGCTCATCGTCAAAAACTACTCGAGCAACTTCAGCATGTCCTGTTATCTCGTTGCAGACATCTTTATACGTTGGATTGGGAGTATGTCCACCCGAATATCCAGGATACACCTCAATCACTCCTTTTAAATCTTTGTAACAGGCCTCTATGCACCAAAAACATCCTGCGCCCAATGTAGCTTCTTGAATCATACGCGTCTTTTATTGTTTAACACAACAACACGAAGGTATGTTCTAATCTTGACATTTTAACATTTCAATCGTTTGGAGTGCTTTCTAAAATGTACCTTTGTGGCATGTTAGAGCGATACAGTCGCAATTTTTGGCTTCTTTGTACAGGTATGTTTTTGTTCATGACGAGCTTTAATCTCATCATGCCCGAATTGAATGCCTTCATCACACTGCTGGACGGAGCAGAATGGAAAGGTCTCATCATCACAACATTTACGATTTCAGCAGGTCTTGCTCGCCCTTATTCAGGCAAACTTGCCGACCATATTGGGCGCAAAAAAGTCATCTATTTCGGGTTAATTGTATGTTTCGCAACATCGCTACTCTATCCACTCTCCTATTCGATCTGGTTTTTTCTCGCACTGCGCTTTATTCATGGATTTAGCGTTGGATTCTCACCCACTGGAGCCACTGCGTTGGTCACCGATTTATTGCCAGAAACAAAGCGCGGCGAAGGCATGGGGATCTGGGGAACCTTCATTTCTCTCGGTATTGGCGTAGGTCAATCCTTGGGATCATTTATCGGCGACAATCTTGGAATCAACAGTTTATTTCTTATCTCTGCTGGTGTTGCCCTGCTTTCCTTCCTCCTAATGTACTACGTGGAAGAAACCCTGAAAAACCAAGAGCCTTTTAAGCCTGAACTTTTAAAATTGGGGGTTCAAGACATTTTTGAACCTAGCGTGCTACCTTCTGCGATGGTAATGGCTTTATCTGCTACCTGTTCAGGAATTATTTTTGTTGTAACACCTGATCTTTCAGCCTATCTTGGCATACAGAATAAAGGATGGTTTTTTGGCATCTACGTAGTGGCAACAATTGTCGTTCGACTCGTATCTTCTTCACTTTCCGACCGCATCGGACGACGTCAAACCTTACTCATCGGATTTGGTTTCTTAACGATTAGCATGCTTTTGATCGGTTATGCTGACAGCGTCTTCTCTTATGGACTTTCAGCTGTTATCTTTGGGATCGCAACAGGTATTTCGAGCCCAACGTTGTTTGCATGGACCGCAGACTTAAGTCACACAGAACGGCGAGGAGTTGGCTCAGGAACGATGTTTATTGCCCTTGAAATTGGTATTATGGTGGGCTCATCGCTCACGTTAGTCACCTATGACAACAGCATGTCGAGCGTTAAAACCACGTTCATCATTGCCGCATGTTTTGCACTTGCATCCATGCTCTATTTGGTGTGGCACTTGCTAAAGCGTCAATCCGCCTCGTGATGGGTTCCTAGATATTTACGCACTGCGAAATGCCCGACATAAATGAGTGGCGTCAAGGAAAGCGCAATGAGTAGCTTCAAGAAGTAATTGGTAGGTGCGATGGAAAGAAAATCATCGAAACTAATGGAACCAGGGAGCACGAAACCAACATACAAGACAACAATTGAATCGATCAGCTGAGAAACAACCGTACTTCCTGTGCTTCGAAGCCAAATGAATTTATTTCCCGTACGTCGCTTAATCCGTTCAAACAGCAGTGCATCCAACAACTGGGAAATCAAAAAGGCTGCAATACTTCCGACAATCACCAATTGAGCTTGACCAAAAACCTTGGTAAATTCAGCATCTCCCGCCAAATTGGACCCAGGAATTTCTTTCGCTGGAATTTTCAACGCCAATCCAACAACAACAAAACAGTAAGCAATTAAAATCGCAGTTATCCACGACAAACGTCGCACGGCCTTTTGGCCATAAAATTCATTTAAGATATCGGTCAAAATAAAAACGATCGGCCAGGGTAAAACGCCAACTATGGTCGTGAAGGGTCCGAAATTCATGGAGCCAAGAGAAAAAGTAACTGGTATTTCAATCAGTTTATTGCTGATCAATTCGGCCGTTACCGCATTGGTAATGAATAACCCAGCTAAAAAGACAAACAGCCATTGACGCCGTTGATTGTTGATTCCAGTATTCTGGTTGATTTCCATTCTTCAAATCTTTGGTTGAAGATAGAACAAAAAAGCCGTAAAGTAGTTCGTCATTGCCCCTGACCGTAGTCAAGACGCTTGGCTTTGATAAAACGAGAGATGTAATACTTGCTCGTTTTGAAATTGTTAATCATCACCCCACCTGTTGCAGAGTGAATAAACAAGATGGCATCAGGACGAACCTCGGTCACCATAGCGACGTGACCTACCTGAGTCGAATTTATATTGCTTCCTTTAAAGAAGAGCAAATCACCTGGTTGTACTTCGGCTAGTTTCACCGTAGCTCCCAATTCAGCCATGCCATAACTCGAATGAATCAAGCTGAAACCGAAATTTCCAAATACATACGAGATAAAACCTGAGCAGTCAAAACCAGAGGGTGTTGTTCCTGCATAACGGTAAGGTGTCCCTAAAAAAGTTTTTGCAAATGAGATGATTTGATCCACCTGCTCGTTATTTTTCTTTAGGGTGTCAGCAGGTGTGCCCGTACTTTGGTTTAAAGGTAGTTCATTTTCAACGGATTGAGCAAATGAATTTAAACTCAAAGAACAAACGAGCAGCAATAAATATTTTACTGTGAGCGTTCTGCACTGCATAGAGGATGCAAAATTATAATTATTTTCGGGACCTCAAAGTCAAGAAAGAAAAGATGATTGATCCTAAAACGCTCACAAAACTCTATTACACCATTGGTGAAGTCGCCGACATGTTTGAAGTAAATCCTTCATTAATAAGATTTTGGGAGAAAGAATTTGGATTCATTCAGCCTAAAAAAAACAAGAAGGGGAATCGTATTTTCACACCGAAGGACATCATCAATTTTAACAAGATTTATCAACTTGTCAAAACCAATGGCTACACACTTGAAGGGGCAAAACGCGCTTTAAAAACAAGCAAATCCAACATCGATATGCCCGCGGAAACACCTGATACCACCACAGGAAATGATGATCTCATCGCTCGCTTAGAAGCAATAAAGCAACGACTTCTTTCCCTTAAAAATTGATTACTTTCCGCCCTTCAAGAAAGGAATAAAGCGAGGTACTCTTCGCTGATATTCTGGATATTCAGGATATTTCCCTGCTGAAATGTCTTCCGAGAAATCAGAACTTCCTTTAAATAAAATGATTAACAATACGCAGCCGGCAACTGACCAATTTAACCATTCTCCTGTTGCTACTACGCTGAAGAAGTAGAATACCACCCAAATGGCTTGTTCACAGGCATAATTAGGGTGACGCACAATTGACCACAATCCTGTTGAAACAAATCCTTTTTCATACTGTTCCAATGGCAAGCCTTCCTTCAAACGACGATGCTTTTCAGTCTGAAAATCATACTGTTGCTGATCAGCAATGAATTCAATTACCACCAAAGCCACATATACAGCGGCTAACGCATAATCTGCCAACCCAAGCGCGGATGTATCATTCGCTAAACTAGATAAGATCGGCAATGTGAAAAGGAAAATCAATACATTCTGGTAGGCCGAAATGAACAATAAATTAAAGATCATCCAAACCAATCGATTATTAAAACCTGGACGTTTTCTTAAAATTTCCCATCGGTAATCCTCCTCACCTGCCCAGAACCGCCACGTATATGCACCTCGACGCGCGAAGTTAAAGGTCAACCTCGAACCCCAGATCGAAACAAGTATTGCCATCAATACCATTCTATCGTTCATACCTCCTTCAATGGTCATGTACCACACGTACCCAATGGGAACAATACTCCAAAGTTTGTCAACCTGAGAATTGTTTTTTGTGAGCTCACCAATTAAAAAGCAATAGGCAATCACACCAGCAACAATCATGGACGCACCATATAAAACATGCTCTTGTACTTCATTTAGTGGCGTCCCGAAATAAAACGACACAAATGGCACAACAATGACTGTGAAAATGAGTAAGATAATGGTAATAAGCATCTTGTTTTAGTTTAGTTTAAGTAAATATTCAAGTCCTTCTTTAATTTCTCTGTCTGTATATGCTACATCCCACGAGCAATTTCCAATACCCTTTAACGCACAACCAAGAATTTTGTTCGCTGAATTTTTCTTGTCATTTTTCATCAGCACATTAAGTCCATCAAAGGCTGTTTCATCGAATGCAGGGATCTCATACCATGTTCGAATCGTTGCAGAAATATCGTTCATTTCAGACTCTGTGATCAAACCTTTGGAGAAGGAGATGTGCGCTTCCACCACCATTCCGATCGCCACACAATGACCATGTGAAAGTGCTAAAGAATCAAGGTAGTATCCTTCTATAGCATGGCCTACCGTATGTCCAAAATTCAAGGCTTTGCGCTGACCTTGATCTAAAGGGTCTTTTAATACAGCATTGCATTTAATGGACTGCGAGATTTGTATGCGTGAAAAATCTTTCATCTCATCAATGGACGAAACAGATTTTAAATCAAGCCAAACGTCATTGGATGTAATCAAGGCATGTTTCAGCATTTCAGCAAATCCATTCAAAACCTCGTGATCGGGCAGCGTATTCAAGAACCCCGCATCCGTATATATTTTCACAGGCTCTTTAAAAACACCGAGTTGGTTTTTATAATGCCCTAAATCAACTCCTGTCTTCCCGCCAATCGAGGCATCTACCATTCCAAGTAAAGATGTAGGAATATGTATAAAATCGACTCCTCGTTTGTACACCGCTGCTATAAAACCACCCATGTCTGTGACGACACCACCGCCCAGGTTGATCACTAAATCATTTCTTCCAATGCCATATTCGGTTAAGGCCTCCCAAACTTGAAAACAAACTTCAAGCACCTTATTCTCCTCGCCTACCGGTAAAAGCATTACCTCCGCTTCAGCGAGTTGATCAAATGAAGTAATCAGGTATTCCAAGCAACAGTCGTGGGTATTTTCATCCACCATAATGACGATGCGCGAATGGCCATAGCGCTCATTGAGCAAAGCTTGAAAACTGGAATCTATCAATGATCCATTTTCAATGTGGCATGCCGTTAAAAGTTCTTCTGAATTCATTTTTTGCGCTGTCGTTTGACAAAAATAAGGAAAGAGTGCGAAGGAAGGAGATTTGTTTCGGCAAAGCATTAAATTTGTTGCATGTTGACATTCGATAACACTGAAATCGCCTTTGGCAGCAAAACAAATGGAGACCTACGCCGCGCGTACATCCTCTTCAGGTTGGTTGGCAATCCGCGTCTTGTGCGCTTCAGCAAATGGTTTACAGACTTTTGCTTTCGCTACAGAATTCCCATTCGTGGAATGGTGAAAAAGACCATTTTCAAACAATTTTGCGGCGGAGAAACCATCAAAGAGTGCGATCGCGCCATCAAACTGCTGGGTGACTTTGGTATTGGGACAATCTTGGACTATTCCGTCGAGGGTAAAACGAGCGAAGCTGATTTTGATGCCACGGTAAATGAAATCATTGACACCATACATCGTGCTGCCAATGACAAACATGTTCCTTTTGCTGTGTTCAAGGTTACCGGAATCGGACGCTTTGGGGTACTTGAATCTGCAAACAATGGATCAGAAGCATTGACTGAGCAACAATTATCGGATTTATCAATAGTAAGTGAGCGTATTCAACGCATTTGTCAAGCCGCGTATGATGCGCAAGTCCCTTTGTTCATCGATGCTGAGGAAACGTGGATTCAAGATACAATTGATACCATTGTTCTGAACATGATGCGTTTGTACAACAAAGAGCAGGCAATTGTTTTCAATACGGTTCAGATGTATCGCCACGACAGATTGGAATTCGTGCGCAAACATTTAGCACTTGCGAAAGAAGAACAGTTGCATTACGGGATAAAATTGGTGCGGGGAGCTTACATGGAAAAGGAGCGTGAACGCGCTCAGCAAAAAGGTTATGAGTCCCCAATTCAGCCCAATAAAACAAAATGTGACAATGACTTCAACACTGCTGTTGAATTGATTCTAGAGAACATCTCTCACGCCGCGTTGTGTTCTGGCTCTCACAACGAGGAAAGTGCACATGTCCTTGCCAACACCATGGAAAAATTGGGAATTGACAAAACGGATAAACGTGTTTGGTGCGCGCAGTTGTTAGGTATGAGTGACCACATTTCATACAACATGGCGCATGCGGGCTACAATGTTGCTAAATACGTTCCCTACGGGCCTGTAAAAGAAGTCATGCCTTACCTGATTCGTCGAGCAAATGAAAACACGTCAGTGGCTGGTCAAACAGGTCGAGAATTGTCTTTGTTGATCAAGGAGCGTAACCGCAGAAAGCACGCAAAGTGAAAATCTACTCAAAGTACATCGAGGAGGCAGTTGAACAATTGTCATCACTTCCGGGAATTGGTAAGAAGACAGCGTTGCGTTTGGTGTTGAACATCTTACGCAGGGATACTGAATCGGTGGAAATGTTTTCGAACGCGTTTATTGACATGAAGAATCATGTTCAAGAGTGCAAGGTGTGCGGAAACATTTCAGACCAGATGCTCTGTGAGATTTGTGCTGATGAGCGTCGCAATAAAACCCAAATATGCGTTGTCGAAGATATTCGCGATGTGATGGCGATTGAATCCACAGGAACATACAAAGGGGTTTATCACGTTTTGGGAGGAATCATTTCACCCATGGACGGCATCGGTCCAGGAGATTTAAATATACAATCCCTGATTCAACGCGCTTCTAACGATTCAATCAGCGAAATCATTTTCGCTTTGAGTCCGACCATGGAAGGTGACACAACAAACTTTTACTTGTACAAAAAACTCGGCAACACAGGAATTTTCATTACTGCCCTTTCTCGTGGCGTAGCTGTGGGGACAGAATTGCAATATGCCGATGAGCTTACACTTGGTCGTTCACTCACGCAACGTCAAGAATTTAAAGGATAATCAAGACTTTTGCACATCCATGATCGAGGTCGGCTCTGAAGCTGTATATCGTTTCGCAAAGGACCGAATTTCTCCAGACCTTATTTCGGTTGCCCCTGACGGTGACTCAATCATGCCTTGAATCATTGCTTTGGCCACATCGATGGCATCTATTGGGCGGTAGGTATTGAATAAACCCGTCAAACCAAATACATGTCCAACAGCAACTGCCATTCTCTCACCTGGTCTGCGCTCTAGTCTTGGACCATCCAAAACGGATGGCTTCACGATGACCAAAGTATCAAAGCCCATTTGGCGTGCATTTTCATCCAATTGTGCTTTCATCCGAGAATAAAAGAATGGAGAATTTTTACTAACCCCAAGCGATGAAATCAGCACACACTTTTTGATTCCTCGAGCATGACACATCCGCATCACATTTGTGGGAATATCCACGTCAACTTCCCACTGTTTTGTTTTAGTACCGGCTTTTTTAATTGTTGTTCCGAAAGCAATAAAAACTACGTCAATGGGATGGTGAAGCGGTAAATCAGCCAAATTATCCAAATCCACAACGTGGTTTGTAACCGTTATTTCACGTAAGTCAAGTTCTCTCCTACTCAGTAAATCAATTTTATCAAAGCGTGGATCCATGATCAACAATTCAAGTAACTCATGGCCAACGAGTCCGGATGCGCCAAGGATTAATGCGTTCATGGAATGTTTTTTTATAAAATTACATTTTGCTGAGTAGAAATTAAGGAAAAAAAACTATTTTCGGAACTAATAAAAAATTGTAAGACTAAATTTTATAGCGATTAACTTTTTATGACGAGTATTTTTGTTGCCAAACTGGATTTTGGTATTTCCAGTGACCAATTGCGGCAAATGTTCCAAGACTATGGAACAGTGTTGAAAGCAACCGTAGCTACGGATCGAGAAACTGGCAAATCGAGAGGATTTGGTTTCGTAGAGATGGCCAACCGCGAGGAGGCCATGACAGCGATTAAACAGTTGGATGGTTTTCATGTCAATGGCAGACCCATTGCTGTGAAAGAAGCTGAACAACGCGGTGACAGCAGACCTCCGCGTGATTCCAGCGATTCACGTCCCCGAGATCAATTTCGTTCCAATGACGGCCCAAATCGTTCAAACGACAGATCTTCTGACACACGAAGGCCTGATGATGGTCGTGCATTCACACCGCCACCGGCGATAGAGCCTTCGAAAATTGAACCTAGAAAAAAGGAGAAAGATAGAAAACCAGCTGACCATGATTCAGAAGGAAGATCTAAAAAACCAAAGATGAACGCTTATAAAAAAAGTGGTAAAAACAACCGTTTCTTTGGTGATGATGACGATGACGATTGGGATGTAAATAGTGCTTCACTTTTTGATACGGATGATGATTTGGAAGACGATGATGATTTCGAAGACGAAGTAGAAGATTAATTAAGAATTCACCATATATAGATTGAATGCCCTTCGGGGCATTTATTTTTTTAATGAAAACACACGCGAAGATTCAATTCGCAAACTACAATGGACATATTCATCATTTTTGTACTTACGCTGCTCAATGGATTTTTCGCCTTGTCGGAGATTTCTTTGGTGTCTGTAAAAAAAAACCGCATCGAACACCTCGCTGATCAAGGTGATAAACGTGCGAAAACCATTTTAAAACTTCTTGAAAACCCTGAAAATTTTCTATCAAGTGTTCAAGTTGGAATTACACTCATCGGAATCATTGCCGGGGCATATGGTGGAGCGGCACTTTCAGATGACATGGCACACCTGCTTTCTGGTGTAGACTTTCTAAAAGGATACGTCGACCAAGTCTCCGTTGTGATTGTGATCGGTAGTATCACCTACTTCACCATTGTCGTTGGCGAGTTGGTACCCAAGAGTATTGCCATGAACAATGCCGAGCCCATAGCGTTGGTCACCGCACCAATTATTCGGTACTTCACACTTGCAACCTTTCCCTTCGTTAAACTGCTTTCCTTATCTACTAAACTGATATTAAAGATTTTTGGAATCAAGGAAAATGATACGGATCACATGAGTGAAGAGGAACTGAAGTTTATGCTTTTTACTGCCGGAAAACAAGGTGTATTGGAAAGCGACGAGAGCCAAGTTCATCAAAATTTATTCTCGTTTAACGATCAAACAGCCAAGTCACTTATGACGCACAGTTCTGAGGTGGAATGGCTCAAGATTACAGACACAACAGAAGAAATTTTAAGTCAATTGCTGAAAAGTGCACACTCTAAATTCCTAGTCTGCGATGAAGAAATAAACACTGTTAAAGGTGTATTGAGTGTGAAAGATTTCTTGGAGAACTACAAATTTTCAGAATTCAAATTGGAAAAGATTATTCAAGCGCCAATTTTCGTCGTTCAAAACACACCAGCTTTTAAAATTTTAAATCTATTCAAAGCAAAAAAACAATATCTGGGTATCGTGATTGATGAATATGGGGGTGTTGCAGGAATCATTACCATTCACGACTTAATTGAAGCCATTGTGGGTGACCTTCCCGATGAAGATGAGTCAGATGAAAAGGATATTTTTGATCGCGGAGATGGTACTTGGCTCATCAACGGTAAAACGTTGGTTTATGAGTTAAATCAATACTTTCAAAAAGAAATTATTGAAGACAACATTTCGCAATACACAACCGTCGCGGGATTTGTTATTGAACACCTTCAAGCAGTGCCAAAAGCCGGCGACAAAGCACCTTGTGGACACTATAACTTTGAAGTCATGGACATCGATGGGCTGCGGATTGACAAGCTGTTGATGACACATCATGAGCCTGAGGAGCCTGAGGTTCTTTAAAGAGACGGTAGGATATCTAGACTTAAAGACTTAAAGACATCAAGATTTTAAAATGCTAAGAAATTAATACTAAGGCAGCAATGATCTCGGTTTCCCCCTTTTGGAGGGGGACTAAGGGGGAGGATTTTAAAATGCTAAGACTAATCACACGTTAGAGCTTTTAACCTCAAATTCCTGAATTCCCAAAGGGATCAAATTCTACTTATTTCTTCAATGTCGACGGACACACAAAGTCAGTAACGGGAACATTCGTTTTTGAAATAGCTGAATATCCACCAGCAACTTCCAAGAAATTGTGATATCCACGTGATTTGAGAATTGATGCGGCAATCATACTGCGGTAGCCACCTGCACAATGAATCGTAAATGACGTATCTTTTGGAAATTCAGCCATCGAATCATTGATAAAGTCCAGAGGAATGTTCTCAGCCCCATCCACATGTTCACCGGAATATTCTCCTGGCTTGCGTACATCAATGACAAGGATGTCCTTTGAAAATGTATTTGCAAACTCCTCTGGTGAAATTCGATGCACAGTGTCTGTTTCTTTTCCGCTTTGTTTCCAAGCATCAAAGCCACCATCCAAGAACCCAATCACATGGTCATATCCAACACGCGCCAATCGCTTCACCGTTTCTTCTTCACGTCCACTTTCCGCTACCAAGGCAATTTTTTGCTTTACGTCTGGAATCATTGCACCAACCCAAGGTGCAAATTGTCCGTCTATCCCAATGCTTATGCTGTTTGGAATATGGCCCTCTGAGAAAAGTTGCGGATTGCGTGTATCAAGAATAAGTGCATCTGTTTCATTGACCGCTGCTTCAAAGGCTTCAACGCTCAATGCTTTTAAGCCACGTTGCATCACCTCATCGATTTGGTCATAGCCCGATTTGTTCATCTGCACATTTGCACCAAAATATCCTGGCGGAGGCAATAATCCGTCAGTCACCTCAGCAACGAATTCTGTCTCAGACATGTCTGCACGCAAGGCATAGTTCAGTCGTTTTTGCTCTCCAATGGTACTTACCGTTTCCTTGCTCATGTTTTTACCACAGGCACTACCCGCCCCATGCGCGGGATAAACAATCACCTCATCGGCAAGTGTCATCACTTTGGTTCTCAAGGAATGGAACAAGGTTGCTGCTAACTGTTCTTGTGTCATACTGGCTGCTTTCTGCGCCAAATCAGGACGTCCTACATCACCAATAAACAAGGTATCACCAGAGAACAAAGCATGGTCATTTCCATGCTCATCGATCAAAAGATAACAAGTGCTTTCCATGGTATGACCTGGGGTGTGCAGCACACGGATCTTGCATTTTCCAAAAGACAATTCCTCACCATCTATAGCAACATGCACAGGATAAGCAGGAGCTGCATTCGGACCAAAAACGATTGTTGCCCCAGTAGCTTTTGACAGATCAATGTGGCCACTTACAAAATCTGCGTGGAAATGTGTCTCGAGGATGTATTTAATTTCGACACCGTCTTTTTCTGCACGTTCAGTATAAGGTGCTGTTTCACGCAACGGATCAATGATGATTGCTTCATTTTCTGAAACAATGTAATAAGCGCCTTGAGCAAGGCAACCGGTATATATTTGTTCTACTTTCATATCAATATTTTAACGTTCAAAGTTCGCGATTATCTGCAAATCTAGACATTCGATTCTCGCTATTTTGTGAATAATTCTGTGATTAAAATGTATATCCCCATAACAAGGATAAACCAACCGAAACCTTTTTTCAATTTTGATGGATTTATCTTCTCCGCGAAAATCATCCCGATAAAGATTCCTACTGTTGACATTCCTGTAAAAATGAGTAAGAATGGCCAGTCGATTGCACCACCAAATTTAACATCTCCAACAAAGCCAATCAACGATTTGGCAGCAATGATAAGCAAGGATGTCCCAACCGCCATTTTCATGTTCATCTTTGACAAAATCACCAAAGCTGGAACAATCAAAAAGCCTCCACCGGCGCCTACCAATCCTGTCAACACACCAACCACCAATCCTTCAACGAGGATGACTGGATAATTAAATTTCAATGGGCCTTGTGTTTCCTGATTCTGCTTATTCTCGGGACGAATCATGGAAATGGACGCTACGATCATGAACACAGCAAAGAGAAGCATTAAAAACAAAGATCTTGTGACAACAAAAGATCCAATCGAAAACATGGAATCAGGAATCATCGGAACGAGATAGGAACGCGTAAGCAAAACAGCAACGATGGATGGCACTCCAAAAACCAAAGCCGCTAAGTATTCAATACGCTTTAAATAAATGCTACGAATACCTCCAACTAGAGCAGTAACACCTACAATAAATAAAGAATACCCTGACGCAAGTTTAGGATCTAGACCGACCAAATAAACAAGAATGGGCAAAGTCAAGATTGAACCTCCACTGCCAACAGCACCAAGCGTAACGCCCACAAGAAGCGCTAAAAAATAACTGATGATAAGCTCCATTTCTTTTCGATTGCGCTGTCTAAAAGGTTATTACTTTGGTGTTCTATACCTACTGCAGACTTATGATCTTGAATTCAGTGCGTCGGTTTTGCTGACGTCCCTCATCGGTTTCATTTGTTGAAATGGGCTGGTCTTCACCGTATCCTTTGAATGTCAATCGGTTCGTTGCAATTCCGGATTTCACAAGGTAATCCACCACTGATTTCGCACGATTGTCAGACAACTTCATGTTGTAGTCATTTGCCCCATATGAATCCGTATGGCTGGAAATCTCAATTTTCATATTTGGATAATCATTGAGCAATTGCACCAGGCGTTGAAGCTCATTCGTAGACTCCAGTCGCAAGGTAGCTTTATCAAAATCGTAGAAGATATTTTTCAACACGATTTTTGTTCCCACCACCATGTTTTTTAAAGCAACATCCTTCGTTACTTGTTGAAAGGCCGCAGTGTCTGGAATGTCAAAGTTTTCAGAATGAAAAGGATACCCCACCTTCTTTACTGCTATACCATAATTTTTACCAGCAGGAAGCGAAACGAGGTATTTCCCTGTTGCGCTGTTCGAAGAGAATGTCGCAATGACTTGGTTCATTTTGTTATCAATGATTTCAATCTCCGCTTCAAGTGGTTTACCATTGTTCGCATCTGTAATAACCCCACGCAAAATTGTAAGTTGGGCTTCACGAATGGCCACAGATGGTGCAACAACTGCCTGTTTGATTGGCGCTACCTTACTTGCAAGTAAATTGTCTTCATTGGATTGCGCCATTGGTTTTTCCGGGCCCAAGAAGGTAATCATGTGCAAATCCTTTTCACCAAATCCATTCGGATTGAACGAAGTGTAAAACGCACGTCGACCGCTAGCAGATACCACAAAGAAAACATCATCGTCAGGCGTGTTTACCGGATAACCTATGTTTTGCGGTGTTCCCCATGTTTTTGTACTGTCATTGTACACCGATTTAAACACGTCATATCCCCCCATTCCTTTGTGACCTTGAGAACTGAAATAAAGTGTTTTTCCATCAGGGTGAATGTACACTCCTTCTTCACCATATTTCGTATTGATGGTAGGTCCGAGATTCACAGCTTCCCCCCATTTCCCTTTTGAGTCCTTGTACGAGATGTAAATGTCGCGATCCCCCATTCCACCCGGCTTGTCTGAAACGAAATATACAGCTTTGCCATTCGGCGCATAACAGGCAGAAGACTCATGGTATTTTTCGGTGTTGATGTTTTTGTTCATGGCCTCAGGTGTACTCCACTTATCACCCACCAATTGTGATTCGTACAAATCTCCATTGTTCTTTCCGATGTAGATCAAAAATTTTGTTCCATCGGCCGAAAGCCCTGAATTCGCATCGTGATCCTTTGTATTTACTGGCTCACCCATATTTTGTGCCGATGACCATTTTCCATTGGGTTGACGGTATGAGATGTAAATATCCTCGAAATATTCATTGATTCCTGGATCGATTTGACCTCCCACGGTATTTGGACGGCGCGAAGTAAATAGTAACACCGATTCATCTGCCGAAACAACTGGGCCATAGTCCGTGTATTGCGAATTGACTTCCTTTCCTAAGTTGTCAATGAACACGCGAACCGGTTTTTGTTGCAATTCCTTACCTGTATAGCATTCCTGAATATAGCGCTGAACCTCTTGCACATATTGGGCATTTTCTGGTCCGCTCACTTTGGATTGAAACGCTGTATACTGTTTAACGGCCTTGTCCCATTGCATGTCGAGATGATATGCCCTTCCCAAAAAATAGTAGAGATATGGGTCAATGTTTGGATCTAGTTTAAGCGCTTGCTCTAAATGAGGGATGGCTTTTAACTTAAAGTTTGAATAGATGTAGCATTGTCCCAATTTGTAGTTCAATGCCGCATTGTTTGGATTAAATTTATTTGCAGCTAGGTAGGGCTCTATGGCCTGCTTGTAATAAATTGAACCCTGCTCAAAATAAGAATCACCTTGTGCGATATTGTCTTTGGCAATTTTCAGCGCATCTTTCTGATCTTTAAAATTCTCTTTGGTGAATTCAATGCTTTGCGCATAACTCGATACACTTGTGATTAGCAAAAGAGCAACTGTGCTTGCCAATTTCATAACGTTCATTTTTAACTTGTTCATGGTCGTATAGCTATTATTGACAATCACCCAAATAGTTTCTAGCAGAATCAACCCCCAGTTCAACTGCTTTTTTCCAATCTTCACATGCACCTGCTTCATTTCTCAATAACTCACGCGCTATTCCTCGATTTAAAAAAGAAAATCCATTGGATGGATCAAGTTCTATCGCTTTCGTGCAATCGGCCTCACTTCCTTGATAATCTTTCAGTTTATATTTGGCAGCTGCGCGGTTGTTGTATGCATAGGCATACTTCGGATTCAATTGAATGGCCTTGGTAAAATCATCTATGGCACCATTGAAATCTCCGGCATCCAATTTCGCACTTCCACGATTGTTGTACGCGATGAAATAATCTCCCTTCAACTTAATGGCCTGCGTGTAATCTAAAATCGCACCTTTAAAATCCCCTTTCTTTCGCTTTGCACTGGCAAGACTGTTCAATGTAAATGGCATGTCTGGCTTCAATTTTAAGGCTGCCTGATAGTCAGCTATAGCTCCGTCAACATCGCCCAACTCCCGTTTTGCACTTCCTCTGTCATTGAAGGCATAGGCCATGGATCCATCATTCTTAATGGCTTCAGAAAAATCTGCCACAGCTCCAGTGTAGTCCTTTGCTTCAAACTTCAACACTCCACGCTCATAATACGCCAGTGCATACGTTTCGTCGACAGAAATGGCAGTTGTAAAATCCTCAAGTGCCCCAGGAATGTCATTCAATTGCACTTTTGTTTGGCCTCGTAGAAACGCATACTCTGCTTTCGGCACAATCGCTAGTGCAGCAGTCAAATCCTCAACGGCTCCTTTCTTGTCATTCAACTCATTTTTTGCCGCCGCACGATTAAAGAATGCAGCATCAAATTGAGGCTTTAATCCAATCGCTTTGTCAAACTCCGCAATGGCCGATTGATAATTGTGTGCTTTGAGAAACTCCGTTCCAGCATTGTAGAACTTTTCCGCATCTTGACTTCCATCATCAAGGATTTTTGCTTGAACAATGGTATCACCTTGAGACCAAGCTGAGATACTGGATAAAAACACTGTGATGAGAACCGTTAATAACTTTGGGATTTGCATAGGGAATCTTGGTTATTCATTTATTTATTGAACTGAACGAATTTAAGAATAATTTTAATCACCTCAAATGACATCGATATGACAGATAATAAGAAAAATAATGCTAAAGAAATTCGACGTTTGTTCTTGTTGGATGACCAAATAAGCTTTCTAAATTTCGGGTCTTTTGGCGCTTGTCCAACGCCTGTTTTTGAGGACCTTATAAAATGGCAACAGCTTTTGGAAAAAGAACCTGTACGTTACATTGTCGAGTATGGACCTAAGTTTCTTGAAGAATCGAAACTCGCATTGGGAAACTATATCGGTGCAGATTCATCCGACTTAATTTTCGTTCCAAACCCTACGTTTGCCGTCAATATCTTGGCAAAAAACCTGCTGCATCAAGATGTCGAAGTGTTGACCACGAATTTGGAATATGGCGCCATGGACTACACTTGGGAATACCATTGTGAAAAAGCTGGAGCGCACTACATTCGACAGCACATCTCATTGCCATTAACGACCAAGGAGCAATTTATTGAAGAATTTTGGAAAGGATATTCCCAAAAGACGCGCATTGTTTTTATCAGTCAGATTACGAGTTCAACAGGATTGATTTTTCCAGTCGAAGAGATTTGTGCTGAAGCCAAGCATCGTGGATTAATCACAATTGTTGATGGCGCTCATGTTCCTGGTCACATTCCACTAGATCTTCGCAATTTGAAAGCCGATTTCTATACAGGTGCATGTCACAAATGGATGATGGCACCAAAGGGTTGCTCATTTCTTTTTGCCGCCAAAGACTTTCAGGACACCCTTGATCCATTGATCATCAGTTGGGGATATAAATCGATGAATCCTCACGCTTCCCGATTCCAAGAGTTTCACCAATACAATGGTACTCGTGATTTTTCCGCGTACTTGTGCATTCCTGCGGCCCTTCAATTTCGGGAAGACCAACACTGGGATGTTCTGTTGGAAAAATGTAGAACCTCGGTCTTAAAAAAAGGTGCTGAATTGTCAGATTTCTTAGGAACAAAACCTTTAGCACCGCTTCATGGAGAGTTTTACGGTCAGTTGTATTCCGCGGAAATTGAAACCTTGTATCCAGAAGAATTACAGCGCATATTATTTACAAATTACGCCATTGAAATACCTGTAATGCGGCATGGAGACAGCTGTTACATTCGTTTTTCCTTTCAACCTTTTAATCAGGAAGAAGAAATTGATGAACTTGTTACAGCACTTGAAGAAATTCGAACAACGACAGATTTATGGACCAAGGCAAATACTTGACAATTAAATTTCTATTAATTTTTGATTAACTTTCCAACGCAAAACACTACTCATGAAAATATTAACTACTGCTATTGCCCTCTTGCTATTTTACCATTCCTATTCACAATGGTGCATCACGAATGTAGGCCCAACAACAACGGCTGACTCAAATGTTCAGTCTGTCGTGCTTGTAGGAGCATCGGGTTCAATCAACTTTGTAGGTTGTCCAGGTGTTATCGGTGTGCAAGACTTGACAGCGTTAAGTACCAGTTTAAATGCGGGAAGCACCTATACCATTTCCATTCAGTTTGGTACTTGCGGTGGAAATTATACCGGCAAAGGTCAAGCTTGGATTGACTACAACGGTGACGGTATTTTTGACCCTGCTGAAAGCTTGGGTACTTGGGAAGGAATTCCACCTACACCACTTTCAACATTTACTTTTACTGTACCTGCTGGATCACAAAACGGAACAACACGTATGCGTGTGACACAGCAAGAAGGAGCTTCATCTTTACCGCTTAGTCCTTGCGCTTCATTTTCTTGGGGTTCTGTCATGGATTTCTCAATCAACATTTCAAATGGAATCGATTGCTCGGGATATCCTGGAGATTTCACGAACGATGCCATTGCTGTAACTTCATTGCCTTACACATCTTCTGGGGACAATTCGATTTGCTATTCCAACCAAAACTTGGTGTACAACTCCCCTGATTTGTATTACCAACTGAATCCATCACCGCTGATGCAATCGATACATGTGTCATTGTGTGGGTCTACTTTCGATACCTTTCTTACTGTGGTTGACCCACAAGGAAATGTTTTGGCGTTCAATGACGACAGCGACAATTGTGGCACTTCATCGGAATTGACATTTGATCCACAAGGCCAAGGATTGGTGTATGTGATCGTTGAAGGATGGGGAAATGAAGTCGGTGCTTTTGACATCGCCATTGATGCCAATTATCTTGGGATGAATGAAAATGATGCAGATCATGTATTGATTTATCCAAATCCAGCAACGGAGACCATTACTATTCAAGGAATTCAAGGAAATGTTGAATTCACATCAATTACTGGTGCTACAGTGAAGCGGATCCCTTCATATTCGGGAGAAAAAATCTCTTTAATGGGATTTACTGAAGGTGTTTATTTTGTTCATTTTGAGAAAAATGGAATAAGCTATTCAGAGAAAATCATTATCAGAAAATGAAATTACTTCGTCCTGTTATCCTTACTTTACTGCTTTTTACAAGTGGTTCTATTTTGGCTCAACCGTGGTTTGAATTGCCCAATTTTATGGGTGATGCCCGACACAGAGCAACCTCCTTCTCGATTGGAAACAAAGGCTACATGGGCCTCGGACATATCAATTCAGTTATAGATGTATCCTACGACGACATTTGGGAATTTGATCCAGCGTCAAACGTATGGACACAGAAAGCAAGTTTTCCGCTGGGACCAATTTTTCATGCTACTGCGTTTGTCATCAATGCGAAGGCCTATGTTGGTACTGGACGTGTGACAAGTGGCGCATATACCACAAGTTTTTTCGAATTTGATCCAAGTACCAACATTTGGACACCTATTGCCAATTTCCCTGGCGCTGCCCGAAGAGGCGCTGTTGCTTTTTCCATTAACGGTAAGGGATATGTCGGAACAGGACAAACAACAGCGGGGTATTCCTCAGACTTTTTTCAGTACGATCCTGCAAATGACGTTTGGATCGCTAAAATGCCCTTCCCAGGCTTGCCGAGAACATCCTCTGTTGGTTTCGCCATAGGTAATATTGGTTACATTGGAACAGGAAGTACAAACGCTGGATCGACGAATGATTTTTTCGCCTACGATCCGAACACCAATCAATGGACAAATAAGCCTACCGTTGGTCCAACATCGCGTCAGGAGGCGACTTGTTTTGCATTGAACGGAAAAGGATACATTGGAACAGGAGATGATTATTCAAGCGGCAACAACTACGGCGATATGTGGGAGTTTGATCCAGCGCTTAATTCATGGATACAAATTGCTGATTTTGCTGGTACAGCGCGGCGCTACTTATCTTCATTTACCATTGGGTCAAGGGCTTATGCCGGAACAGGGACAAACGGAACAAATTTTAAAGATTTTTGGATGTTTGACCAAATTCTATCCACATTTTCGAGTCTAGCGTCAAAAACGGATATCTCAATTTATCCGAATCCCGTTTCTGACATGTTGTATGTTGATTTTAAAAATTTGCCAGACTTCATTCACTTGGAAGATGTCACCTTTACACTTGTTGACTTGAAAGGACAATCAGTGAAAACTGGACAATTGGTAAATCAACACATAGTTTTTGATTGCGTTGGACTTCCTAGAGGAGAATACATCCTCAAGGTCGTTCACCTGCAACAATCCATTGTCATTAAAAAGATGATTGTTTCATGAGATTCTTCATTAGCCTATTTATTCTCCTTCTTGCTTCCAGTAGCTTTTCGCAGTGGACGAAAAAAGCCAATTTAGGTGGAGTTGGACGTCACAGAGGAACGGGAATATCTATAGGCAACAAGGGCTACATTGGACTTGGGCACACGAACGGTACAGGTGTGAATATTGATTTCAAAGATTGGTGGCAATATGATCCTGCATCAGATTCCTGGACACAGCGTGCTGATTTCCCTTTACTCATTCACGGAGCAGTATCTTTTGGTACAGAAACCCATGGTTTTGTTGGAGGTGGTTCAACATTAGGAAGCGAATTTTTCAAATATGACCCTGTGTTTAATACATGGACACCTGTTGCTCCTTGTCCACTCACACCTGGTGATGTGCAATGCTTCAGCGTTCAAAACAAAGGGTATGTTTATCAGGGAAACCAAATGGTAGAATACGACCCTTCAACCAATGCATGGACAATGATGGCAAATGCACCTATAGTTTTTGGAACATGGAGCACTTCATTTGCCAGCAATGGTAGTGGTTATGTAAAAAGTGGCAGCAGTTTTTATGAGTTTAAACCATCCCAAAACACCTGGATTTCTCGAGCCCAATTCCCTGGACAAACCTCCAATGGTGGAGCAGGATTTTACCGCGACGGTAAAGGTTACATTGTATGTGGATACGTTGGCGGACTGAGCGTCGTCACCAATGAAGTATGGGAATACAATGCTGGAGCCAATGAATGGAATCTTATCAGCATATTTCCGGGAACAGCGCGGAGATTTCCTGTTGCTTTTTCAATTGGCCGAAAAGGTTATTTTGGAACGGGAACGAATGGCGTCAACTTAAATGATTTCTGGTGCTTTGACTATGATCCTTTGGGCTATAATGAACTAGACGACAATTCTATTGGCCTTTCTGCTTACCCAAATCCAAGCACATCTGACATACACTTGGAAATTCAAAGTGACGTATTCATGGCAGCGTCGAAAGCTACCCTTCAAATTTTCTCTGTAACGGGGGATGAAATGATGCACCAAGTACTTCAGCATAACAGTTTGACACTTACCAAAGATCAGTTAGGAACAGGAATATTTATGTGCAGAATCACACTCGACAATACCTCCGTAGTTAAAAAACTCATTTTTCATTAATACGTATGAAAACGATATACTTCTTTATCTTAGGTTCAATCATTGCCTTTAGCGGTCATGCGCAAACGGCCAATTATTGGGTAAAAAAAGGTGATTTCCCGGGTTCGAAAAGAGAAAGAGCTGTTTCCTTCGCCATTGGCAATTATGGCTATATGGCTACAGGAGTCGATACAAATGAATTGGTGTTGAACGATTTATGGCAATACGATCCCTCATTAGATGTTTGGTCACAAAAAGCCAATTTACCAGGTGCTGCGCGCAGAGATGCCGTTGGCTTTGCAATTGCTGGTAAAGGGTATGTGGCTGCGGGAATCGACAACGATGAATCTTTGATGGGGAACATTTTGAATGACCTATGGCAATATGATCCCGTTTCAAATTCTTGGATTCAAAAAGCAAGTTATCCGGGAGGTTCTGGATTCGGAATTTATTTTGCGACAGCATTTACCATTGATTCCAAAGGATACATCTGCTGTGGCAAGAAAGGTCCAAGTGTGTATTCCAATGAATTGTGGGAGTACAAACCCTCGATTGATCAATGGACACAGCGCGCATCTTTCCCTGGTGGTGTAAGGTACCAATTGGTGAGTTTTAGCATCGGTTACGACGGCTATGTTGGATTAGGTGCTACACAAGACATCTTCAAACGCGACTTCTGGAAATACAGTCCGGGCACGAATAGTTGGACTCAGATTGCCAATTTACCTGGAAATGAAAGAGGCAGTGCAAGCACCTTCTCCGTTGGTGGAAGAGGATTTGTGTGCCTAGGTTCCGATGGCGGTTTACTCGATGACCTTTGGGAATACAAACCCGAAACGGACACTTGGTTTTCACGCGCTACCTTTGGCGGAAGTGAGCGAAAAAATGCTGTTTCATTTAACGTAAATGAACGTGTTTTTGTCGGTACTGGAAAAGGTTTCTCCGGAAAAAAAGCGAGCATATACGAATACATCCCGCATAATTTCTTAGGAATAGATGCCCTTGATGCGACTTGCATGGTTTATCCAAATCCTTCGTCAGATGTCATTCGTATTTCGAATCTCCCCTCTTCCGTAGAATCTTTTGCACTTGTATCTGCAGATGGAAAAGTACTGATTACCAATGAAGTTCTAAATCATGACGATTTCACCCTTACCATTACTGAATTCCCTACTGGGATCTATTACATCAATTTGTATTCAGATCAAGAAAGTATCGTTTCGTCACAACGCATTATAATTCAACATTCATGAAGTACATTATAGCCTTTACCAGTTTACTTCTAGGAGCACAGGCTTATTCCCAGAACCTATGGGAGCAAAGAGATTCAGTAAAAGGTTCAGCAAGGTCTGTTTGCGCCGCGTTTTCAATGGAGGGACAAGGGTATGTCGTAGGAGGACTTGATGATTTTGGATTCAAACGAAAAATGTATTCCTACAATCAAGTTCAAAATGATTGGGATGAAGAAGTATCACTTGGTGGACCAAATGGTGATGGATTGGACCGCGGATCAGCGAGTGCTTTTTCAATCGGAACTAAAGCCTATGTTTGTCTTGGACAAGGACAAACGAATGCCTATTTCGGTGATTTGTGGGAATACGACCTGGCAACAGATGCTTGGACGCAAAAAGCAGATTATGCGGGCGGGCCGCGACGACAAGCAGTCGCGTTTTCTATTGGAGAATATGCCTATGTAGGCACAGGGCAAGATGTAACAGGATTTCGAAAGGATTTTTACCGCTATGACCCAAGTACAAACATATGGGAACAAATGGCAGATTTCGGTGGTACGGCACGCAAGCAGGCTGTTGGATTTGCCATGGGTGATGACGGTTATGTTGGCACAGGTGATGATGGCGTGATGCGCAATGACTTTTGGCAATACAATGTGGGATTAAATGCTTGGTTTCAAAAAGCAAGTTTCCCTGGTTCACCAAGAGCTGGAGCAACAGGTTGGGGTACATTTCCTACAGGATTTATCGCCACTGGAGAAGACATTAACAGTGTGTATACAAAAGATGTTTGGGAATACAGCTACTTTAACAATACATGGATACAACGAAGTGATATTCCCGGTCCTGGACGAAAAAACGCATTCTCGTTTGTGCTTGATGGAACAGCATTTTTAGGAGCAGGCTACGGTGGTGTTTTCTATGATGATTTTTATGCCTATTACGGCATTCTTGGAATTGAAGAAAATAGCAGTGAAATACAAACGGTAGCCTATCCTTCCCCTTCATCACATTTAGTAACCATTGAATTTACAGATGCCGCTGATGTGAAATCCATGGACCTTTTCGACCTTTCAGGGAAAATGTGTAACACTCTTCCTTTCATTAAAGCGAGCGCCAAACAAATTAAACTGGACGTTTCTCAGCTCAATGCTGGAACCTATGTGTACCAAATCGTTCTTCACAATGGCGCAAAGTCTTCAGGTAAAATTAGCGTCTTGTGAAAAAACTGAGCGTCATAATATTGTTGTTGATGTATGCTTGTTCTGGCAATGAGGATAGAATCGCTCAGCAGCCTAAGCCACAGACAAAGGACAAGGCTGAAGATACACAAATCCAAAAGTCAGAACATACCACGCAAAGGAAAACACCCAGTGCCTATAGTTTTAAAATCATTGGGACATCTGGGAATTTCGGGTATCAAATTATAGATGCCACCGGAAAAATGGTCATCAACCAACCGAACATCCCTGCCATTCAAGGTATCAAAGGGTTTACGTCAGAAAACGATGCCCGCAAAGCCGCTGAATTTGTCATTCAGAAAATAGACAAAGGCCACTTCCCTCCTACCTTTACAGTTGCCGAATTGGACAGTTTGCGCATTGTTCATTAATACCCTTCACTGAGTGTTTTTTGTCATTTTTAGCACTGATTTTTGTGCTTTAGTTGGAATCAAATAGCTTTGCTTTCAACTACTGATTAACACATTATTCATGCTGAAACCACTTCTATTGCTGCTCTGCAGTTGCGCTAGCCTATTCGTAAATTCTCAAGAATTTCGGTACTCATTCTCTGGGAAATTAACGGTCAATGAATTATCTCAACTGAACGATTCATTGGAACGGTATCCTTTTCTCTCCCATAACATCCAACTCAAGTCCGACCAAGCATATGGTGAACTCTTTTTTCATATTGATACACAGGAAAACACTGATTCACCATCTCGATTCAGTTTGGTAGACATAAAAAAAATCTTACTTGATTTTGGACTATGCCCTTTAAATTGTAGCGTTTTTACCAAAATGGAGGAACGATGAAAAAAGAAATTCTATTCGTCCTTCTCAATATGACAATGTTATCTTGTTTTGGGCAGGCTGACAATTGTGCAAGCGCAACCTTACTCACGGTCAATGCTGCATGCACCCCCACTTCTGGAACAACGATCGGAGCCACACAATCTCAAGTTGGCTGCTCCGGTAACGCAGATGATGATGTGTGGTATCGTTTTGTAGCCAACAGTTCACTCATTCATGTGCTTGTTCAAAGCTCTCTACAGTTTGACGCTGTTATTCAAGTGTTTAGTGGATCATGTGGTGCTTTAACGCCGTTAATCTGCAAGGATGCGCTTGGCATTGGACAAAATGAAGAACTCAATTTAACCGGATTGATCATTGGTCAAAGCTACTTCCTGCGTGTGTATGATTATTTATCTCAAAACCCAGGGAATTTTTCACTTTGCCTCTATGGTGAAACGACCACTATTCCTTCGAACGATGAACCATGCGGCGCACTCATGCTTCCGAATGTAAATACTACATGTACCTATGGCGTTTTTACAAATGTCAGCGCCACCTCTTCCATCAACGCTCCAACCCCATTTTTGTGCGCTGAAGGATCAAGTCCTCAGCAAGGTGGATTTTCTGCGAACAGCAAGGATGTTTGGTTTAAAATCGTTGTTCCAGAAACGGGCAACATACACATAACTTCAAAACCGAATATTGGTATTGGGGCAATCACTGATGGGGTTATGGCCGTGTATTCAGGAACCTGCAGCAACCTAACGCAAATCGGATGCAGTGATGATCACAGTTCCTACCCAGGAATTCCAAATGATCTTTTACCACAACTTTCCATAGAAAACCTTTCCCCTGGAGACACCCTTTTTTTAAGGGTGTGGGGATATAGCAATTTGACAGGAACATTCGGTTTTTGCGTAACGACGACCACAAATGATGCGTGTGCCAACGCACTATATATCTGTGATATCAATGGCTATAGTGCAACAACAAGCGCGGCATATACACCCGATCGTCCAAGTAACATGCAGGGCAACAATGAAGACCCTAGTGGCACAAATATGCCAGACGGCATAAATACAGGTGGAGTATTCGGTCAGGCTGGACCTTGGGGAACAGGAGCATCGGGCTTCAATGTTACCATCAACAACAATTCTTGGATCCGTTTCACTGCATCAGCCTCAACCGCTCTTTTGAATGTGACCGTTTACGATTGTTGGATCGGAAACTACCCTTCCGGCGGACTTCAGATGCAAGTGTTTTCTGGAGCGAATTGCGCCAACTTCACCCCTGTTTCTGATTTTAAAGAGAACAGTTCGGGCTTCACGCTTACCGCAAATAATCTTGCCATAGGATCTGATTACTACCTGATGGTCGATGGATTTGCTGGTGACATTTGTGGGTACACCATCACAGCGGAATCAGGTGTGCTTTTTCCGAACATGATTGACCCTCCTCCCATCTGTATGGGCGACACACTTACATTAACGGCACCGAATGGAGCCAGTTCCTATCTGTGGCTAACAGGTGAAACAAGCCAAAGTATTACTGTTCAGCCTTTGTTTTCACAGGGCTACACCTGCGAAGTAACTGGTTTATGTGACTTTAAACAGATTTTAGAAACAACAATAAGTGTCAAACCCTTACCACAGGTGGAAATTCTTAACGGTGATTCCTTGCAAATTTGTTCTGGAGACTCACTACTACTTACGGCAGAAGGTGCAATAAGTTTTCAATGGCTAAACGGTCCAATTCAAGCATCATGGATGCTTTACGCCACTTCAAATCAAGTCTTCACTGTGATCGGTGAAATAGATGAATGCATAAACCGAGATTCCATACGAATACAAGTGCATGAACCTACCGATCTTGAAATTTCAATTGACGGAAATTCAACGCAACAATGTGAGGATTCACCGGTAACCTTTTCTGCCTCGGGAGCTAGTGCATACGTGTGGACCTTACCCGACGGAAGTACTGTCAATGCAGCGCTATTGTATATCCCACAACTTCAAGCTCAACATGTGGGAACGTATCAGCTCCAAGCTACCGATGTTTTGGGGTGCCATAGCATTGATAGTATTGATCTTCACGTGAATTTACTGCCAGAGGCATCGATAGTTCTAAGCGACAGCGTTTTGTGTCTAGACGGTGATGTAACACTTTATACGAATGCTATGAATGCCCATACCTGGTATGGTCCGAACGGACAAATTTCCAATGCTACCTACCTTCAGTTAAATGACATAACACTTGAAGATATCGGTTTGTATACGCTGCAGGTCACCGACACCAATGGTTGTATAGGACTTGACACTATTGACCTTCACATTGAAAATTCTGCAGATTGTTTTTCAATTCCTGAATTAGTGACACCCAACCTTGATGGGTACAACGATACGTGGCACATACTTGGACTTGACCCAAATCAAACGCATTCAATTGAAATCTTCAACCGTTGGGGAAATTTAATTTTCACCCAGAAGAATTTTCAAAACAATTGGGACTGCCGTTCGAATCACGGTTTATCACTTGATGGAAAAAATGAAGTCGTTCCCTGCGGTACTTATTTCTACATTTTGACGAAAGGTGGAGAATCAACAACAACAATCAAAGGAACAATTGAAGTTCAGTATTAACCTAAAGGCTATGCGAAAAATTCTATTCTGTGGATTGATCTGTGCTGGACTGAATCCTGTTTTAGGGCAACAAGAGGAGCAAATCTCTTTTTACCAATACAACATGCTTTCATACAACCCTGCTTTTGCTGGAATGCAAGGAAAACTGAGTGCGACAGCTTTAGGTCGCTTTCAATGGATACAATTCTCAGGGGCGCCCAAATCTCAGCTCCTATCCGTACATTCTTCACTCGCCAAGAACCAATTAGGCATTGGAGGTAGTTTGAAGCACGACCAACTCGGCAAACGATCACGAAATGAAATCGACTTAAACCTCGCCAGCACACTTGTGTTGAATGCGAAAAATGATCAATTGCGCCTAGGGGTAACACTCGGATTGAATCAATTTGCGTTCGACTTTAGTGAGGCATCGATGAATGATCCAGGTGATCCACTCGGAACTAAGCTATCGCTCACACAATTTACTGCAGGGTTCGGACTTTATTATTCCGGGAAGAAACATTATTTAGGAATTTCTGTCCCACACTTTTTACCCAATAAAGGCACTTCCAATCAAGAGCTTATGGCTTATAGCACACCGCATTATTACGTAAATGGAGGTTATGCATTCACGATAAATGACCGACTCAGTATGAAGATGTCCACTCTACTAAAATATGTTCCTCATGCACCTCTGACCATCGATGTGACTGCTACTTGGATCTATCTGGAGAAACTTTATAGCGGAATCGGATATCGACTTCACGAAGGCATCGTTGTACATGGACTGGTGCACATGAAGCAACACCTTCTGATTGGTTATTCCTACGAATTTCCTGTAAATGGGCTTTTGAACTTTCAATCGGGAAGCCACGAAGTAATGCTTCAATATGTCATTAAAGAAAAAAAGTTAAGTGATGGCATTCCTAAGTTTTAATCCACATAAATCACTTTTGAAAAAAAAGCCATCCCTAAGGATGACTTTTCTTTTTCATAGGAAAATTGCAAAAAACATGAACGCGCTTATTGCTTCAAGAATTTAGCACTTTGAACGGTATTGTTTGTTGTGATCTGAATGAAATATTGTCCATTTTCCAAATCTGAAATTGAGATTGCATTGTTGAGAACTTCACCTGATTTCACTACAGAACCAAGTACGTTAACGATTTGAAATTCTTTCGCATCAGCAGCAGTCACGTTAAGCATGTCAGTAGTTGGGTTAGGATAAATCTCAAACACATTGTTCTCGTTTTCCATTAAATCGGCCAAGCTTGGCAACAATACTGCATCAATCACATGCACAACTCCATTGTAAGCCTGAACGTCAGCAAGAACAACATTCGATGCGTTCACTTTCACTCCATTTGTTAAATCAATCGTGACGTTTTGCCCGTTCAATGTAGACACTGGTCCATTCACCAATTGTGTGGACAAGACCTCTGATCCAATAACGTGGTACAATAAAATGTCCGCCAATTGTGGATGAGCAAGGACACCGTTTAAATCTACGCCAAGTGCTGCAGCGAGATTGTCAAAAGCAGCATTGGTAGGCGCAAATACCGTTAGGGATGCCAATGGATTCGTTAATGCAGGTAGCAATTCAGCTTTCACAACTGCCGCAGTCAATGATGTAAAACCATTGTCAATCGCTAAATCAACCACAGTTTCAACTGGCAATACAACCGCGTTCAATACGTGAACAACACCATTGTCCGCAAGAATATCTACTGATGTTACTTGTGCTTGATTCACAAATACATTTCCGGTACTCGTAAGCGTCACTTTCAAAGTGTTTGTAGGGCTCAAAGGCTGAACAATGGCACCATTTGTAACCGCACTTGAAAGTACTTCAGTTCCGAGAACGTGATACGCCAGGACATCAGCAAGATTTGGCAAAGCCAGCAATCCATTCACATTTGTTCCTAAAGCTGTTGCTAGGTTGTCAAATGCCGCATTTGTCGGAGCAAAAACAGTTAATGTTGACAAAGGATCCGTTAAAGCTGGCAAAAGCTCCGCCGTCACAACAGCTGTTACCAATGTAGAAAATCCATTGTCGATGGCAATATCTGCAACAGTTTCTGCTGGCAATAAAACACCATTCAAAACGTGAACTACACCATTGTTTGCTGTCAAATCAGCAGTTGTTACTTTTGCTTGGTTTACGTATACAGCACCGCCAGCAGTTTTAGTCAGCTTTAATGTATTTGTTGTGCTCAACGGTTGAACAATCGCACCATTTGTTACAGCAGATGCTGGTACAGTTGTACCTAGAACATGATATGTCAATATATCAGTCAAATTTGGCAAAGCCAACAATCCAGTGATGTTTGTACCTAAAGCGGTTGCTAAAGATAGGAACGCATTGTCGTCTGGTGCAAAAACTGTAAGCGTTGCGGCGTTGTTCTTTAGAGCAACATCCAAACCTTGTTGAATCAAGGCTGCCTCTAAATAAGTGTGATTTGGACTAGGCGCGATTACATTGTCGAAAACATTGGTTTGTGCTTTGACTCCAAAAGTCAACACAAGTGCCGATACGGGAAGAATGATCTTTCTCAAACCGTAGTTAAAAATTTGTTTATTCATTTTGTTTAATAATTGGTTATAAAAGGTTAAACAAAATGACTTTGCAAAGGTTCAATCCTTGCTCATTAAATAAACTTATAACGTTATTATTTAATGAATTAGAGGTACGAAACGAGAAATTAGCACATATCAAATTCTGAAAATACGACGATCGGACAATCGTGGTGAAACAAGGTCTCTAAACAACTTTGTGCCTGAAAAAAAGAAAAAACCCATGCAGCCTTGTTTTCCGAAGCTTCAGAAAACACGTTTAGGATTGCCGACAGTCGTTGTAATCTGCTGTTCGAATTGCTTCTCTTCTCAATTGCTTGAGATGCAGCCCGCCATTGCTTGCCTGAGACTCTCCTGAAGGTCAAAAAATGTAAGCTTCAAGATGATACTGCATGGGCTCCACTTTTGGTGGATCGAGTCACTGCTCCTTCTTTGAGGATGTACTCGTAGGATAAAAGTACGAAAAGTCTTGGGTCAACTGCCTACTCAAACGAAAGATTGTTTAACTATATTCACTTCACATTTCTAACTTTCAATTATTCCCTATCTTCGTGCTCTATGCAATGGATAAAAAAGATACTTTACAAACTTCTGTCTGAGCGACAATACCTGCGTATTTTACATCGATCATATTATTTGTTGTACGATCTTGGGCTTTTGAAAAATGACAAACGCTTCAAATTTCATTACGCGGTAAAAAAGCTCATTCAACCAGAATATACTGTTGTTGACATAGGTGCGAACTTGGGTTATTTTTCGAGAAATTTTGCACGCTTGGCTTCAAAAGGGAAGGTCATTTCAATTGAACCTGTACCTCAGTTTTTTGAAGTGCTCGATGGCTTTATGAAAAAGTACTCAAATTCGGTGCGCTACAATGTT
>JBDKGB010000092.1:0-3005 GCA_039798485.1 Bacteroidota bacterium
TACGTCAGCGCTCACGCCCTTACCTCTTTTCTAACTCATTGGCGCCTTCTATCGTTGGTGCAGCCAACAAAGTGTTTGAGATTCTAAGTTCAACAACAGAGCTTCGCGACCGTTTGGAAGAGAACACCAAGTACTTCAAGGAACACATCATCGCAGCCGGATTCGACATCAAACCAGGAGATTCACCCATTGTACCCATCATGTTGTACGACGCTGCCTTATCGCAAAAATTCGCTGATGCCTTGTTAAAAGAAGGTGTTTATGCGATTGGCTTCTTCTTCCCTGTAGTAGCTAAGGGTCAAGCACGAATTCGTACTCAAATCTCTGCAGCACACACTAAAGCAGACCTTGACAAGGCCATTGCTGCGTTCATCAAGGTAGGCAAGGAATTGAACGTGATTCAATAGATTTGGGCTCAACAAATACAAGCGAATTGATCGCGTCGTTAAAGGATTCATTTCTTCGACATGCCGATGCCGTTCAAGCTGAAGGCATGACCGCCTACATGAAACAACGTTTTCAATTTTTCGGGGTCAAGGCCCAACTTCGAAAGGACATTGCACGCTCATGGCTTCAGGCTTTGCCAAAAGACCTTGGTCCAGCCGATAGACGAGAGCTTGTGCTGATGTTATTCAATCAAGAACAACGCGAATTTCATTACACGGCCATTGATTGGATGAATGCTTGGAAAAAGGATTTGATCCAATCAGAGGATACGGACCTGTTGAAGTTTCTCATTTCTACCCATTCGTGGTGGGATTCCGTTGATGCCATTGCCTCCAATTATCTCGGAAAATACATTCGGAAATTTCCAGCTGAAGGAGCTGAATTGATAGAAGCATGGCGCCATTCAGACAACATGTGGCTTAGACGATCTTGCTTGATTCATCAATTGAAGTATGGAAATGACACGGACTTTGCGCTGCTAATCGACTTGATCAATCAATTCAAGCACGAAAAAGAATTTTTTATCCAAAAAGCGATTGGGTGGTCATTGCGGCAATACTCCAAATTTCAACCTGAGGCAGTGCGTGATTTTTTGCACGATAGCGACATCAAAGGACTCGCTCGAAAAGAAGCGGAAAAGTACATTTAGACAAAAGACCCGTCAGCCGCGGCTGACTGTAAGACAAAAGACCGCTGCGCTGTAAGACTTAATCTTTCTTCGAAAAAGTGAGTTATTTTAACCAAATTCGTAACTCGTAACTCGTAACTTCAAAAAAAATGGCACTTATTCTAGAATGCAGAGGCTCACATCCTCAATATGGAGAAAACTGTTGGTTTGCACCAAATGCTACGATTGTTGGCGATGTTATCATGGGCAACGAATGTTCAGTATGGTTCTCTGCGGTCATTCGCGGTGATGTGAACTCCATTCGGATGGGAAATAAGGTGAATATTCAAGATGGCGCTGTGATTCATTGCACCTATGAAAAAACAAAAGTAACGTTGGGAAATAATGTCTCCATTGGTCACAATGCCTTGGTGCATGGATGTACGGTAGAAGACAATGTATTGATTGGAATGGGTTCAATTGTTATGGATAATTGCCATATCGAAGCCAATTGCATCATCGCCGCTGGAGCAGTTTTATTGGAGGGCACGCGCGTGGAATCTTGGAGCATTTACGCAGGAGTTCCTGCGAAAAAAGTCAAAACCCTGTCTCCCGAACTTTTTGAAGGTGAGGTACAACGCATTGCCAACAATTATTTGAAGTATTCAAGTTGGTTTAAAGAGCAAAAATAGCGGGGATGAAAGACATTGAAACCTACGAAGAGTGTCATTTTCTGATCGAACGTTTTTACGATAAGCTGCTTACCGATGAACACATTGGACATTATTTTCAACATCTCGATCTAAGCAAGCACATTCCTCGCGTCACCGAATTTTGGGCCTTTATTCTCATCGACAAAACAGGATATACGGGAAATATGATGGATGCCCATGCCCGACTTCCTTTGACAGGAGATGATTTTGACCATTGGTTGGCTTTATTTCATGAAACAGTTCACAAACACTTCAGCGGTGAAAAAGCAAACTTGGCCGTTGAGCGCTCCTCGTTGATTGCGTGGACAATGAGGTCTAAGTTGACGTAACGAATTATTCCACGACAATCGACACAATCCCCTTCAAATCCTCTGCGTCTGTTCCAGTATCGATGATGTAGTAATATGTACCCACAGGCATCATTTTGCCTTCAAAGGTTCCATCCCAGGCCGAATTGGCATAGTCACCTTGCTTCGACTCATAGAGTTTCGATCCCCAACGGTTGAAAACAGTCACTGTATTGTTCGGATACACCACATCTAAATCAACAATCACCCAATAGTCATTGGTATTGTCTCCATCAGGAGTAAATGCCGTTGGCAAGATGATGTCGCAACTTTCAATGGTTATGTCGTACGACGAAATTGGACTCGTACAGCCATTGATTTGCTCAATGACGTAGTACGTGGAAGTCCCAATGGTTGTGAAAGGCATGACATTCGTCCCTGTTCCAATAAGAGAAGTCAATTCAAAATCTGAGAACCACGAAAACACACCGCTTGTACCCGTAGCTGCTAATGGTGCGATTACCCAGGTCGAACAGTAGGTTAAATCAGGTCCCACAGCAGGAGCTGAAGGCGTTGGTGTAACGGTTACAACGAACGATTGCTCATCGGAACAGTTATTGGCTGATGTATAAATGTAAATGGTTTGAGAAGTGGAAATCGTTTGTCCTGCCGTGAGTTGCGAGCCTGTAGCCGTACTTCCCGTCCAGAATGAAGCATCGCTGCCTAAGTTCGTACCTGTAATCGCTGGTAAGACATATACATCACATACACTCGCGTCAGGTACATCATTTAAAACTGGCGTTGGAGGAATTGCAAGTGTTGCAGTTGCCGTGTTCGACACACATGCTCCAGGTGAGGATGATAAAGAGAACGAGTAAGAGCCTCCAGAAACATTATTTAGCGTAAAGGGCAAGGTTACATTCGCAGATGAACCCGAAGCTGTTCCCGTCC
>JBDKGB010000093.1:0-39303 GCA_039798485.1 Bacteroidota bacterium
TCATTTACCCAAAAAAGAAGGGCAGCCGAACGAATTCGAATGCCCCCTCCAATAAAATGTTGTGTTCCCGTAGAAATTAACGACGAAGTCCTAATTCCTTAACGATTGCACGGTATCTTTCGATGTCTTTTCTCTTCAAATAGTCCAAAAAGCTTCTACGCTTTCCAACCAACAATTGAAGCGCACGTTGCGTTCCGTAATCTTTACGGTTCTTTTTCAAGTGCTCAGTCAAGTGTGCGATGCGGAATGTAAACAATGCAATCTGACCCTCTGTAGAACCTGTGTTTGCCTCAGATCCTCCGTGTTTTTTGAAGATATCTTTCTTCACTTCTGTATTTAAATACATGCTAATATTGTATAAATGATTATTATGTAGTCGACTTTCGACGCGCAAAGATAGAAATAATTTCTAATTCAATGCATCGTTGTAAAATTCAATTGATTTTCCTTTTCCTTTAGCTTCTGAACAACTTCAACGAAAGTCCAACCGTTTCTTTCAATTTTGTGCGGTCTACGATGTAATCCAAGAACCCATGCTCCAAAACAAATTCAGACGTTTGGAATCCTTCTGGAAGATCTCTACCAATGGTTTCTTTCACCACACGTGGACCAGCAAATCCAATCAATGCGCCTGGTTCAGCAATATTGATGTCGCCAAGCATTGCGAAGGAAGCGGTTACACCACCTGTTGTTGGGTCTGTCAAAAAAGAGATATAAGGCAGACGTTTTTCCGCCAACTGCCCCAATTTCCCTGAAACTTTTGCCATTTGCATCAAGGAATATCCTGCTTCCATCATGCGTGCACCACCCGACTTCGAGATGATCATGAATGGCGCATTCAATTTAATGGCTTCATCAATGGCGCGAGCAATCTTTTCTCCCATCACTGATCCCATCGAACCTCCAATAAATCCGAAGTCCATCGCAGCGACCACAAAGTCATGTCCGTCCAACTTTCCTTTCGCGGTGCGAATGGCATCCGTCAAACCGGTATTCTTTTGTGTCGCCTTTACACGGTCCACATACTTTTTTGTATCCTCAAACTTTAGTGGATCACCAGATGTCAATTTCGCATCAAGTTCGGTATACTTTCCGTCATCAAAAAGTAAATGAAAATACCCTTCAGAAGGAATGCGTTCGTGATTTGAGCAACGGTCGCACACCCAAGCATTCCGTGCTAAATCTTCGGCAGTAAAAAGTGTTTTACAGTTTGAACATTTCGACCATAGTCCTTCTGGCGTTTCTTTCTTCTCGCTTGTAGACGTGGTAATCCCTGTTTTATCTCGTTTAAACCAACTCATAGTTTCAAATGTTAAATCGACAATCGGCGATTAAAGTGTATTGATGTTATTTAAATCCTCAAATGACTTCACAAGACGATCGATGAATGTAATTTCACCTTCGCGCATCCATTTTCTTGGATCGTAGTATTTTTTATTCGGCACCTCCTCACCTTCGGGATTTCCAATTTGAGTGCGTAAGTAATCAATTTTACTCACCACATAATCTCGAACTCCTTCCGTAAAGGCAAATTGTAAATCCGTATCAATGTTCATCTTGATGACACCATAACCAATGGCTTCACGGATCTCTTCAACCGTTGACCCTGAACCACCATGAAACACAAAATCAACTGGATTCGGTCCTGTATTGAATTTCTGCTGCACGTATTCTTGGGAATTCTTTAGAATCTTCGGTGTTAATTTCACGTTTCCTGGCTTGTACACACCGTGCACATTCCCAAAGGCTGCTGCTATGGTGAATTTATCCGAAACCTTCATCAATTCTTCATACGCATACGCCACTTCCGAGGGTTGTGTGTAAAGCTTTGTGCTATCGACATCTGTATTGTCTACTCCATCCTCTTCGCCACCCGTGATGCCCAATTCAATTTCCAAAGTCATCCCCATCTTGCTCATGCGCGCCAAATATTGCTTGCAAATCTCAATGTTCTCGTGTATCGGCTCCTCCGAAAGGTCAATCATGTGGGAACTGTACAACGGTTTTCCTGTCGCAGCAAAATGTACTTCACTTGCATCCAACAATCCATCAATCCAAGGCAATAATTTCTTCGCGCAATGGTCTGTATGAAGGATAACAGTAGCGCCATATAATTCTGCAAGTTCATGCACATGTTTTGCTCCTGCTATTCCACCTGCGATAGCAGCGCGTTCATTTTCATTCGACAAGCCCTTTCCTGCAAAATACATGGAACCGCCATTAGAAAACTGAATGATCACAGGCGCGTTCACTTTAGCAGCTGCCTCCATTACGCCGTTTACCGTACTTGAGCTCGTCACATTCACTGCGGGCAAAGCATATCCTTTCTCTTTCGCATGGCGAAAAATTTCTTGAACAGCATCCCCAGTTGCAACACCAGGTTTGATAGAATGACTCATTATGCCATAGATTTTAATTCCGCAAATGTACACAATTCTGAGTTGAACAAACACGTTCAGGGTGTAGTTTTTGGCATTGTATTGTCAGTATCTTTCTGTTTTTGAGACACAAAAATACCATTCGTTTTTTAGTATATTTGTCTGTTCGCGTATCGACTGGAATTCGGGAACACTAACAAACAAGCACACATTTTCATGAATTATCTTCAGGAGCTGAATGACAGTCAGCGCGTTGCCGTCGAGGCGATCCACGGTCCAACAATGGTTATTGCTGGAGCAGGATCTGGAAAAACGCGTGTCCTTACCTACCGCATTGCCTACATGATCGAGAACGATATTGATCCATTCAACATCATGGCACTAACCTTTACCAATAAAGCCGCGCGGGAAATGACGGAACGCATCGGCACAATTGTCGGTGGTTCAGAAGCGAAAAACATCACCATGGGTACATTTCACTCGGTGTTTTCGAGGATTCTTCGCTTCAATGCTGATCGCTTGGGTTACCCCAGTAATTTCACCATTTACGACACACAAGATTCCAAGGGGCTACTCAAAGAGATTGTCAAATCGTTAAACCTTGATGACAAACTCTACAAACCTGGAATTGTTTTAAACCGCATCTCCTCAGCGAAAAACAATTTAATTTCTCCAGAGGCCTACGAGATGAATGCGGAAATCATGAAAGAGGACATTCAGTCGAAACATCCTGAGATGGCCCGAATTTATAAAACCTATGCCAACCGCTGTTTCAAAGCGGGCGCTATGGATTTCGATGATTTGCTATACCAAACGAATGTCTTGCTGCGCGACTTCCCTGATGTCCTACAATACTACCAGCAAAAGTTCAGATACATTTTGGTGGATGAGTACCAGGATACCAACTACGCTCAGTACCTGATTGTGAAAAAGCTTGCCGCAGTGTATGAGAATATCTGTGTTGTGGGTGATGATGCACAGAGCATTTACTCCTTCCGAGGGGCAAATATTCAAAACATCTTGAACTTCAAAAATGATTATCCCGATTTCACACTATACAAACTTGAGCAGAATTACCGAAGTACAAAAACGATTGTAGAAGCGGCAAACAGCGTCATCGCTCGGAATAAGGATCAAATCAAAAAAAGTGTTTGGACCGACAACCCTTCAGGGGACAAGATTCGTGTAATCCGAACACTGACGGACAATGAAGAAGGAAAAGTCATCACGGCAAAGATTTACGACTTAAAGCAGGAGACTGGAAGCACTTACAACGATTTCGCTATTCTTTACCGCACAAACAAACAATCCCGATCCTTCGAGGAATCGTTGCGAAAACTGAACATCCCTTATAAAATTTATGGTGGACTTTCCTTTTATCAGCGCAAGGAAATCAAGGATTTGTTGGCCTATTTCAGATTGACAACCAACCCGAAAGACGAAGAAGCCTTAAAGCGCGTCATCAATTACCCAGCGCGTGGAATTGGAAAAACAACGATTGAAAAAATCATCATCGCTTCAGATGCGCGCGGCGTGAGTATGTGGGATGTGGTTTCAGACCTCGATAAATACAATTTGGGATTCAATGCGGGCACAAAGTCAAAAATATCCGAGTTTGTGACCATGATCAATAGCTTCACCGCTCAGCTCACACGATTGAACGCTTACGATTTGGCGCAAACCATTGCACGTTCATCCGGTATCTTGAAAGAATTGCACAGTGAAAAAGACAAAGGTCCAGAAGAGGTTGAACGGTATCAAAACGTCGAACAATTGATTTCAGGGATCAAAGAATTTACCGTTTCTCAGCCTGAAGATGCAGACCAATCACTATCAGAATTCATGATTGATGTTGCTCTACTGACTGATGCCGATGAAGACAAAGGCGATGAGCGAAACCATGTCACCTTAATGACCATTCACTCGAGCAAGGGACTTGAATTTCCTTATGTTTTCCTCGTTGGCATGGAAGAAAATCTTTTCCCGTCGCAAATGGCGCTCAATTCGCGCACTGACCTTGAAGAAGAGCGACGACTCTTTTATGTTGCCGTTACACGTGCTAAAGAAGTCTGCACACTTTCCTTTGCGGTATCCCGATTTATTTGGGGGAACCTAGTTACTTCAGAACCAAGCCGCTTCATTGACGAAATCGACCAGAAATACTTGCAACATGAAGCGCCACCGCGTGGTCAAGGACGCTCGTTGACAGGAAGAACTACAGGTTTTGACACTCAGTTTCAAGGTGGCTTGAACAGAACGATGTCATCACCGGGTTCGAATTTTAAGTCGTTGGATGAATTGAAAGAACGTGCTGCTCAAAAGGGAACAAACTCCGAATCTTCTGAGATCATGGTTGGTTCCAATGTCATGCACAAGCAATTTGGAAAAGGAAAAGTAACAAAGCTCGAAGGTCAAGGTGCAGACCGCAAAGCCACCATTTTCTTCCCACATCACGGTGCAAAAACGGTGCTCCTTGTGTTTGCGAAACTTACTGTTCTGGAGTCTTGAGAGAGATTTTAAGAGATTAAGACTTTAAGATTTTAAGACGTCAAGATATTAAGACGCGAAAACGGGACAAAAGACAATGGACTTTAATAGTTACGAGTTACTAGTTGTAAATCATTCGCTACATGCTAGAATTCAGAAGGTGACGACTTAAAAATTCCAGAAGAAATCAAATTCACAATAGAGATCAAGATTTTAAGACGTCAAGATATTAAGACGCGAAAACGGGACAAAAGACATTGGACTGTAATAGTTACGAGTTACTAATTACGAGTTACTAGTTGTAAATCATTCGCTACATGCTAGAATTCAGAAGGTGACGAATTAAAAAATTCCAGAAGAAATCAATTTCACAATAGAGATTAAGATTTTAAGACGTCAAGATATTAAGACGCGAAAACGGGACAAAAGACAAAAGTTCTGATCGTAACTTGTAACTCGTGGCTTCGAGACTGCTGAGCACCTCAGCCACCAAATTCGTAACTCTTAACTCCAAATTCCTAATTCTCAATTAGAAAGGATATCCAATTCCAAAGTGCAGTACTGGGATAAACAGTTTCGGCACATATTGCTTGTAGTCTGAACCAAATGCGGCCGTTGCTTCACTGACAAATTGTGGACGGTTTCTGGTAAAAATCCATTTCTCGCCATTGGGCAAAGCAGGATTACTCAAAGGCAATCCAAGGTCGACACGGACAATAAAGAAATCAAGGTCGACACGCAAGCCCACTCCTGCTGACACGGCAATTTCACGAAACCAGTTTGCCGAAAATTGACTTCCAAGACGATTCGCATCCTTGTTGAAGGTCCACACATTCCCGGCATCAACGAAAAATGCACCTTTTAGCATTTCTCCAAGTGAGAACCTAAACTCCGCTGAGGCGCCCAAACGAATGTCACCAATTTGTGTTACTGTTCGATTCGTATCCAAATAATATTTGTATGCACCAGGTCCTAAAGCGCGTGCTCTCCATCCTCTGTTATCATTGGCTCCCCCAGCGAAAAAACTGTAATCGTAAGGCAAGGATGTCTTTGTATTTCCATAAGGCATCCCTGCTCCCAATTGCATCCGACCGTGCAAACTACTTTTTTGTCCAAATGGATAAGAACCATTCACGTCATTGTCTAAGCGAATAAACTGTGAATAGCCAACACCAAAAATGGTTTTTTGGCCATTTGCAATGGTATCTTGATACCTTTTGAACATCGCCAAGGTATTTCCGGCCGGATCAATGGTTGAATTGAAATACAAGGATCCCTTGCCCTTATCCTCCTTTTCTTTGTTGTTGTATTCAAACGTTATTTTCCAATCTTGCCAAATGAACTGATCGTTGTATGCATTTTTTAGAAATAGATCATTCAATAGGTCCAACTTGGCCTGAAAATTCGGCTTTTTGTCAATTCGCACAAACTTCACAACAGAGGCAAATGGAAGTCCCAACTGAAAGATTTGTGTTTTCCCCTTCTCGCCACCATAGAATCTCCACAAATAATTCAACTGGAAAATATGGCGTTCAAAATCACTTCTTCGCTGGTAATTGTATGCTGTTGAGATGACAGTTCTTGGACGCTGTCGTTTCGACATGGCCGTAACCTTAGCCGGAAATAAACCAGGGATATCCAATTTTAAACTTGGTCCAATTTCAAACGTGTTAAAACTTCTTCCTGCAGTTTTGATTTTTTTACCATCTTGTGTTTCATCGAAAACTGGTGGTTGAGACTCAAAACCACCGCTCACTGTAAAGGTCAATTTCTCTGCGCCGCCAAATAAGTTTTTGTTGATATAATTTACAGACCCGGACACGCCTAGATAACCGTTGGAGTTGGTCGCTCTAGGCTCAAAACCAAAACTCTGTCTGCTTGCGGGAACTAAGTAGTAATGTACATCGAGCTTATTGGTTCCTGGTATTTCAATCAATTCAGGTTTGATTACTTGAAAAACACCGAGCTGCATCATTCGGGTGTAGGTCCGTTCAAGGTAATACTCTTTGTAGTAATTCGTTTCCTCCAAATAACTCTGCAACTCAATGACATCGGGGTCAATGGCCAACTTTCCATTGTAGTAAAATGTTGCTTGCCTATACGGATCTAGTCTATTTTCCTTTCGAAGCATTACTTCTTCGTAGCGAAATGTATCCGTTGTCCGAAGAAACTGACCATCCATAACGTCACGGCCAAGTAAACTCATCGATTTCTTGAAATTTCCTTTGTAATAAATCGTATCCGCAATGTGAAAGTATACGTGGTTGATTAGGGTATTTTTATGTTTCAGCGCAACCAGTGAATCTCTATTCTCGGTACTGCGCACCATTCGATCTGAAATGATGATGACGAGATTGGCCTTCATCGTTTGGTACGAGGTGTCAGCTTCATAGGTGATGTGTGAACTGCTGAATCCATACAATGCATTGTCACGCATGTAACGTGCAAGTTTTGAACGAAAATCATCTAAAAGATCCGTATCAAAAGGCTTTCCTCTGAGTGGATGTTCTTCAAATTTCTTGATGTAATTGTTAAAATTCCCTGAGACCACTGCATTTTTACACAACACACGAACGGTATCAATGGTGAAAATTGGACCTGTATGTATTGAGTAATTTACGATGGCCTTTTTATTCTTTTTGTATTCAACCGTTGCGCTTACTTCACTGCGGTAACATCCCTTTTTCTTAAGAAATGCGCCTATTTGTTCAATCGATTTATTGAAAGGGATACTATCAAAAACTACAGGTGCCTCACCAATCTTGTATTTGAACCATTCACGTAAAAACAGCTTCGGTTCAATCGTATCCTTGAGCGGGATAATCCGCTCCGTGTACAGTGCATTTCCTTTAGCTCGAGCCTTTTCGATGCGACGCGCATTGATTTGATCTTGTCGATTTTTCTTGCGCTGATTGATTTCACGCAACTTAATGTTTTTCTCAAATCGTTTTTCAGCGACAGCACTTGAATCGATGGCATTGTATGCTGCCAAACGCAATTTTACTCCAGCGGTTTTGAAATTGGGTTTTTGGCGAATTATTTCCGCAACATTATCCACATCGAACTTCTCACCTTCGAGTACAATTTTATTCTTTTTGATCAGATACCGACCTTCAGGCACATAGCGCGAAGACCTACACGAAAGAAGTGCAAGGAGAATTACAAGAATATATGTAAGTTTGACGGCGCTCAATGAGATTATTTTCAGTGCAAAAATAGTAAATTACACGTTGTGTCAGGGTTATCAAAAAACAAGATAAAGAGGATCCGTTCGTTGCATTTGAAAAAAAATCGCGATGAGCTCGGTTTATTTCTCGTAGAAGGAGAAAAAATGGTCATCGAAGCACTCCGTGAATTCCCTAATCTTATTGAAGAGGTCTACGCTACCTTCACCATTGAAACAGCTGATTTCAAGGGCGTTATTGAAATGATTTCGGATGCTGAGTTGGCTCAACTTTCAACACTAAAAACACCAAACAAAGCGCTAGCTATTCTTCGTAAACTACCAAAAGTAGAGCGTGACCTTTCGGAAGGATTGATTCTTGTTTTGGACGGTGTGCAAGACCCTGGAAATATGGGGACGATATTGCGCACAGCGGATTGGTTTGGTGTCAAATCACTCGTTTGCTCTGTTGACACCGCGGATATCTACAACCCTAAAGTCATCCAAGCAAGCATGGGTTCGATGCTCCGAATGGAGGTGAAATATACCGAACTTGATCCGTTTTTATCGAGCTGCCAACTCCCGATTTACGGCGCCTTGTTGGAAGGGAAAAATGTCTATGAAACATCCTTAGAAAAACGCGCTGTGTTGATTATGGGAAATGAAGGAAAAGGAATTCGACCAGAGATTCAGAAATTCATCAATTCACCCATTCACATCCCAGGATATGGCAAAGCAGAGTCACTCAATGTAGCCGTGGCTACAGGAATTTTACTCTCCGAGTTTACCCGTTAAGCTGGAGCTTATTGTTTTGATTGAAGGTAATTTCGTGCACGCAGCATACTGTTCATGCGAATATCCTCCCAAAATAAGTTGATATCGCCGGCGTGGTAATTCTTCATGGTAAAGGCCAAATAACGGTATGGAAACCTTGGGGGATTGATCCAAATGACACCATCCGCAAGATGCGTGGCAACAGAATGGCGGTACATCTTTCCATTGGAAAAAAGAAATCCAAGATGCTCCTTAGATGAAGCGACAGGTGACATATCCCATGTAATAGGGTTAATGACAGCTTTTCCTTTGTACCACTTGTACTGTTTCATGTCAAATTTCTTTCGGAAGGTATTCCAAGTGACATAACCGCCAATGTCATCTTTGTTTGTCATTAAAGAAATGGTGGAATACATCGTTGTATCGATTCCAATTCCTGGAATGTATGCAGCAACAAGTTGGTTTTGCAGTACTTTCCCATCAAAATAATCGCGCAGCAGCATCGAAATATGGGTCGATCCTTGGCTATGTCCCGCTAGGATAATTCCTTTTCCTTTGTTGTAATTGGCTAAATAATACTCGAATGCAGCACACACATCTTTATACGCCAACATCAAGGCATCATATCCTCCACTATCCAATTCATAATACGATCGAATGTGCGCTTGTTGATAAAAGGGAACATATAAGTTGCCTGCCGCTAACCATGCTGAGGCTTGCAAGGGAACTGCTGTTCCTATGACCTTGTCACGATGGATTGAGTCATTGATTGGATAGTTCCATCGTTCGTCTTTCTCATCCAGCAAGAAGGTTGGGTAAACATAAAACACATCTACAGGTTCGTTTTGTGTATCCGACCATTCGGTTAAAAGTGTTTTCGGATATGCACCAGGCAGAACGGCCCAGTTTGTACCATTGGAATAATCTGTGACTGTCGTTTGAGCATAAACGGAGGCACTTAATATTGATATCAAACAAAAGAGAAGGGCGCCTTGTCGATTCATGTCAAATTCGTTTTGTAAAAAATTGCTTCTGTACATTTCATGCCGTCAATGGCTGCGGAGATGATTCCTCCTGCATAACCAGCCCCCTCTCCACAAGGATAAATTCCTTGCACCTCGACATGCTCAAGGGTTTCAGCATTTCTTGGGATTGAAATTGGTGAGGACGTGCGCGATTCAGGCGCATGCAGCACGGCATCATTGGTGACATAACCGTGCATCTTTTTCCCAAATTCAACAAAAGCTTTTCTGAGTCGCTGTGCAATAAATTCTGGAAGTACATCATCCATTCGTACACTTACAATTCCCGGCTGGTAGGAAGATCTTGGGAAATCGACCGACTTCTTGTTGTTGACAAAGTCCAACATGCGTTGCGCAGGAACTTTTTGTGTTTTACCTGCTGCCTCCCAACATTTTTGTTCAACAGCCTTCTGGAAATCCAAGCACACCAAAGGATTCTCTTCAAAACCTGGAAAATCACTCGGGTATACGCTAACAACAATTCCTGAATTCGAATACGGATTGTTGCGTTTCGATGGTGACCACCCGTTGGTTACGACTTCATTTTGTTCTGTCGCACAAGGCGCTACGATACCTCCTGGACACATGCAAAATGAATACACGCCTCGACCATCGACTTGTTCAACGAGGGAATAACTCGCCGGTGGCAACAAATCATCGTGATGTCTTCCGTGGTATTGAATTTCATCTATTAAATCTTGTGTGTGCTCAATGCGCACTCCCAAAGCAAAAGGCTTGGCTTCAATACGGATCTCATTTCGATGAAACAACTCAAAAATATCACGCGCAGAATGACCGGTTGCTACAATAAGATGGGCAGTTTTAATTCGGCTTAATCCATTGATTTCAATTTCTTTAACCCTATTGTCTTCAACAAATACATTGGTCAATTTTGATTCAAAATGTACCTCTCCTCCATTGCGATTGATTTCCTCGCGCATGGCCACAATGATTTGCGGAAGTTTGTTGGTTCCAATGTGAGGATGAGCATCAACCAGAATGTCCTTTTCAGCGCCAAATTGAACAAACAGGCGTAGCGCACGATCAACATCGCCTCTTTTTTTGGAACGGGTATACAGCTTTCCGTCGGAATACGTACCAGCACCACCTTCTCCAAAACAGTAATTCGACTCCGAATTGACAACACTCGACTTGTTTAAGGTTGCCAAATCTCTTCGACGTGAACGTACATCTTTACCGCGTTCAAAAACAATGGGTTTTAATCCAAGTTCAATCGCACGCAATGCAGCGAATAATCCCGCGGGACCAGCCCCAATAATATGAATCTCCTTGGCCTCGCGTACATCTTTCGGTTGAAAAACGTCAGAAATTTCTACATTTTCCTCATTATCATACACTTCGATGGTACAATTGTAGTAAATGTCCCGTTTGCGCGCATCGATACTGCGTTTTCGCCATTCGTAATGAAAGGTACCGATGGCTTTTCCCGATTCACGAGCAATGGAGGTTTGGAGGCTATTTTCGTCCTTTAATTCTTCTGGACGAATACGGAATTGAACGACCTTACTCATTATCCTTCAAAAATGAACGACACCCACCACACCCGATTGTACAATCGATCAATTGGGCGGGATGACTCTGTATTGTCTTGGATAAATGAGTTCGTAAACCCTTGTGAATACTTCAATTCAATTCCAAATTTGAAATAGGGCGTAAAAAACTCTACGCCGCCACCTACCTGTCCTTGAAAATCAAACTTCTTGATCTTAATGAACGGATCCGCATAATTCTGTGACGCTTTTTCTTGGGATTGCAAATCAATACTTGGTTGTCCACCAAGCAAAACATAGGATGCAAAATTATTCAAGCGCATCGTGCGGAACTGGAACATCAATGGAAAATCAAGATTTGTCGAGTTCACGCGCTCCTCTTTAAAAACATCTTTACCAGTAATCGTATCAAGAAACGTATAATTCAACACACGTTCTTGAAAAGACAAGGTTGGGATAAAGCGCAAGCGAACAACGGGAGTACCAAGTTTCATGGTCGTCACAATCCCCACCTGACCGCCAGGCTGAGAATTTGTCACCAAGGATTTCAGTTGGTATTGATTGAAAGCATTCGCCGTTTGATAGGTCGAAAAACTTGCCGTATTCCAACCGAGCATGAATCCGAAATGGATAAATCGTTGATCGAAACGCTTGTAATTCTGAGGCAACTCCTTTTGTCCAAAAAGAGACAAGGCGAAGCAATGCATCAAAATTACTGTTCCGATTTTCATGCTTTTCATAACGACTACTTTCTCTTCTTATTTTTTAAAACCAGAATAAATCGTTGCGATACCTCCAGAAACAGTCTCTGCGCTTACTTTTTCATACCCTACCTGTGATAGAATGTCTGTAAAGTCTTTGCCTTCAGGAAACGCGGCAACAGATTCAGGTAAATACGCATATGCGCGACCGTCTTTAGAGATCCGTTTACCAAAAAATGGAATGATGTAGCGTGAATGGAAGGCGTAATACTGCTTTACGGGAAAGCGTTTCGGTTTAGAAAACTCCAATATTACGATGCGTCCACCGGTGCGTGTCACCCGCAACATTTCAGCAAGCCCTTTTTCAAGATGTTCAAAGTTGCGCACGCCAAAAGCAACGGTAACCGCATCAAAGTATCCATCCTCAAACGAAAGATTCTCGGAATCACCCAACTCCATGCGAACGATATGGTCCACCCCTTTCGCCTTCATCTTGGTTTTTCCAACTTCCAACATACCCGCCGAAATATCTACTCCAACAACTTCTTCTGGCTTTAGTGTAAGGGACTGAATAGCAAAATCTCCTGTTCCTGTAGCGATATCAAGAATTCGCTTCGGATTTATTTCTCGTAGCTTTTTGACTGCTTTACGTCTCCAAATTTTATCGATACCTAGAGATAAAAAATGATTCAAGAAGTCATAACGACCTGAGATGTTGTTGAACATTTCTGCTACCTCCTCTTTCTTGGAGCGATCCTCATCACCATACGGTTTAACAACTTTTCTTTCTTCCATCTTTCTAATCTCTTTGTCCTATTTAACAATCGAATCCGCCAGAAGTTCCCGGCATTCATTCAACAGTTGGGTTTTATTGATCGCCACAACCCCACTTTCTTCGCAAACCAAGCCGCCAGCAATGTTGGACACTTCAGCAATTAATTGAACCGGAAAGTCGGACACCAAGCACAAGGTTGCAACAGAAATAACCGTATCTCCTGCTCCACTGACATCCGCTATGTTTCGAATGTGCGCTGGTATATGGTGGCTTTCTCCCTTCGCCTGGATATATACCCCGTGCTCCGAAAGCGTTACAAGCGAAATGTCATTTTTCAATTCGTTTTCCAACTGATTTACTGCCGCTTCAAACTGTCCGTCGCTGGTCGAAAATGAAAAATGCAACCCCAAACCTTCCTTCAATTCTTTTAAATTGGGTTTGAACAAAGTCACTCCTTTGTAACTTAAAAAATTGTCTTTCTTAGGATCAACAGTAGTTTTCACCTCATATTCTTTTGCCAAACAAATGATTTCGGTAATGCAACGTTGAGTGAGCAATCCCTTGTTGTAATCTTCGAAGATGATGCCATCAACCCCAGATTTCAAAAGGTTCTCCACGCATTCAATCAGCGCATTTTCTTCTTGCGACGTGATCGCGTCAGTTACCTCAGCATCGATGCGCAGTAAATGTTGGTTGTTGCCAATCACTCGAGTCTTCACCGTTGTGATGCGTGATGCGCTGTGAATCAATCCGTCAGAAGAAATGGAAGCACTGTGCAAAAGATCTCGCAACAAACGCCCACTTTCGTCGTCTCCAACAACAGAACAAATCACAGGAGATGCACCTAGAGCCAAAAGATTCACAGCAACATTTGCTGCGCCACCCAAACGTTTTTCCTCCTTGTCCAAACTGACGATGGGCACAGGCGCTTCTGGGCTCACACGAGACACTGTTCCACGAACATACGCATCAATCATCACATCCCCAATCACGAGAATGCGTTTTCCATTGAAACGTTCGAACATCTCTACGATTCTCATGCGTGCAATTTGGATAAGGCCGCAGCTACGCGCTTCATCGCTTCAGTGAGCGTTTCTTCGGATGCCGCATACGAAATTCGAATACATTCAGGAGAACCAAAGGCCTCACCTTGCACCAAAGCCACTAAGGCTTCAGACAGCAAATACATGCATAGTTCATCCCCATTTTTTATGTGCCAATCACCATAAGTCTTGCCGTAGAATGACGACACATCAGGAAAAACATAGAAAGCACCGTCAGGAACATTTGTTTTCACGCCCGGCATTTGATTCAATGCGTCAAGCACCAATTGACGGCGGTTTTTGAATGCTGCTATCATATCTCCCAAAATCGCAGGGTCCGCTTTTAAAGCCGCTATAGATGCTTTTTGGGTAATGGAACAAGGTCCAGAAGTAAATTGACCTTGAACCTTGGTGCAGGCATCCGCAATTTGCTTTGACGCGCCAATGTATCCAAGTCTCCAGCCTGTCATTGCCCATGCCTTTGACAATCCGTTCACAGTAACTACTTGTTCATATACATCCGGAAACTGTGCCAAACTCTCGTGTTTTCCCTCGAAATTGATGTGTTCATAGATCTCATCCGAAATGACAACAATGTGTGGATATTTCACCAAAACATCTGCAATTTCACGCAACTCCTCTTTTGAGTATACGGAACCTGTTGGATTGCATGGAGAAGAAAAGATAATCATCTTCGTATTCGGGGTAATCGCAGCCTCAAGTGCGCGACCGGTAATTTTAAAATCGTCTTCAATCCCGGCATGCATCACGATTGAATTCCCTTCCGCTACCTTAACGATTTCCAAATAGGAAACCCAATAAGGTGCAGGAATAATCACATCATCCCCCGGACCAATAATACTCAACACCACATTGGCAATCGATTGTTTTGCCCCAGTTGAGACAACAATTTGATCCTTCGTATAGGTCAATCCATTGTCTCGTTTAAATTTCAACGCAATTGCTTCACGAAGATCATCATACCCTTGAACAGGCGTATACATCGTGAAATTGTTGTTCATGGCTTCCAAGGCTGCATCCTTGATAAATTGCGGTGTGAAAAAATCTGGTTCACCGAGACTTAACGAGATGACATCTTTGCCTTCAGCCTTTAATTCACGGCTTTTACGTGACATAGCAATTGTGGCAGATTCCTCCATTGCCATTAATCGATCAGAAAGTTGAATCATGGAATACTAGAATTGTGATTGAATTAGTGGCAAAATTAAGCAATATTGAGGGAAGAAAGGCACTGTAAGATGCATTAAAACGGCAAGAATTCAATACTCCTTTGTGAATAAAACTATGTCTCGGTCATATTCTGTCGTTGCTCTTCAGCGTACATTTACAGAATCTATGGAAAAGGAGCGTTTTATCGACATTCAACGATTGGTCAAAAGCAAAAGTCCAAAGCTCGCACGTTGGCTACCAGGATTTGTTTTTCGCTATTTGAAACGCATCTTGCACCAAGATGAAATCAATGCTTTCATCGAAAAAAACGGACACCTTCACGATGCTGATTTCTGCGAAGAGGTCATCCGTTACTTCAACATCACCATTCGGATTGAAGGCATGGATAAAATTCCAACTTCAGGACCGGTGATCATCACTATGAATCACCCTCTAGGTGGCATGGACGCTGTAGCCTTTGTTGCCGCAACCAAGGAATACCGCAACGACATGCGTTTCATCGTAAATGACTTGTTGATGAATTTAACCAACTTAAATGGGTTGTTTGTTGGCGTGAACAAACACGGTAAAAATGACGGCTCGGTGCGAAAACAAATTTCTGATGCTTTCGAATCTGACAATGCACTGGTTATTTTCCCTGCTGGATTGGTAAGCCGCAAGATTGATGGAAAAGTTCGTGACTTGGAATGGAAAAAAACGTTTGTCACCTATGCGAAAAAGTTTGATCAACCGATAATACCGATCTACATCAATGGCACATTAACTCCGTTCTTTTATCGCTTGTCGCGCATTCGGAAGTTCTTCGGTATTAAGGCAAACATTGAAATGCTTTACCTCGCCGATGAACTGTTCAAACAACGCAATAAAACCATGGTTTTCCGAGTGGGCGATCCAATCTACATCAATCAAACCCATGCCAGTGTGGACGAACGTGAAGCCGCTCAATTTGTGCGTAGTCGCGTGTATGACCTGGAAAAAGAAACTGAATAAGTAAAGAATTATGCAAGAAATAATCGCAGCGATTGACAAGGAAATTCTCAAGGCAGAATTGACGCCTGAGCGCTTTATTCGTCGCACACGAAAAGGTGACAATGACATCTATAGTGTAAATTTCCACACTGCACCAAATGTTATTCGCGAAATTGGACGCTTGCGCGAAGTTACCTTTCGTGCATCTGGAGGTGGAACGGGTGAAGAAGTGGATCTCGATGAGTTCGATACTTCAGAACACTGTTATCAGCAATTGATTGTTTGGTCTCCTGAAGATGAAGAAATCGTTGGTGGCTACCGCTATATTCGCTGTAGTGATGCTATGACCAAAGATGGAGAGATTCACCTGTCTACCATGCATTATTTCGATTTTTCAGAAAAATTCATCTCTGACTACCTACCCTATACCATTGAGTTGGGGAGAAGTTGGGTACAGCCAAATTTTCAACCCTCAGTCAATCCCAGGAAAGGGCTTTTTGCGTTAGACAACATTTGGGATGGATTGGGTGCTTTGGTGATTCACAACCCCGACATCCGCTATTTCTTCGGAAAAGTGACGATGTACCCAAATTACAACACGGCGAGTCGCGATTTCTTGTTGCACTTTATGCACCATTATTTTCCTGACACAGAAAATTTGATGAAACCCTTCCACCCTCTGGTTCAAGACTACGACAGAAACTACGTGGATGAACAATTGAAAGGATTGGACTTCAAGGATGGATTTAAAGTTTTGAATAGTGCTGTGAAAGAAAATGGGGAATTCATTCCACCCTTGGTGAACATTTATATGAATCTTTCACCGTCAATGAAAACCTTTGGAACTGCCGTAAATCCAGAGTTTGGAAATGTGGAAGAGACGGCAATTCTCGTTACAATTGACGACATTTACCAAGAGAAAAAAGAGCGGCACATGATGCCAACTCATTGATCGTCATTCGCAAACGGAAGTTATTTTTACCATTTTCCCAACCATGCAGATACTGGCTGCAGGAAAATCTTCGTAGGTGACATATAGCTTCTTCCCTTCAACCATTGACACATTGAATTCATTCAAGTTGATGGGCTCTAGTTTCGAACCATCATTGAGTTCTAGTACCCAACCACAGCCATCAAGCGACAACTTTTTCATTTTTACAGGTACGCCATTCGGACAATTCTGCTGCGCACAAGCTGTCACAACAAGAATGAAAAGGAAGAAAGCGATTTTTTTCATGTTTAAATTTCAGTTACAAGCTGGTGTTTTTCGATCAACTTACGCAAGTTAATCAATGCATAGCGCATTCGTCCTAGTGCGGTATTGATGGAAATATCTTCCATTTCTGCGATATCCTTAAACGACATTTCTTGGTACAAGCGTTTGATCAAAATGTCGCGTTGACTTTCTGGTAAATGGTCAATCAATCCAACCATCTGTTTTTCCAACTCCCCATAGGCCAAGGTTTCATGCGCGTTTTTCTCATCCAACGAAAGCACACTAAAGATATTGAAGTCCTCTCGTGAAGAAGAAGATTCTGAAATCATTCGCATCTTGCTGCTTTTACGGAAATGGTCAATCACCAAGTTGTGCGCAATGCGCATCGCCCACGGCAAAAATTTACCTTCTTCATTGTAGGCACCAAGTTTCAGTGTGTTGATGATTTTTACAAAGGCCTCTTGAAAGATATCTTCCGCCAAATCACGGTTTCGAACTTTCATGTAAATGAAGCGGTACATTTTATCTTTATGGCGCAACAAAAGGGCTTCAAAAGCCTTTTCATTTCCATTCATATACGCGCTTACGAGGTCACGATCGTCAAGATTGTTCAAAAACATAATCTACTCTACTTTAATGTAACTAATTGAAATTCAGAGTAAATATGTGTCTATAGGCGATCGTCTTTTAGAATTAACAGTTGCTAAGATACCACTTCATATTTAAAACACAAACTTTTTCTTTCTTTTCTCGGAAACAGAAACTTCGCTTGAGTGTTGTTATCTTTGAATTAAATCATCGGAATGTCCACGCAGAAATACATTGAAGTCAAAGGTGCTCGAGTACACAATTTAAAGAATCTAAGCGTTCGCATTCCGCATGGAAAAATGACTGTAATTACTGGCCTTTCGGGCTCTGGAAAGTCATCGTTGGCCTTTGATACCCTCTATGCTGAAGGACAACGCCGCTATATTGAAAGTCTTTCATCCTATGCCCGTCAATTTTTAGGCAAATTAAATAAGCCAGAAACCGATTACATCAAAGGAATTTCGCCTGCCATTGCCATTGAACAAAAAGTCATTTCAAGCAATCCTAGATCAACCGTTGGCACAAGTACTGAGATTTACGATTATTTAAAAATCTTGTTTGCCCGCATTGGAAACACCTTCTCGCCCATTTCAGGAGACCAAGTCAAAAAACATGTGGTAAAGGATGTCATCGACGCCATCAACACGTTTTCTGAAGGCACAAAAATGCTTGTTTGCTGCCCTATTCCGGGATTTACAAAATATGGCATAGAGCGCCAATTGTCCATTTTACACCAACAAGGATTTAGCCGTTTAATGCTTAACAATGAGACCTTGTTGATTGAAGATCAATTGGAAAAGGCCGACGTCGATATTGCCAATGCACTTTTAGTGATCGACCGGATCGCATTGAATCCATCCGATGAGGAACAAGCACGCTATGCGGATTCCATTCAATTGGCATTTTTAGAAGGCGGAGGCGAATGCCAAATCCGAATCGTGGAATCTGGAGATACATTGTCTTTTACCAACCGTTTCGAATTGGACGGCATGGAATTTCAAGAGCCAAGCATCCATTTTTTCACGTTCAACAATCCATTTGGCGCGTGTAAAACATGTGAAGGTTATGGTCAGGTGATTGGCATTGATCGAAACTTGGTCTTTCCGAACAAGCAGTTGAGCGTTTATGAAGGTGCCATTCAGCCATGGAAAGGAGAATCCATGAGCGAATACCTCAATGAATTGATCTATAGTGCGAAGAAGTTTGACTTCCCCATTCATCGTCCTGTTCAGGAATTAAGCGCTGCCGAATTTGAGCTTTTGTGGACAGGGAACAAACATTTTACTGGTCTCAATGCCTTTTTTAAATTCTTAGAAAGTCAAACCTATAAAATACAGTACCGCGTCATGCTTTCGCGTTACAGAGGTAAAACAGATTGCCCCGATTGTCACGGAACACGCCTTCGAAAAGATGCCAGTTATGTCCGTGTAGAAGGAAAATCAATCGTTGATGTTGTCTTGATGCCGATTACGGAAAGCCATGCTTTTTTTAAATCGCTAGACCTTTCGACACACGACACGCAAGTCGCGAAGCGCATTTTACCTGAAATCACAAGTCGCTTGGGCTTCTTGATGGATGTTGGGCTTGGTTACTTGACTTTGAATCGTCGATCGAACTCTTTGTCTGGAGGTGAATCGCAGCGCATCAATCTGGCAACGTCACTGGGAAGTAGCTTGGTGGGTTCGATGTACATTTTGGACGAGCCTTCCATCGGCTTACACCCGAAAGATACAGAACGACTCATTTCTGTTTTGCACCGTTTGAGAGATGCTGGAAACACAGTAATTGTGGTTGAGCACGAAGAAGAAATTATGCGTGCAGCAGATGAAATTTTAGACATCGGGCCATTGGCAGGTGCCTACGGTGGAGAGGTTGTCTTTCAAGGAGATCATGCTGCATTGATGGGAGCAACCAAGAGTTTAACAGCAGAATACCTGACTGGTAAACGTGCGATTCCAATTCCAAAGAAACGTCGAAACTCCAACAATAAACTCACGGTTTCTGGAGCACGCCAGTACAACCTTAAGAATGTGACCGTGGATATTCCACTGCATAGTTTTGTGTGCATCAGTGGCGTCAGTGGATCAGGAAAATCAACCCTCATTCGTGAAATCGTTTATCCTGCAGTTCGACGTCATTTGGGAGAAGGCGACAGCGAGCAAGCTGATTTCTCTGGTATAGCTGGCGATTTGAAGCTTATCAAGGCAGTGGAATTTGTCGATCAAAATCCAATTGGTAAATCATCGCGTTCGAATCCCATCACCTACATCAAGGCCTTTGACGACATCCGTGAGTTGTATGCCCGTTTGCCTTTGGCGAAGTCGCGTGGCTACAAGGCAGGATTCTTTTCTTTCAACATTGAAGGCGGTCGCTGTGAAATGTGCGAAGGAGAAGGTGAAATTACCGTCGGTATGCAGTTCATGGCCGATGTTCATTTGCAATGCGAAACCTGTTTAGGAAAGCGCTACAAGCAAGAAACGCTGGAGATCATTTACAACAACTTAACGATTTCCGATTTGTTGGATTTGGACATTCAAGCAGCCTATGAACTTTTTGCAAAAGGGACAGATAAGCTCGAGCAGAAAATTGCAGAAAAGATCAAGCCCTTGATAGATGTTGGTTTGGGCTATTTGAAAGTGGGACAATCTTCGAGCACACTCAGTGGTGGTGAAGCACAACGCATTAAATTGGCATCCTTCCTTTCTAAAGGACCCGGATCCCCTTCCACCCTGTTTATTTTTGATGAACCAACGACCGGACTGCACTTGTACGACATCGAAAAATTGATCTTGGCCATCAATGCGTTGATTGATGCTGGTCACAGTGTGATTGTCATTGAGCACAATGTTGACGTACTGAAATGCGCGGATTGGATCATTGATTTAGGTCCTGAAGGAGGTCAAAACGGTGGACACATTCTGTTTTCGGGAACTCCAGAAGGACTTATTCAGCAGCAGGACAACTCGACGGGGAAATTCTTGAAGAGGTGTTTTGGTTAGAATTAAAACTGAAGAAGTAAAAATAAAGGATTCAAATTAAGCCAATTCCTCAACCTCTTTCAACTCCAACTCCCCTTCGCTTCTGGCGATTACGGCAGATGCCAAGCAATTTCCGAGCACATTCACTGAAGTTCGCGCCATGTCCATCAAGGCATCAACAGCGAGGATCACACTTGCACGCTCCGAATCGAAACCTTTGATGTCCATTGCGGCAATGGTTCCGGCAAGAATAACGAACGACGCTCCGCGAACACCAGCGACACCTTTGCTAGTCAGCATAAAGATGAGGCACATCGAAATTTGCTGACCGATGCTCAAATCAATGCCACACATTTGCGCGACGAACACCGAAGCGAGCGAGAGGTACAAGGTTGTTCCATCCAGGTTAAAGCTATATCCAGTTGGGATGACAAAGGCCACAATCTTTTTAGGAACGCCAAACTTCTCCATATTTTCGAGTGCTTTCGGCAGTGCCGCTTCGCTACTTGCTGTGGCAAATGCCAATGTCAAGGGTTCGGCTATGGACTGAATGAAGCGTTTGATCGGAATTTTAGCAAGCAATGCGATGGGCAACAAGACCCCACCTACAAAGAGGATTAACGCAACATACAAGGTCCCGACGAGTTTCATCAAATTGTACAGGATGTCTACACCCGATTTCGCGACCGTACTTGCCAAGGCACCGAAGACGGCAATAGGTGCAACATACATGACAATATCGGTAAACTTAAACATGACTTCGGCTAAACTTTCGCTGAAATTCAACATCGTTTGCTTGTGCTTTTCGTGTTTCACCATACCCAATCCAATGGCAAAAATGACAGAAAAAACAACCACTTGAAGGACCTGATTTTCCGCAATGGACTTGGCGATATTTTCAGGGAATATTTCCACAAAATGATCCTTGTGTTCCTTCTTTTGCTCCATCAACTCCAAGGATTTGGCCTTGTCCTGTTCGCGTGCCTCCACTTTTACACCGACACCTGCTTGTGATACATTGATTGCCAAAAGCCCAATGAACAACGCTACAGTGGTAACAATTTCAAAGTAAAGGATCGACTTTAAACCAATTCTTCCCACTTGCTTCAAATTGCTATGACCCGCAATCCCAACAATGAGTGTCGCGAAAATCAAAGGTGCAACGAGTGACTTTACCAAGCGCAGGAAGATCTTTCCAAAACGTTCGGTTTCTAGGGCAAAGGCAGGGAAATCCATTCCGACTTCAATCCCAAGGATCATGGAGGAAAAAATCCATAAAGACATTTTCTTTCGCTTGAAAGAAATGAGGTATAGAAAGGCAATCAGGGCGTAACGCACGATTTTGAAACCTATGGGATCAACACCTGGAAGTGCACTTTCAATGAGAAACACCAATCCAATGTTCAAGAAGGTAACGATGTACCAGAACAAACTGTAAACGTTTTTTAGAGCAATCATGCGACCAAGATACACATTTTGCGTTGGTGAGAATTTGAACATTTGCGAATGATGAATTATTTTTTTAATCCAATTCCCGGTATTAAGAAAGTTTTTTCGTAATATTGTCTTGTCATTTAAGGGAAATGTTCTTTTCCCGTTTTCTCAACAACGTTTTTTTTGACACTATACATTATCGTATTTATTTAGCACTTCTTTATGGATAAAAAAGACCTGGAGCGTAAGAAGCTTTCCGATCTTCGTGAAATTGCAAAGACCATTGGTATTTCCGATGCTGATTCTTTAAAACGACCTGAACTACTTTCTGCAATTTTAGGAGGATCAAGCTCAGAAGACACAAGTTCTGCATCGTCAGAAGCAACTCCTGTTCAAGAAGATGCGGAGGTTACACCCGATAAAACACAGGACAAACCACAAAGAAAACGCATCCGTCGTGAAGAAACGCCACAGCCCTCTTTGTTTCAGGAAAAACCTGCAGAATATGAGGCATCTGTGGAAAGTGTTGCGGCAACTGAATCGAAAGCTCCATCAGAAGAATCCAGTGAAAATCAACCTGAAAAGCGAGCACATGCACCAAAGAAAGGCGGTCGCAACTTGTTGGACTTAGCGCAAAAGGGAGAAGGTCAAGTCGAAGCAACTGCGCCAACTGATGCACCAACTGATGCAAGCGTCACACTTGATGGCTCGAATAAAAAAAATGCTGTAAATGAGCATAATGAGCGTCGTGACCGAAACGAACGCTTCAACAACAATAGAACTCAGCAAGGACAAAATCCAAACCAGAATCAACGGAACAACCCCAATCAAAACCAAGGGAATAACCCGAATCAAAACCAGGGGAACAATCAAGGTCAGCAGCGTCATCAACATCACCAAAAACAGGAGGACAAAATAGAGGACGGGTACGACTTGGTTGGAATTGTAACTGCGGAAGGTGTTTTGGAAGTAATTCAAGACGGATATGGATTCTTGCGTTCTTCAGATTACAACTATTTGCCATCACCAGATGATATTTATGTATCTCAAAACCAGATTAAGTTGTTTGGTTTGAAAACCGGAGATACCATCAAAGGAACGATTCGTCCACCACGTGAAGGAGAGAAATTCTTCCCTTTGGTAAAAGTGGAATCGATCAATGGCCGCGACCCATCGTACATTCGTGACCGTGTGCCGTTCCAATATTTGACACCACTTTTCCCAGACGAGAAATTTAAACTTACAGGTCACAAGCAAGAAACACTTTCCACACGTGTAATGGATTTGTTTGCGCCGATTGGAAAAGGTCAGCGTGGAATGATTGTCGCTCAACCCAAGACAGGTAAAACAATGCTTTTGAAGGATGTTGCCAATGCGATTGCAGCCAATCATCCTGAAGTTTATTTGATCGTTTTGTTGATTGACGAACGTCCTGAAGAGGTGACCGACATGGCACGTAGTGTTCGTGCTGAGGTCATTGCATCTACTTTTGACGAGCCTGCTGAACGTCACGTAAAAGTGGCAAACATGGTTCTTGAGAAAGCGAAACGTATGGTAGAATGTGGTCACGATGTGTGTATCCTTTTGGATTCAATCACCCGTCTTGCACGCGCTTACAACACTGTTTCACCAGCATCTGGTAAAGTACTTTCTGGTGGTGTCGATGCCAATGCCTTGCACAAGCCAAAACGTTTCTTCGGTTCTGCCAGAAAAATTGAAAATGGAGGTTCATTGTCCATTCTTGCAACCGCTTTGACAGAAACAGGTTCTAAAATGGATGAGGTGATCTTTGAAGAATTTAAAGGTACAGGAAACATGGAGTTGCAATTGGATCGTCGCATTTCGAACAGACGCATCTATCCTGCAATCGACATCATTGCTTCTGGTACGCGTCGTGAAGATCTATTGGTGAGTAAGGATGTACTTCAACGTATTTGGTTGATTCGCAAGTTTATTGCAGACATGACACCTGTTGAAGCTATGGAATTCATGAAGTCGCACATGGAAAACACGATTTCGAACGAGGAGTTCTTGGTATCTATGAATAGCTAAGTCAATGAAAATCACGGTTAAAGTAGGTGTTATTTGTGCACTGTGTTGGATTGCCATCAAGTACATTTTGTTTGCATTGGATGTTTTTCCCGGACAGATGGCACCAACGGCAATGCTGAACATCTTAGGGCTTCTTTCTGCCATATCAATTGGGTTGTACATTCAAAAACGACGCGACACCATGGAGACCAATGCCCTTTTCGACATGAAGAATGCGATGAGCGCCGGTCTCCCCTACGTGCTGATTGTGAGCAGTTTCCTTTATTTGTTTTATACGCAAATCAATCCAGAGTTTGTTTCGCATCAAGTTGCTGAAGGTGAAGCTACGATTGAAAAGATGATCAAGGATCCAAAGCAGATGGCGAAGTTCCGAAAGGAAAATCCTGATGCAGAAGTCATGACCGACAAGCAAATTGAAAAGCGCTTGAAAGCAAACAATAAAAAAGGCGCTGCCCCAGGATTCACTGCTACACTGAGCATCTTGGCGCTACTTCTTTTGGCTACCCTTTACAGTTTATTGGTGACGATGATTTACCGTCAGGTTGTTTTTCGAGCTTCACGACATTAAAGCGTGTTCGAAATTTCCTCTCCCAATTTATCATAATCTATTCCATCAAAATTCCCTGAGGACATCATCAGCAAGACAGAATTGTTCCATTGCTTTGAGCGAATGAACGCCAAGACTTCGTTTGTCGAGTTCATGACCGTAACATTTCCGCCAAAACCGTTCAATACCTGTTCTTTTGATATTGGCTCGAGCTTTTTATGCGCCACAACTTCTGGACTGTAATATACCACGGCCTCATCTGCCATTTGCATGGAGTTCAAATAATGTGGCAAAAACTCTTTTTTCAGAGACGAAAAGGTATGCAACTCCATACATGCGATGACCTTGCGTTCTTTGTACTGATCTTTCACGGCCTTTGTCGTTGCCTTGAGCTTTGATGGTGAATGTGCAAAATCTTTGAAGAGCACAAAATCGCCCTTTTCAGTGACCTTTTGCAAGCGTTTACCCGCACCAGTAAAGGATTGAATGGCAGTTAAAAAATCGTCTGCCTTAATCCCGATTGCTTCACCAATGCGCATTGCCCCCATTAAATTCTGAAGGTTATGTTCACCAAAAACACGAAGTTCATAGATTTTACCTTCGTGAAAAAGTCGTGTACCATTCATTGTCACTTCATAGGTAGGAACACCATAAGGCACAGTCTGCTTTTGAGTTTCATACTTGAGTCCAAGTTTTTTCACTTCAGCATCGTCCTCGTTGTAGATAAGTGTTCCATTGTCCTGAATCAATCCACAGAAAATATCGAACTGATCGACATAATTTTCAAACGTTGGAAACACGTTGATGTGGTCCCAAGCAATTCCACTTATAATGGCCACGTTCGGTTTGTACAAATGGAATTTAGGTCGACGGTCAATGGGTGAACTTAAATATTCATCTCCCTCGAGAATCATTATTTTTGCAGATTCGGATAAGCGTACCATGCAATCATAGCCTTCCAACTGGGCGCCAACCATATAATCAACATCCATATTCAGTGCATTCACAACATGCAGCAACATTGATGTAATTGTTGTTTTCCCATGAGAACCTCCAATTACAACGCGCAGTTTATCCTTGCTTTGTTCGTACAAGTATTCTGGGTAAGAGAAAATCGGTATATTCAATTCCTTCGCCTTGATCAATTCAGGATTGTCTTCGCGCGCATGCATACCGAGAATGATTGCATCTAGGTTGGACGTAATTCTTGTTTCGTTCCAACCCAGCGTATCCGGTAAAATGCCTTGTTTGTCCAAACGCGTTTTGGATGGTTCAAAGATTTCATCATCCGAACCAGTCACATGAACACCTTTTCTACTTAATGCAATGGCAAGGTTGTGCATGGCGCTTCCACCAATGGCAATAAAATGTACATTCATGCTTCAGGAGTTGATTTTTTAAAATAGACAAATGCATCCGCAATAGGTGGTGCAATTAAGAATACTGTTCCAAAATCTGTTGCGAGGTGACACAAGTTTTGATTTTCTTCATTGATGATTGAAACCGGAATCATGATGGAAAGCAATCCAATATAATATACCCAATCCCACCAATGCCCAGCATCAGAATATTTCCGACTCAACATTTGCAATGCGATATAAACAACCGTTAACACGAGAAGCCATATTGGGAGCGTACTCACCTGGTTTATAGATGTCGCATTCCAAAAGTAGATGCAAACGATACACCCGATAGTGAATTTGCCGGCGATGGCGGGGAGAAGAAGTGACTTCATAAACAGATTTATTTGTGAAAGTACCACAAACATCGCTGCTTGAAAGATTAGAAAATTCAAATTTCCAACAATGGATTATGAATTACGAGAAATCAATAGTTCTTTTTCAAGTTAGCACCTTGAGTTTCCTTTTGCCAAACGTATTCTGTTGATGGCTGACCATTTTTTGTGTAGGTCATATTCAAATTCGTTTGCATGCGAACATAGACATTTCCTTCTCCATTGATTACAACAACTCTTCGCGTAATGACTGCGACCAAAAGTCCATTTTCATCATTCTTTTTAAACGTCTCCTGGGACACACCTTCAGGGTATTCCTTCCCTAACGAATTTGGTTCGCTTACTTTTGTCGGTTGATTTGATTGAATATTGTCCAATTTCTTTTGCGTCTCTTGTGCTTTATCTTGTTGCATTTCACCGCGACCTTTCGCGTCAGCATCTGCAGCGCTAATGACGTTCTTTATTTCTGCCGTACTCTTTCTTTGAGTCTCAATGGATTCCTTTGTGTTTACGCCTATTGTTTGATCCACCGTACTGATGTATCCATTCGTGCTTTGACGCTCTTTATCATCATTCTCAATGGCGGCTTCATTGATGGCGGTATAATTCATTTCTATTTCCGAAATGGATGTCAACACTTCCGTTCTGCGCACTTCTGCATTTTCATCATTTTCCGTGACGTCCTCCTGAATTTTTTCGATTTCATTCATTGTTTTCAGGAATTTCTCATTCTCCTCAAGGAATTCTTGGTATTCAGCATCCTCAGCCTCTGTAAGAATACTTTCAATTTTCACCAGATTCTCTTGACGAGCCAATTCGCGTTGATCTTCCACATCGGACATCTGATTGTAGGTATTTGACAATTGATCAACAATATCTTTTGAATGATTTTCTGCTGTCGTTGCTGCTGCCATTTCTATCAATACCCTTTCTTGCTCGATGGCATCGATATTTTCTTTGTATTCTAAGTATCGCTTCGCATCAGTTTCAACTTTCTCTGCAATTAAAAGATCATTCTTTTGAATCTCTTCCTGCGTATCATGACTTTTATCTAAGTAGCGTTCACTGGTCATTTCGTTTATCGTGGCTGCACGAACAATGACCTTTTCAAGTTCGAGATTCGATTCTTGCAGTTCTTTCTGATAAGCAACAGCATCCTTGTCGCGCTGATTCTCTATTTTCGACAACTCCTTGTATGTGGCGTCAATGGATTGTGCATCTTGCAACGACAACGAGGACGACTCCGATTCCTGCTCGATCAAGTCAATCTTTTCTTGAGCGAAACGGTGGTCTGCAGATGCAAACCTCTCATTTACAGCAGCTTCTTCAGCCTTGTATTGTTCAATCTCTTCGATGGCAAGGGCTGCCTCTTTTCTTGACATGTCGCGATTGGCATTATCTGCACCACTTTCAATCAAAATCTCATCAATTCGATTGCTCGTAGCACTATTGTCCTCCAATGTACTTTGAGTGAGTTCTGCTTCACTCTTATAAATGCCATCTAACTGATTTTGTATTTTTTCTGATTTCAAATTGTTTCGTGCCAACTCTGCTTCTTGAAGTGCAGCTGCACCATCCATTGTTGAGATATCAAACGGTTCCCCCAAGTCCTCAAGCGTTCCAAGATCAACAATAACAGGGTTCAATATCGCATCTATTTCAGCCAACTTATCAATTGGATGCTTGTCCGAAGGTCGTTGAGTTTTCGCGCGTTCAAATATTTCTTTCGCCTTGTCGTAGCTTTTCGCAGTGAAGAAATCATCTCCTTCTTTTAAAAGTTGTTGATAAGCCTTATCTGCTTCAGCTGTATTTTTCTCAAAACTTCTGCGTTTTGCTTCCTCAAATTTCACGCGAACAATGGAATTGTTCGGATCAATTTTAAGTGCTTCTTCGAATGATTTTTCAGCAGAGACAAAGTCTTCACTTCCCATTTGCGCTTCACCAGCACGAACAAATTCATCAAATTGATTTTTGCGTTCAGCCTCATTTTTTTTGCTGTTTGCGATATCGTCGAGTATTCCTTGAACTTCGGCGATTTTAGCCAATGCATCTGCATCGTCTTTTTTCACCGAAAGTGCATTTTGAAAATGAATTAAGGCTTGCTCGTAGTTTTCAGTGCTTTTGCTGCTCAGTCCTTTGGACATAAAATCCTTGTAGAGTTGATTTTTCTGGGCTTCATTTGCAAGGTCATTTTGCTGCTGTGTCAGTTCATCAATTCGTTTCTGTGGAGTTGTTTCCTCGGGTTTAATTTGTTTCGCTTGTTCAAGACAGGCAATTGCTTTTGTGAAATTACCTGCACTAGCTTGTGCCTCAGCTTCTTTCATTTTTGCAGCATAGTTGAGCTCCTTTTCTTCAATTTGCTCAACAAGTTTGAGCAATTCCTCTGGACGCTTATCTTTAGGATCTGCTTTTGCTGCGCGGTCGATGTATTGACGAGCTCCAGCAAAATCCTTTTCATCGATCTTTGTTTGGGCTGCAGCAAGGATATTTTCAAAAATTTTGTTCTTTTCGTCTAAATTCGCTTTCGCCAAACCTTCAGCGACATCTGCTTTATCAATCGGTTCCTTTTCTGCTGGCTTGAGACCATTTGCATTGTTGTATTCCTTAATGGCGGCTATGTAATCCTTCTGCGCCATATATTCGTCTCCTTTTCGCATGAAATCAGCATACTGCGTATCGATTTCTTTTTGCTTTGCCAGGTTTGTTTTTAATTTTTGAAGTTCATCAATTTTATCTTTTGGCTCTTGGGCTGAAGGTTTCTTTTGTTGTGCCTCGGAATACTTAGCAATGGCCTCATCCAATTTATTTGCAGCCTCGAGTCCTTTTGCTTGAGTCATCAAATTTTGGTAATCTGCCTCATTTTGCAATAACGTTGTATTGGCTTTGATTTCAGCCTCCACGGCCGTTAGTTTTTGAGACACTTCAAGATCCGGATGAATGGCCAAGGCAGCGGTCAATTTGTCTTTTGCATCCGCCCATTTCTGATCTGTTGCCAGTTGAAAGCCTTCCGTTTTCAATTGTTGAAAATCATTTTCAAGCTTCGCCTTTTGCTCGGCATCAAGAATTTGTTTGTTCACATTGTCCAATTTCACCTGTACCGCTTGGTCTTTTTTCAAGTCGATGGCCTCTTCGTACTTGGCTTTTGCTTCTGTAAGCTTAAGTCCTTTTGCAGCGACATCACCCTCACCGACCAACTTCGTGAATTTTGCCTCTCTCGCAGCCAAATCGGCAACCTCAGCAAGTTTCACCGCGATTTCATCCAACTTCAATTTGGCTTCAGCGTTGTTTTCATCCAAAGAAATGACCTCTTCGTACTTTACTTTTGCCTCATTCCACTTGGATTGATCAAAAACAAGCTTACCTTCAGCCAACAATTTCTGAACTTTTGCCAAGCGTTCTTGTTCTTTCAACGCCGCCGCAATTTTTGTGTCACATTCGCTGATTCGGTCTACCGGATACGTTGCTGCCGACTCAAACTGCAAAGACTCAGCATATTTCGCCTTTGCATCGGTGTACTTCCCTTCAGTAAAAAGAATGTCCGCCGCTGCTATGGCATCATCGTATTTTTGTTTCTTTTCCTTTTCAGCTGTTGCTGCCGCCATCTTCTTTTCGATGTCTGCCAATCGAGTTATTGGATGCTGTTCTGCGGGTTTTAAGTCTTTAGCAATCAGGTATTTTTCCTTGGCAGCCTTCCAGCTTTTTTGGTTGTAAAACATATCTGCTTGCTGAACCGCTTCCTTGTATTTTAATTCCAACTCAGCTTTTCTTTTTTCCTCGTCAACAATTTTCTGCAATGTGGCTGCTTGGTCTTTCGGATATTGTTCAGTGCGTAAAGCTGCTGCCTCGTTGTACTTTTGAATGGCTTGCTCGTATTTTTTTTGATCGCGAAGAATATCCGCAGCTTTAATTAAATCATAATAGGCTTGATTCTCTTGTTGATCTAACAATTGTTCCGTTTTCGCCTGTTGATTCAATTTGTCCATTAAATCAATTTGGTCTGTGGCGTATTTATCATTTTGTTTGTATCCGAGCGCTTCCTCGTATTTGAACATTGCCTCTTCGTATTTTTTCTGGTCGCGCAATGCATCCGCAGCGGATATGGCTTTGTTGTAATTGGCATCATTTGCAGCGCTGTTGCCTTTCGCGTCTAGAATTACTTTGTCAATCTTCGCTTTTGTCTTCGCCTTGGCAGCAGCATCAAGATCTGGAGTTGCTTTCGCAGCATTCCATGTGTAAACCTCTACAGCTTCAGTGGATAGAAACGAAAAATCAGCTCCTGGTATAGCCCCAAAAAGCGCCAAATTTAGGTTGGGTAAAGGTTGATAATCAGCTCCTGCAGGAAGATCTTCTTCCACAAGAGAGGTATAATTGAAATTCACACGTTGTGGTACCAATCCTGTTTTAGAAAAAACAACAGAAAAGGGTTTGCTGTAATTCACATTTCCTTTCACTGTATATTTTCCATCAGCACCAGACGTTGCCGACCCGATGGTGCTTCCATCTTGAACAATCGCCACCGTCACACCTGGTTCTATTTTTTTGGAATCATTGTTCGTAATGTTCCCTTTAAACAGGAACGAAACGGATTGTGCATTCGAAAAAACGCAGCACAAAAGAAACCCGAAGACCAGCAAATATCTCATACGGTTGGAATAAAACGACACCTGATACAACGCGTTACAGAATTGGTTTAATTTTGAATTCAAATACTTACAAAGATGAAGAAAAATCTTCACATGAACACCACATCAGATGCTGAACATTGAACAATTGAGTTATTGGGAACGAAGCCGCTATTTTGAGGGCATCGACTTCTTGATTATTGGCGCTGGAATCGTGGGATATAGCGCTGCTTTAAAACTGCGTTCTGCCCACCCTACTGCGAAAATTGTCATCATGGAGCAAGGCTATTTGCCTACAGGAGCAAGCACAAAAAATGCTGGGTTTTCATGTTTTGGCAGCGCGAGTGAGCTCTTATCTGACCTAGAAACAATGCCGGAAGATACAGTTTGGTCTACGGTAGAAAAACGCTGGAAGGGATTGCAACGACTGAAAGAAATCATTGGCGACGACTTGAGACAGGAAGTCCACGGTTCATGGGATTTATTTATGCCTGCTGAAAAAGAACTTGAATCTAAAGTTTGTTCCCAAATGTCCTATCTCAATGCCAAAATCCAGGAAATAACAGGTGAAGACCACGTATATTCCTTGGATACCGCGGTATCAGGAAAATTTGGATTTGAAGGCATTTCATCAAGTTGTTACAACAGATTGGAAGGTCAGATAGATACCGGAAGTATGATGCAACGCTTTCATCAAAAAGCCATCGAGGCAAACATTATGGTACTGTTTGGTATTTCAGTCGTTGCAATGCAATCTGCATTGTACAATGTTCAAATGCAAACATCCGTTGGATTTCTTACTGCAGGTGACGTACTCATTTGTACAAACGGTTTTGCACGACAATTTTTACCTCAACACGATGTGCAACCTGCACGCGCTCAAGTTTTGGTGACGACACCTATCGATGACCTCAAAGTGAAAGGAACTTTTCATTACCAAAGCGGCTATTATTATTTCCGTAATATCAATGACCGCATTTTGATTGGTGGAGGTCGAAACTTAAATTTTGAAGGAGAAACCACCACCACTTTTGCCAACACTGCTCAAATAACCGATGCCCTGAAAGAAATGCTCTCAACGATTGTTTTGCCAAACACAGAATTTTCCATTGCTTACGAATGGTCGGGGATCATGGGCGTAGGAAAGACAAAAGCACCTATTGTTGATCGGATCGACCAGCACATTGCCGTTGGCGTGCGTATGGGTGGAATGGGTGTCGCCATTGGCAGTCTTGTAGGTGAAGAACTTGCTGGGTTGTTTGCATAACATTGGTCAACGAAAAATGCTACTTTTGCACAAAACAAAAACGACATGAAAAACACTGCCCTTACTGATGTACACATTGCACTCGGAGCGAAAATGGTTCCATTTGCTGGTTACAATATGCCCGTTCAATACGAAGGTGTGAATGCCGAACATGAAATCGTGCGCAATGGCGTGGGGGTGTTCGATGTTTCACACATGGGTGAATTCGTTTTGCGAGGACCTAATGCCTTGGCTTTGATTCAAAAATTCTCCTCCAACGATGCCTCTGTTTTGTTTGATGGAAAAGCACAATACAGCTGTATGCCCAATGGAAAAGGCGGCATCGTCGATGATTTGATCATCTATCGCGTGAATGCTGAAGAGTATTTCATCGTTGTAAATGCGTCAAACATTGAAAAAGATTGGAATTGGATGACCGCGCACAACGACTTGGGTGTTGACATGCAAAACCTTTCAGATCAATATTCTTTATTGGCCATTCAAGGACCAAAAGCAGCAGAAGCCATGCAATCCTTGACCGATGTTGATTTGACCAACATGGTGTATTACACCTTCACGCACGGCACCTTCGCCGGAATTGACAACGTGATGATTTCAGCGACGGGATATACAGGATCTGGAGGATTTGAAATCTATGTGAAAAATGAAGATGTTAAACATGTTTGGGACAAAGTGTTTGAGGCAGGCGCAGCGTTTGGCATTAAACCAATTGGCTTGGCAGCGCGCGACACGTTGCGTCTAGAGATGGGATTCTGCTTGTACGGTAACGACATCGATGACACAACATCACCTTTGGAGGCAGGACTAGGATGGATTACCAAATTCACGAAAGATTTTGTGGATTCAGAGTTCTTGAAAAACCAAAAAGAAGCAGGTGTTACGCGTAAACTTGTTGCTTTTGAAATGGTTGACCGAGGAATTCCTCGCCACGACTACCCTATCCTCAATGCTTCAGGAACGGTGATTGGAAAAGTAACTTCTGGAACCATGTCTCCTTCGATGAAACTGGGGATTGGTTTGGGTTATGTTACTGTGGATCATTCAGCGCTCGAAACAGAGATTTTCATTGAAATCCGTGAAAAAGGTGTAAAAGCAAAAGTGGTAAAATTGCCCTTCTATAAAAAGTAAACACATTGATTGTAAATACGATAAAGGCTTGGGTTGGTACTCAAGCCTTTTTTTTTCGTTTTGTTCGCAAGAATTAACACCACTGTCCTTGATTAAAGAATACATTTGAGCTAATTCAAAAAAAAGTATTCATGAAACAAAAAATTCAAAAATTGGGCTATTTGACAATGGCACTGGCCCTATTCGCATCGTGCACAGTGATTCGTCCTGGACAAATTGGCATGAAACAAACCATCGGAAAACTGAAGCCAGGAACAATTGAGCCTGGTGCTAAATTCTACAATCCATTCATTTCGAAAATCATTAAAATGAATGTTCGGACTGTTGAACTTTACGAAGTTCTTGAGCTGCCCACAAAAGAAGGTTTAAATGTAAAAACAGAGATCATTTTGCTATACCATGTCAATCCAACCAAGGTGCGCGAAATTTATGAGAATTATGGATTGAACTATCAAAAGGTGGTTGTACAAAGTAATTTCATCGCTACAGCACGCCAAGTGAGTGCTCGTTACGATGCAAAGGAACTGTATGCGGTTGACCGTAAATTGGTGGAGCATGTGATTATGGATGAGTTAACAACAGACATTGGCGATTTGGGCTTCATCATCGATGCCGTTCTTTTGAAAGAAATTACCTTACCTGCTGGAATGACTCAAGCTATACAAGCGAAGGCCAATGCAGAACAAGCCGCATTACAAATGGATTTTGTCATTCAAAAAGCCCGTAAAGAAGCAGAACGTTTGTCCATTGAGGCAGAAGGAATTCGAAAAGCACAATTGATCATTGACAGCTCATTGACTGAGTCATTGTTGAAATACAATTACATCGAAATGATGCGAGGGTTATCAAATTCACCGAATGCAAAAATTATTTTGACTGACGGAAAGATCCCAATGATGCTGGGGAACTAGAAAACATAGAATTTCTTAAAGGCTTGAGGTTGCACTCAGGCCTTTTTTTATGCTTCTACTTTTTCAGATTTCGGAACGCGGAACAACAATATGAGTCCAATCACAAAGAACCCAACAAGTGCCAAGACTGAGGTACGAATGTCTGCGAAAGACTCAATCAAACCAAAGGAAAATGTACCGACTGCTAGTCCAATTTTTTCACTTACATCGAAAAAACTAAAGTACGAGGCATTGTCATCCGTTTCCGGTAACATCTTCGAATACGTTGAGCGTGCCAAGGATTGAATTCCCCCCATCACCAATCCAACAATACCTGCTGCAATGTAAAACTGCCAAGGTTTGTACACGATAAAATACACATACACGCACAGTAGAATCCAAACGCAAATGGCTAAAGCAAGACCTTTTATATTGCCAATGCGCGATGCCAAACGAGAAAATAAAAATGAGCCGAGCATACCCACAAATTGAATGATCAAAATGCTAACAATCAAATCCTGCGTTTTAATGCCAACGATTTCTTTGTTGGCAAATGCAGTTGCCATAATCATCACCGTTTGAACAGCCATATTGAACATAAAGTAACTTGCGAGGTAACGTTTCAAAGCCACTCGCGAACGAATGTCAAGCCACACTTTTTTCAATTCACGAAATCCGCTGCTCAACAAATGTCCTCGTTCACCTTTCTGTGCAGCCACAGCGGGCAAACGTCGGAAGGTGTAAAACGCGAAAGAAATCCACCACAAACCTACCAAAGGAAAGGCATATTTGATGGGCATAATCTTCGTAAATTGGGTGAGCACCAGGATGATGATCAACAAAATAGAACTTCCCAAATAACCCATGGAGAACCCTCTCGCACTGATCGCGTTGTGTTGATCAGGTTCAGCAATTTCGGGCAAATAAGAATTGTAATACACCAAGCTACCCCAATAGCCTATACTGGCAAAAAACAACGGAAGAATGGTTAACCCAATCGCATACGGCGTGTAATCTACCCCACCATTGCTTGGATTGAAAAAGTAGAGAAGTCCACTTGAAATAGCTCCTAAGAAACAGAAGAATTGAAGGAAACGCTTCTTTTTCCCAGAATAATCTGCCATTCCCGAAAGCAAAGGCGTAGTAAATGCCACCACCAAGTAGGAGATTGAAACCAAGTAAGCATAAAACTCTGTGTTTTTAAAGTGCATTCCGAAAAATGAAACCGTATCGTATACTGTTTTCCCAGTTTCTTCATCCTTGATGCTGGTCAACTTTTCAAACATAATTGGAAAAATGGCAGAGCTAATAATCAACGGATAGACTGAGTTTGCCCAATCATAAAATACCCAACCACGGATTGTACTTTTGTCACCCCTCATACTTAAATCTTATTCGTTGCCATCAACATACGGCTGTAAATATAAAAAATCAGGGGTAAGTTGACCATTAAAATCTGTTTCACTTCCTCGACCAATGATGTGGTCAGGATCTTCAACAAGAAGTGCCGGAAGAATGTACTTCATCAATTCATTTCCAAAATCCTCGGAAGCATCTTTCGGCAATTCGCACGGTAAATTATCGACTGCCATTACAGCAATGACGCCTTCTTTCATGAAATCATCCTCAAGTCCTGTCTGTGGATTATAGCCATACATGGGATCGGCAATTTTACTCGGACGAATCGTAGATGCAATTGGTCCAGCGATGTCACACGAAATATCAGCGACAACAGACAATCTGCAGTTTTCTGCTTTCAAGTCATCGGCTGAAATGATGATCGGTGAACGGCTACTCCAAAAGTGACAAGGGATATATACATCTGCAACTGACAAGTAACGCGAAAACGTGGATTTGTACAGTTCAGGTGTGGAATAGAATGTTGCTTTATCGAACGCTGAACCATCCTTTGGTGCATAGTAGTCTTCGAGTTCGAGATGCGTAAATACCGCTTCATTGAACTTATTCGTCAGGAATTCTTCTGGTGAAACTTCTTTAATTGGCAGTTGATCAACAATCTCACGTGCACCATGCCCCACTCGACCGAAACCTGTCAGCACAATGCGCATGTCTGGACTAGCGATGATTTTTTTCATCTCTTGCTCCATTTCGACACGGTCAACACATGTGTGTGCCGGTTTTAAATCGTAGGTTCCGTGTTTCAATCCATAGGTTCTGAACGCATTGTAAGCGCCCACAATCCCAGCATAACGCCCAAAGCCAATCACACGCTTGTTTTGTTTATTTTTCAACACCTCGTAATCCACCAAGCGAATGCGTTGATTCAAAATGGCACGTAACAAATCTCTGTTGTACGGCTGCTTTTTAATGGTATGCGAAAAGAAAAGGAAGGTTTTGTTCGGAATCAAATCTTCAATCTTCACCTCCTTCACCCCCATGATGATGTCACAATCCGACAGGTCATCCGCAAGTTTCATCCCCGCTGCCTCATATTCTTCATCCTTGAATGCGCGAATTGGGCTGCGTTGAACGGTAATCTCAAGGTTTTGGAATCTTGACTGCGCCGCTTTACATTGCTCTGGCGTCATTGGTACGCGATGATCTGGTGGAACTTTTCCCTCTTTGATCAATCCTATTTTAATATTACTCATGTCTTTAAATGGGTTGTTTTAATAAAAATGAATCAATGAATTCGCGCACACAACCGTCTCCTCCTTTTTTCGTGAGAATGACATCTACATTGGTTTTTACATTGGGTACAGCATCCGATGGACACGCTGAAAAACCAACCGAGTGAATCATTTCTAGGTCGTTGATGTCGTCACCAATCACAGCAACATTTTCAAGTGCAATCCCTAGTTTTTCACAGAGTTTCGTCAACACCTCAATTTTTGGTTCACGCGTCACTTCACAATGCTGAATTCCCAACATTTTACAGCGCGCATTGACCACGCCTTCCATAAATCCTGAGGAAATCACGGCCACTTGAAATTCCATTTTCACCAAATGTTGAATGGCCATTCCATCTTTCGTATTGTACTTTTTGATGTGGTCACCATTTTCAGTGAAGTACATGCCTCCATCCGTCATTACACCATCGACATCCAAGACCAAGAGACTGATTTTATTCAATTTCTTGTTCCACAAGTCGGTGCGAAACATCGGCTTAAAGAGCAATGACATCAAATCCACGTTGTATTCTTCACAAACAGCCTCAAGGTCATACAATGTCAATTCGTTCACATCATCGACATCCAAGTCGTCCAAAAACTGATTGAATTTGATTCCGAACTTTGTGCAAAGTCCTTTGATATTTTGTTCTAAAAGCATGTTAAACAATATTATAGCCAACACTTGCCGCCACCGCACGCAACTGTCCGAGCAGTTCAGAAAATTCTTGATGGTTCAACTGTTGCGAGGCATCCGATTTTGCTACACTTGGGTCTGGATGCACTTCAATCAGCAATCCATCCACCCCCATGGCAACACAAGCTTTTGAAAGCGATGGAACACCATAAGCATAGCCCATAGCATGAGAAGGGTCAAGAATTACAGGAAGGTTCGTGTATTCCTTCAGCCAAGCCACTCCACATAAATCGAGCGTAAAGCGTGTTGCTGTTTCAAAGGTGCGCAGTCCTCGCTCACACAAAATGACATTTTCATTACCTCCAGAAAGAACAAACTCTGCCGCCTGAACGAATTCCTGCACCGTGGTTCCAAAACCTCTTTTGATCAATACCGGCTTATTGATTTTTGCGCAAGCACGCAAAATCCCTTGGTCGTACATGGCTTTTGCACCCACTTGAATGACATCCGTGTATTCGATAATTTCTTGAATGTGTGTTGCGTCCCGTGCTTCTGTAATGACGCTTAACCCGAATTCTTCGCGCATTTTTGCCAATAATTTCAAGCCCTCTAGCCCCAATCCTTGAAACGAATATGGGCTCGTTCTCGGTTTGTAGCAGCCACCGCGCAAGGTCGTCAATCCGAGTCCAACGAGCAATTCAGACGATTGACGAATTTGCTCCTCCGATTCTACGGAACAAGGTCCACCAATTAGTAAGGTATTGTGCGTGTTTCCTCCGATTTCAACATCACCGATTTTCACAGTTCTTGTTTCATTTCGGTATTTTCTTGAAGCCAACTGCATGTCATTCGGAAAAACCCAAGAAGTTTCCGTTTGATCCATTAATGCTGTTGGCACTTCTTTAACCCCACTTCCTAGAATCAAGACATTGGTTCCTTCGGACATGATGTGAAATGCATTTGATTGTTCGGCCAATTTAGCCGCCGCCTCTGCTGAGACAGATGATTTAAGATGTATGATCATAATTCTCCTTTGATCAGGTGTACAAAATTTACAATTCCACAGGCCTTTCCAGTTCGATCGATGACAGGCATATACATGACTGGAAAGCTGCATTTTTTTATGCGTTGAAGCATCTCGACGACCGTATTGTCTTTAAAAAGACTCACCGGGTGTTCGTTGATCATTGATTCGGCGTTGATTTCAGTATGATTTTCTAAGGATTTCAAAAGTGCCTTACGAATGTCTGCCGAAGAAATTATCCCTGTTAAATCACCTGTAAGTGAACACACTAGGCAAAAACCCAAATTTCCGCGCTCAATGGTTTCTAGGGTTTCTTTGACATTGATTGTTTCTAAAGCTACAATCGGACATTCCTCAATGGGGATCATGAAGTCACTCACGTTGAAGTGCGATTCAATCTCGCGTTTCGTAAGGTTCATGAGCGCATGTCCCACACTTGGTGCATTGAACAAGTAAGAACCAGACACGGAGGAGCTCACCCCCATATTTCGGAGTATGAATGAAACTTCGCCATTTACCCCGCCATCAACATGGATGGATT
>JBDKGB010000094.1:0-4439 GCA_039798485.1 Bacteroidota bacterium
CCTTGAAGTCCATTTCACCGTAGGCGCGCGCCCGACAAAACCGTTCGAAGCGGTCGTGCACTGGTTCGTATACTGCCAAGAAACGATCTTGTTTTTCCTTACTCATCATTCTGTAAGTGTACGAACTTCAAAAAAAGTGACGGTGTGTCACGATCAAACATTTTTGGGCAAAGAAAAACCCCAGGAAAAATCCTGGGGTTGAAGTCATTTCGCCACTTGTGAAATAACAGGCTTATCTTACAATTCGAATTTAATCCCTTGCGCCAATGGCAGACTATCCGAGTAATTGATCGTGTTTGTTTGACGGCGCATGTACACTTTCCAAGCATCGGATCCAGACTCACGTCCACCACCCGTTTCTTTTTCACCTCCGAAAGCTCCTCCAATCTCAGCTCCTGATGTTCCGATGTTCACATTGGCAATTCCACAATCAGATCCCGCCTGAGTAAGGAAAGCTTCTGCCTCACGCAAGTTGTTGGTCATGATCGCGGATGACAATCCTTGTGGAACGCCATTTTGCAATTTGATCGCATTTTCCACACCACCTGAATACTTCATGATGTATAGAATCGGCGCGAATGTCTCGTGTTGAACGATTTGGAAATGGTTTTGTGCCTCAACGATTGCTGGCTTCACATAACATCCGGATTCGTAACCTTCACCGGAAAGAACGCCACCTTCAACAATGATTTTTCCACCTTCAGCAACCGCTTTTTCCAAGGCTTCTGAATACATACGCACCGCATCTGTATCGATCAATGGTCCCACGTGGTTGTTTTGATCCAATGGGTTACCAATTTTAATTTGCTGGTATGCTTTGGCCAAGGCCTCTTTTACTTTATCGTAAATCTCTTCGTGGATGATCAAACGACGCGTTGATGTACAGCGTTGTCCTGCTGTTCCTACTGCGCCAAACACGGCACCCGGAACCACCATTTTCAAGTCAGCAGTTGGTGTAATGATGATGGCATTGTTACCTCCTAACTCGAGCAACGAACGTCCCAAACGTGCGCCTACAGCAGCACCAACAGATTTACCCATACGTGTAGATCCGGTAGCCGAAACCAACGGAACACGTGTGTCTTCAGCCATCAACTTTCCGATTTCCGGTCCGCCAATCACCAATCCTGAAACTCCTTCTGGAACTCCATTTGCATCAAATACCTCTTTAGTAATTTGTTGACACGCGATTGCTGTAATTGGTGTTTTTTCGGACGGTTTCCATACACATACATCTCCACACACCCAAGCCAAAGCGGTATTCCAATTCCAAACCGCTACTGGAAAATTGAACGCTGAAATGATTCCAACGATTCCAAGCGGGTGGTATTGCTCGTACATGCGGTGACCCGGACGCTCCGAATGCATGGTCAAACCATACAACTGGCGCGAAAGTCCAACAGCAAAGTCACAGATATCAATCATTTCTTGCACCTCACCCAAACCTTCTTGAAGAGATTTCCCCATTTCATAGGAAACCAATTTTCCAAGTGGCTCTTTGTAAAAACGAATGCGGTCGGCCAATTGACGGATGATGTCTCCACGCTTTGGCGCAGGAATCATGCGCCATTCTTTGAACGCTTCTTGCGCTTTCAAGATAATGGCTTCGTAATCCGCTTCCGTTGCAGCATTGACAGATGCGATCAGTTTTCCATCCACTGGGGAGATTGAATCGATGCGTTCTCCGCGCGTTTTAAACCATTTACCACCTGTTGATGCACCATTGTTCACCTCTTCGATGCCCAACTGTGCGAGAATTTCCTGAATTCCTAAATCTGTCATTGTTTCTGCCATGAGTTGCTTTTTATACCACGCAAAATTACATCAAATTCTTGCTTTAATTGTGCAATAACAGATACAAAATCGGATAATTTACATTCCTTAACAAATTGTATCTTTGGGAAAAGTGAATTCCTATGCATCGACTATTTTTTTTGGTTTTGCCTTTCCTTTTTGCCGCTTGTGCCGTTCAGAATTCCATGTATTCCGGAGCGCAAACGTCAACACCAGTGTATAAAATCGAAATCCTTTGGCAAATCCACACGCCCTATTGTGGTGGCGCCTACCCGTCTCCTGACCAAGCCATGGGTTGGGATACACCCAATGGAAATCAAGAATTTGTCATTTTAATGGAGCCAAAGATTGATCCCAACAAAGAATATGACCTCAAGGTGTATCGCACTGACAGCGATGGAATTGCCAAATTAGAATTGCCAAAAGGAACCTATTATATTTTCAACAGTGAAAAATTCGAATCGATTGAGGCTTTGGAAAAAAAGTACAAACCAACGGGTGGTGCTCAATTGATTTGGGATGGCATCGACTGTTTGAAACAATGGCAATCCACGTCAGACTTTAGCTTCGAAGTGACCGAAGACAAGAAAATTACCTTCACCAAAGCAGCTCGTTGTTTTGAAGGTACAACGCCTTGTGTGGAATATGTTGGGCCTTATCCTCCGTGAGGTATTAGCCCCATTTCACCGTTAATTTTCCCGTCGTCTTGCCTTTTTCCAAAGCTTCATGCGCGGCTGCCACCTCATCAATGGCATATACACCGCCCACTTGAGGAATCAATTTTCCATCCTGATAAAGGGCGACCACCTCTTTCAAACAGTGCGTCAATACCATAGGTCGGTTATCGGCTATTTTCAACATGTTGACGCCGAGTACATTTTTCGAACGCATCATAAGGCCAATGGGCAGCACGAGTCCCATTCTACGGAGAAAATTCAATTTTGAAAAAAGTCCATATTTGCCAGAAGACAATTCAGAAGCACCAAAAAGTACCACACGGCCTCCAGAGCCAATGAGTTCAAAATCTTTTTTAAACGTAGAACCCGCTGCAGGATTGAAACTGGCATCCAAACGATCACCTTTCAACAAGCGTTTTACTTCTTCAGCATAATCTCCTTTTCGGTAATTGATGACGTGATCTGCACCCAAGTTACGAACCACTTCCGCCTTTGCATCGTCGCCAATTTTGGCAAAAACCTCAGCACCACGCAACTTCGCCAACTGGACAAGTAGGGTTCCAACTCCACCCGCTGCTGCATGGATCAATACTTTTTCTCCTGCTTGAATCGGCGTGAGGTAAGCCGCCATGTAATACGCCGTTACCGCTTGCGTACAAAGCACCATGGCCTGTTCGGCAAGAATTTCTTCAATAGGAACAACTGCATAATCTTGTGTAACGACATGCTTTGCATAGCCTCCGAAACGACAGAATGCAAGCACTCTTTTTCCAATAAGTTCTGAAGAAACATCCTTGCCAACCTGCGTAATTTTTCCGACCACTTCATAGCCTACTACGCAAGGCAAAGGCGGTGCCTCACGGTACAAGCCCAAGCGCGACATTACATCGGCATAGTTCAGTCCAAAGGCTTCACTTTCAATAACAACCTCATTGTCCTTCGGTGCATCAATTTCCCAAGAACGTCGTTCAAATGCAGATGAAGCATTGCCATTTTGTTTGAGCACGATGGCTTCTGTGGTTATCTTATTCATTTTTTCCTTCAATTAGAATAACAATTTCACCTTTTGGTGGGTGCTGTTCGTAATAGGTCTTCACTTCGGTGGCTGTTCCACGTTTGTATTCTTCGAACAGTTTAGAGATCTCTCTAACAACGCAAACTTGACGCTTTGCGCCGAAAAATTCTTCAATCTGTCCGAGGCATTTCACCAGGCGGTGCGGCGACTCGTACAAGACAACTGTTCGTTCCTCTTGGGCCAAGATTGTAAGTCGCGTTTGTCGTCCTTTTTTGTGGGGAAGGAATCCTTCAAACACAAATTTATCGCAGGGAAATCCGCTTGCTACCAGGGCGGGAACAAATGCTGTTGGTCCAGGAAGACATTCTACGGTTATGCCTTCACGCACACATTCTCGCGCCAACAAAAACCCAGGATCAGAGATTCCGGGCGTTCCCGCGTCCGACACCAAAACTGTCAGTTCATTCCCCTTGATTTTCTCAATGGCCGAATGCAAGGCCCTGTGTTCGTTGTGTGCATGGAACGGAAGAACGAATTTCTGAATCTCAAAATGGTTCAATAGTTTTTTCGTCACCCGCGTATCTTCCGCATAAATCACATCACATTCCCTGAACATGCGCAACGCACGAAGGGTGATGTCCTCGAGATTCCCTATGGGCGTTGGTACGATGCATAATTTGGCCATAGCGTTTTTGTTTTCGGGGTAAAGATACTAAAGTGACTTCAAGATGTTAAGATTTCAAGATATTAGGACAATGGATTTAGAAGACAATGGATTTCAAAAAGTGACGAGTTACGAATGACGAGTTACGAGTTGGATTCAACTTCGATACGTAATTCATAATTTCTTCATTCTTAATCTTTCCTTCTTCATTTCAACTGGAAACTATTTATATCGTTTCTAAATTATCCCACATGACAGTTTTATGACAAAAAAGAAGCTTTGAGTTTGC
>JBDKGB010000095.1:0-5143 GCA_039798485.1 Bacteroidota bacterium
AGAACAAACCCATGAAAATGAAAGGAAAATTATTTGGTTGTGCCTTGGCTCTATTTTTTACGTTCAATGCCCTAGCTCAACAGGAGGGGGCATTTATAATTTACACGTCCAAAGGCAAAAAAGTAAGCTACAAAAAAATGCAGAAGAAAGCCTTGGGGCATCAATTCGTTTTTTTTGGTGAATACCACGATAACCCCATTGCACACTGGTTGGAGCTTGAATTGTTGCGCGATTTGTATGAAAGCCATGGCAGTTCCTTGAAAATGGGATTCGAAATGTTTGAGCAGGATCAACAAATGCTGTTGATTGATTATATCGATGGAAAAATATCCGACCAGCAATTCGAAGACAGTTGTCGTTTGTGGCCAAATTATGAAACCGATTACAAACCACTTTTGTTGTATGCCAAGCAAAATCGTATTACCTGCATTGCATCGAATGTTCCAAGAAAATATGCTTCGCTTTTGTTCAAACGTGGTCGTCAAGCCCTCGACAGTCTGTCGTCACAAGAGAAATCGTACATTGCTCCTTTGGATTTCCCGGTAGACACTACGTTGTCGCAATACGCACCTCTAAAAGAAATGGATCAGCACATGGATGGTGGACATCTTTTGGAAGCTCAAGCGCTGAAGGATGCTACAATGGCCTATTTCATTGCGAAAAACTTCAATTCAGGCGATTATTTTTACCACATCAATGGCGCCTACCATTCCAACTTTTACCAAGGGATTTTGTGGTACCTCAATCGCGAAAAACCGGGAACAACCGTTTTGACGATTTCAACAGTGACCCAAGAAAACATTGGGAAGTTGGAAAAGGAATATGTCGGAAGTGCAGATTTTATCATTTGCGTTCCAGAGACGATGACAAGAACCCATTAATTTGGATGGATGTCCAGTGAAACAGAACGTCAATCGGTGCAATTACCGATATTTACACCTTGAAAATGAAACAATGATGAAACACTATGTAGTTCTTTTGATGCTTTTTTTTACCCTTCATGTGAATGGGCAAATCTTGGTGGAAGAAGGAAAACCTGGGGCTGAAAAAAAGGAAAAAGTGAAATCGAGCACTGGTGGTCAAACGTCGATTTATGCGATTTCAAATTGGTCAAAAACAAATCGTACACTCGCATCCAATTCAGGCTATTTTGGAGATACATTGGGGACTCGCGCGGATGAGACTTTAATTCAAAATTGGTCTTTTGGCTTAGGGTTGCGCAATCGAATCAACCGCTTCTTGGTTTGGGATGGTGGAATGTATTTTTGCAGAAATGGCGAACAATATGCGTTTACTGGAACAGATACGACCTTCGCTTACCAAACGACTTACAGTTACATTGGAATGCCCTTGCGTCTCAATTTTTCCATGGGAAAAGAAATTCAATGGCATGTTGGTGCAGGGCTTCTGCCTCAAATGTTTGTTCAATACAGTCAAAAACAACAATGGACAACAACTTTAAATTCTTCGGACTCGCAGGTCATTAAAACAAATAGCGGATATTCACCATTTGTGCTATCTGCAATCTTCAATGCCGGTGTACAATTGAATTTTTCAAATGGATGGGGGGTGTTGGTCAGTCCAGAAATCCGCATTCAATTGAATTCAACCTATTTGAAACAAGCCACTTACATCCACAAGGCGCGATGCTACGGTGTTAGTTTTGGGTTAATTAAAAATTTGTAATCGAATGGCCACAGTTTCAGCGTTAGTTGCTCATTTGGAACATCTCGTGCCGCGAAGCATGCAGGAATCCTACGACAATTCAGGTCTCTTGATCGGTAAAATGGATGCCGAAATCTCTGGTGTTCTGGTTTGTTTGGATTGCATCGAATCGGTTGTGGATGAGGCCATTGAAAAAGGATGTAACCTCATCGTTGCGCATCATCCCTTAATTTTTAAAGGATTAAAGAGAATCACCGGTACTGGATATGTTGAACGAACTGTGGAGAAATGCATTAAAAATGACATTGCTGTGTATGCCATTCACACAAACTTGGACAACTACCATGCAGGTGTAAATGCCGAGATAGGAAGACGCCTAGGCCTTTCGGGTCTCAAAGTTCTTTCTCCAAAATCGGAAGTGCTCTACAAACTGATTGTCTTTTGTCCAGAAGCGGAAGAGGCAAGATTGTCTGCAGCCCTTTTCAATGCTGGAGCGGGTCACATAGGAAACTATTCGCATTGCAACTTTTCTTCGGATGGACTTGGAGCATTTCAGCCAGAGTCTGGATCAAATCCAAATGTGGGAGAGATAGGTAAGAGGACCATTCTTGATGAAAAGCGCTTGGAGTTTTTGGTGTCGCAACACCGATTGAATGCTGTTCTTTCGGCCATGCGCTCAGCCTTGAGCTATGAAGAAATTGCTCACGATGTCATCAAACTATCAAACAGCAATCAACAAGAGGGGAGCGGTATGATCGGACAATTGGCTGACGCCATGGATGCACGTGAATTTTTAAACCATGTCAAGAATGTGTTTGGATGTGGGGCCGTACGTCACACTGAAATCTTAGGGAAACCGGTAAAAACAATAGCCTTTTGTGGAGGTTCAGGTAGCTTTTTGCTGAATAAAGCAATCGCTGTGAAGGCAGATGTGTTCATCACTGCAGATTTCAAATACCACGAGTTTTTTGATGCCGATGGACAAATAATCATCGCTGATATCGGTCACTATGAAAGTGAGCAGTTTACATCAAATCTTTTGGTTGATATATTAACGAAAAAATTTACTACATTTGCCGTCCGATTATCGGAGCTCAATACGAATCCAATTAATTATCTATAGCACATGGCAGCAGCTGCGACCAAAAAAGAAGTGACAGTGGCGGAAAAACTGGACGCCCTTTTTGAATTACAAAAAATCGATTCTGAAATCGACCGCATTCGCACCATTCGTGGTGAGTTGCCACTCGAAGTTCAAGATCTTGAGGACGAACTCGCAGGACTTCAAACGCGAATCGCCAAGATTCAAGAAGAAGCAAAAGAACTTGAAACCGAAGTTTCGGATCGTAAGAACGCCATGAAAGATGCGGAAACTGCGATTTCAAAGTACAAGGAACAACAAAACAATGTGCGTAACAACCGCGAATTTGAATCGCTTGCAAAAGAAATCGAATTCCAAGAGTTGGAAATTCGTCTTCACGAAAAGAAGTCGAAAGAAGCAAAATTGAAAGTTGAAGCGAAGAAAGAAGTTCTTGATGAAGCATTGCAACGTCTTGAGTTCCGTCAAGGTGATTTGAAAACGAAGCAAGCAGAATTGGATGAAATCGTAAGCGAAACGCAAAAAGACGAAGACGATTTGATGAAGAAGTCAGATTCAGCGAAAAAAATGATCGAAGACCGTTTGATCGTAGCGTATGAGCGCCTTCGTACAAATGCGAAAAACGGTTTGGCCGTTGTGCAAGTAGAACGTAACTCTTGTGGAGGTTGTTTCAATAAGATTCCACCACAACGTACGTTGGACATCGATTCAAAGAAGAAAGTGATTGTATGCGAACATTGCGGTCGTATTTTGGTTCCTTCTGAGAAAAAACAAGAAGCTTAAGCGGGATTTCCGTTGACTATACTTTAAAGGACGGAAGCTATCCGTCCTTTTTCATTTTCTGTTCACAATGAAATTTTCTGATTATCCGATATCAAACTTGATTATTGAGCAACTGGAGGCCATGGACTACCGGAAGCCTACGGATATTCAGTTCAAATCGATCAAACACATTCTCGAAGGGGAAGATGTAATGGCTGTCGCACAAACAGGGACAGGAAAAACCGCTGCCTTTGCTATCCCAGTGATCGATCGATTCGAAAAGCGTAAACGCAAAGGATACAAAGGTGTGCGCTGCTTGGTCATGGTGCCAACGCGTGAATTGGCCAAGCAAATAGGTAGTGTATTTACTGAAATAGGGAAGAAAACCTCAGTGCGTTCTTTTGGGCTTTTCGGTGGAACAGATCAAGAACAGCAAATACGTACCTTGAAAAATGGTGTCGATGTGCTTGTAACCACACCAGGGAGAATGTTTGATTTGATTTCTCAAGGTCATCTCGATGTATCTCAACTCGAGGTGCTTGTGCTCGATGAAGCCGATTTGATGCTCGACCTTGGGTTCAACAAAGACATCAAGGATGTGATGAAACACATCCCAAAAAATCGTCAAACACTCTTTTTCTCGGCCACCATTTCAAAGAAAATTAAATCATTGGCCTACGATGTGGTGCGAGATGCTATACGCATTCAGATTTCACCGAAAAATCCTGTCGCTCGAAACATCGACCACGCTGTCGCGTTCATTGAAATGGACGACAAGCGCTTTTTTCTTGAAAACATCCTGAAGGAATATCCCGAAAACATGTTTATCGTATTTGCGCGCACAAAGGTACGTGTGGAACGCGTGGTTGCTGCAATGGAACGTGTTGGGGTGAAGACAGAGGCCTTGCATGGAGGCATTGAGCAAAAAGACCGCTTTGCCATCTTGGATCGGTTTCGTTCTGGAGAAAATCGTGTGTTGATAACGACAGATGTGGCCGCGCGAGGCATTGATATTCCCTCTATGGACTATGTCATCAATTATGACCTACCAGATGATCCTGAAAATTATGTGCACCGCTGTGGACGTACAGGACGAGGAAATCGTCGTGGTCAAGCCCTGTCATTTTGCAGCGCATCCGAAAAGAAACTACTTGAAGACATTGAAGAATATACGGGTGAAGAGATTGAACATTATGAAATTGATCCCGACGATTACAGTGAAATCATGAAGGATATCGAAGATCCTACCTACAATTGGCAAAAACTCATCGACCAGGCCAATAAGGAACAGGGTAAGGATGATGAATGGTGATAGCGCCTTTTCTAAAGAATATTCACCTCCCGCTCTAAGGTCACCCCAAATTTCTCTTCAATGTCGGCAATAATCCGAGTGGATAGATCATAAATTTGTTCGCCAGTAGATCCTCCGAAATTTACCAAAACAAGCGCTTGTAAGGTGTGAACACCATAGTTTCCTTCCTTAAATCCTTTCCAACCTGCCTTTTCAATGAGCCAACCTGCAGCCAACTTGCATTTACCCGCTTCAGCAGGATAATTTGGAACTTCTGGATAATTGACTTTAATCGTTTCCATCACAGACAAATCGACAACCGGATT
>JBDKGB010000096.1:0-4325 GCA_039798485.1 Bacteroidota bacterium
TTGCAGAATTGAAAAAGGAGTTTGAAGCGAAGCACATGGAGAACCTTGAGGCAGCGATCGAACGATTGAACAATGCATTCCAAGCAGCATCTCAAGAAATGTACAACGCTGCGAATGCAGATGGAGGTCCAGATCAAGGAGCTCAATCATCTGGAAATCCAAGTGATGAAGTAACAGATGTTGACTTCGAAGAAGTGGACGACAAGAAATAGTTCTGGTCTATACACATAGAAAAAAGGGGGCTTCGGCCCTCTTTTTTTTGTAGTGAAGAATTACGAATTACGAATTACGAATTACGAATTACGAATTACGAATTACGAATTACGAATTACGAATTACGAAATTGATCCTAACAAAATTTGATGCCTTCAGCAATTCGAAGAAAAAATCGAAGTCTTAGCCTCTTAATATCTTGACGTCTTAAAATCTTAAGGTCCTCCCGTCTATCAGCGTAGCGGTCTATGTTCCATCAGCCGAAGGCGGTCAAATTTGGAGCATAGAACATGGATTTTAATCGTTTTACAAGGATGAAATCTTTTGTCTATCAGAGCAGCGGTCCTTGGTCTAGAAGTCTTAAAATCCTAACATCTTAACATCCTCCAACTACGTATTCGAATAGTTCTCACTGTCCTCTACCAACACCTGGTCGAGCTGCTTCGTAACGCTAATTGGGATATATTCCACGACGACATTTGTCTTGTCCAAACCAAAATCTTCTGCTGGTTTCAATCCAGTCGACTTCACAAAGCGGTAAGCTTTTACACAAAGCGTTTGGAATGCTGTTAAGTGATTGTCTGTAGCAACGCGCGAATTCAATACGATGAATTTAAAGTCTACCTCGTCGAGCTGACCTCGAACCGATTCAAATACGCTGTCTCCGGTGAGTTCACCTTTACTGACCATGTTCGATTGAATCTTCCGCATCATGTATTCAACGCGATGTTCCTCTTTGAATCCAAGTTGCAAACGCACATAATAGCATGTTTGATCGATCACTTCATTTACCGAATAATGCACGCCCCATGGGTCTGATATAATGTCAAGGTGCAGAAACCAATACACGCCAGCCTTCCGAGGACGCTTGTTGAATAGGGAGAAAAATACAGTTGAATCTAACTTGTCTGGATGTGTACTGCGCGTGGGATATACCAAATTTGATGCTTCAAAATGCAATTTATCATCTGACTTTACTGCGATGAGTAGTGGTTTTACCTTGCTCATTGGCACATAAGCTGTGATGTTTCTTCGCAACAATTTCGCCTTGTAATACAAGAACAATATGGAGAAGAACGAGATTGCCAAGACCAATGTGAACCATCCACCATGGACTATTTTTCCAAGGTTGGACATCAAGAAGATGGCTTCAATGATTAAGAAAATGGCAAAAATCAGCAAGAAGAAAGGTCTAAATTTCTTATAGCGCAGAATCATTAAATAACACAATAAAATCGAAGTCATGACCATATCAATGGTAATGGCCAAACCGTATGTTGCCTCCATGGCTGATGACTTTTGAAAAATGGCAATCACCAACAAACAACCACCCATCAAGAACCAATTGATGAATGGGATGTAGATTTGGCCTTGGTGTTCTGAAGGATATTTGACTTTTAGGTTCGTCCAAAGATCCAATTTAATGGCTTCATTCATGAGTGTGAATACACCCGTGATGAGTGCTTGAGAAGCAATGATTGTTGCAGCAGTAGCAATTCCAATGGCGAAGTACAACATGTCCTTCGGTACCATGGCATAAAATACGGTTTGATTGGCTTGCAAATGAAAGCCATCTTGCAAACACAATGCAGATTGACCCAAATAATTGATGACCAATAAAGTACTCATGAAACCCCAGCTGATACGGATGTTTCCTTTACCACAATGACCAAGGTCAGAATACAATGCTTCTGCCCCTGTGGTACATAGAAATACAGCACCAAGCACCCAGAATCCGCCGTCAACATTGACGATTAAGTTGTAAGCGTAATAGGGGTTAAACGCCGCAAGAACATCCGGGTTTTTTGCAATGTTGATCAATCCCAAATAGCCCAAGAAAGCAAACCAAACGAGCATTACAGGTCCAAAGGCTTTTCCTATAGCATTCGTTCCGAACTGTTGTACAGAAAACAAAAGCACGATAATCCCAACAACAACAGGTAGAACAGGAAAATCAGGATTGATGTTGTTGATACCCTCCACGGCCGAAGAAATCGAAATTGCAGGGGTGATGAATCCATCGGCAAGGAGTGTGGCACAACCAATTAGCGCGGGGATAATGACCCATTTAATGCGGCGTGCTTTTAACAAGGCAAACAAGGCAAAAATCCCACCTTCACCTTTGTTATCAGCATTCAGTGCAAAATAGATGTACTTCGTTGTTGCTAAAAGAATCAATGTCCAGATGACACACGACAATCCCCCCATGATGAGGTCATACGAAAAATCAGTCCCCTGACTTGTAATGGCTTGGAACACATAGAGCGGTGAGGTACCAATATCTCCAAAGACGATTCCTATGGTGATGAGGACACCTGCGAGTGATGCCTTTTTTGTGCTAAATGACATAGTTTAATTTTGAAAAACAAAAGTAATTGAATAATGAAAATAGGACATGTTTTTTTTACACCATTTTAGATTGTTAGAACCTTGAATTTTGCCTAGAAAAAAATAGTTAAATTCGCCGAGTTAAAAAAAACGAATTCTATGAAATTTAAACTTTTCCGTGCTTGCGCAATGATGATTGCACTATTCGCAGCAAAGACTTCTGTTGCACAACTTTCTTACTATTACCAAAACGGTGAGTCAAAAACAGAGGCCATGCTTTCGGAGCAGAGTAGCGCCATCTATGTGACTCAAATGACGTATTATAACTTTGAATTCGTGCGTGATCGAGTGCACAATTGTTTGACGGAGATTTTGCCATTTACGCCATTTCAAGAATACAAAACAGTGAAGCAAGGTGAATATGAAGTGATCTCACGCATGTACAAAAACAAGTACAACGATGACATTGCTCCAGACCGACGTTACATTCAGATTGAATACAAAACAGCTGTTGTTGAAGGCGAGCGATTCATCGTTTCTGTTCGTGTAAACGGTTTGGCAGATTATGTTGGTGAATTCTACGGTGGATTCTGGATGCCAAAAATTGATGCGAAAATGGTGACTTCTGGTGAAATCATGGGAACGCCATTCTTGCAAGATTACGTTTCTGTACAAACAAAAATGGACACAAAAAAGCGTGAGCAAATTGTTTGGATTGACATTACGAACAAAGAGATCAAGGATTTCCAAAAGTTCAAGTCGGCATTGGCAGCGAAGAGAATTGCAGATCGTAAAGCACGTGAAGCATTCAACAAGCGTCGAGCAGGAACGACATTCATGCTCAAGGATGTGAGCGCTGAATCGTATGCTAAAATGAAAGATGCGATCGATAACGCCGTGAACAACGGGTTGGTGGAGTTGAAAGAAAACTACGACTTGGAGTTGAGCGTAAATGTCGCGGTAGATACGACAGGAAAATTGACAACAACGTTCAGTAAAGAAACACCATTGAACGAACGCATTGAACGTGCAGTAAACAACGCGTATTTCACGAAATACAAAGAGAATGACGTCTACATGTTTACAAAGGATGTATTCACATACAATGGGTCTAAAACATCTGAAACTGGTCAGGTCTTGTTGAAAGGCGAGGTGCTTGATTTCAAATCGGGAAATTCACAAACATTTGAGCAAGAGGTAACAGCATCGAAAGAGCGTTTGTCGAGCGGACGTGGATTGTATGGATTAACGGTGACGAGCATTGACATGAACGGAACAAAGAGTGCAATCATGACAGTGGATACGTTTAAAGAAAAGAAATCACCGTTGTATTATGCTTTGGGCGGAGCTGCTGTATTGGGACTTGGAGGCTACTACGGATATAAGATCATTAAAAAGTTATAGTGAACTTATCTTATGAATGTCAATCCCTGTGTGCATGCACAGGGATTTTTTTTTGCAGCTTAAATTGCACACCAATATGGCAGTGACAAACCAATTTGAGTGAAATTTAATGTTTAGCATCAAACCAATTGAGACCCCGTCGGGGTCGAACAAAAAAAAATGATGAAGGGATCAACCTACAAATAAGCGAACCGAGTTCATTACATTCATGGATAGGCGAATTATCAATGTCAAGCAAAAGTACAAGCCGCCAAAAGGCACAAAAAAAATCCCAACCTTTCGGCTGGGATTTGTGCTATACAGAGGGTAACTGATTTATTTCTTAACTGCGTCTACAACCGCCTTGAATGCTTCAGGGTGGTTCAAAGCCAAATCTGCAA
>JBDKGB010000097.1:0-5447 GCA_039798485.1 Bacteroidota bacterium
AAATCACTCAATTGAGCGGCATCTTGATCACTGATGGTTGGTTTCGTGATGTTCGAAAACTCAGGTGCGCGATCGATTTGACTCAGTAAGTCCTGACCTAACTCGCTAATGCTCACATACACCACACGACGGTCTTGTTCGCAACGAATGCGTTCAATCAACCCTTTTTCAATGAGTTTATCCATGAGCCGGGTCGTGTTCGGCGAGCGCTCAATCATACGTTCTTTTACTGTATTCACATTGATTGGACCTTTGGCTCCACGTAATATTCTCAAGATATTGAACTGAGGCATGGTCAAATCGAAACGATCCATAAACTGCTGTTGATAGGCAGCAATAACGTTGGATGTTATTCTTAGATTGATGATGACCTTCTGTTGTTCCGAGGAAAAATTGGCTTGAACGCGCTCTTCGATTTTCATTTGGTAAAATTAACTACCATGGTAATAACTTCAAATGAAAATCAATTATTTATTTCCAGACGATTACAACCACATGAAATCAAAATCAGACAATTCGGGCAATTCTTCAAACTGAATTTCAATGAGATGTTCACCCGGAAGTAAGTCTAGAAAATTCTCCGAGAACTGAACCCCTACTTCGTCTGAAAACAGCCAGAAATGATGCACGTACTTTGTATTCTCAATTTTGATGAGCGCTGTCTTTTTCTCCTGATTTATGGACACAATATCAAGTTTAATCTCTTTTCGATCAGCCTTGTTGCGATTCGTAGGAAGTCGAGAAAACGTTCGTTTGCGATTGATCCCCTGCTGATCATTCCACTCAAAGTGCACCACGCAATTCTTATTTTTCAATTCTCCCGTAAAGCAAGGTGTAGAAAGCTTGATACTTTTTGCGCCATCAAACTCCTGGGTAAACTCCTTTTCACAAAGTATTTTACCTGTCAAATCAGTAACTTTCATTTTAACCACACAAGTGAATTTCTCGGGTGTATCGTTTATCAAATAGTACGTTTCAATGCCTTCTGCGTTAACTGAACTCAATACGGCAACATCCTGATAATCCTTTATAATTCTGTAATGCAATGCTTTCTTGTTCCAATAATGATCAATGCTTGACCATGTCGGTGCAGGCCAACAATCGTTCAACTGCCAGTACAATGTTCCCATGCATCTTGGAGCATCCAAACGATGACCTGTTACCGCCATCCCTACTGCCTCAGCCTGAGTTAATTGAGAAAAATAAACGAATTCACGGAAATCTTTTGGTTGACCAAACATCAGTTTCGCATGTTTCAAGATCATGCCGTTGCCCACATAACTTTTCTGGTGATGTTTCATCACGGCTGAATCCAAGTCCCATTGACTTTCTGGTGCAAATATAGCGAGCGTTGAAAATTCAGGGAAACTTTGAAAGCCAAACTCTGCATTGAAGCGTCCGATTTTCGTCGCAAAATTGCTCATTGGATCTTTGCCATGCCATACACCCCAATAATGCTGTGAGCCACTGTTGTAGTATTCGTCCTTACCCCAATTGCTAAGCGGCGATGTATGAACGTAGGCCGTACCCGACCATTGTTGAATTTTCGTTGGAATCAATTGTTTGAACAAGGCATCATAGGAATCTTCTATGTACCGCGCATCTTTCCCATAAATGTGGTAGCGCACCTGAAATCCCCAATTTTTCCAAGCCACATCTACTTCATTGTTCCCATTAAACAAGGTCAACGAAGGATGCGATGAAATGCGAGGAATCTGATAATCCAATTCACTAGCTACGTTAGCTATAAAAGCTGAATCTCCGGGATACATAGCGCACGCAAACATGAAATCCTGCCAAACCATGATTCCAAGTGAATCACAGGTATCAAAAAATGCTTCATCGGGATAATATCCGCCACCCCAAATGCGAACCATATTGAAATTGCTTTCAGCCATCGTTGCCACCATACGTCGCAAATCGGTGTCAGTTACTCTCGCTGGAAAGACATCTTGAGGAATGTAATCTGCGCCTTTGCAGAAAACAGGTCGATCGTTAAATCGAATCAAATAGCCAGTTCCCCATTGGTCCTTTTCCATGACAAGTTCAGCTTTACGAATACCAAAGCGAACTTCTTTTTTGTCGTAAATGATGTATTCATCGCGGACCAGTGGCACCAAATTCCATTGATCAGTATATAAATATTGTTCGCCCTGACCTCGTGGCCACCACAGACTCGGGTTTTGAACAGTTACCTTTCTGCTGGCTTTACTTTCTCCTTTTTGAATGATTAGGTCGCCAAAAAGTTTACTTTGCCAAATGATTGATTCTTTTGCAGGATGTTCCAGGAATACTTCAAGGTTCAATTCAGCAATCGAATCAGAAAGAGCACTTGTTTGAATGTTAGTCTGCAGAATTTTAGCATTGTTGTACGCGTTGATTTCCACTGGCTTCAAAAATCCTATGGTATTCATGCGCAATGCCCAATCCCAACCAAATTGATATTGTGGTTTTCTGGTATACGGAGAAATGGCTATCGAATCAGGATCATTTGGCGCAGGGAGATGATAGGTTTCATTCAAATAGGTCGCTTTATGGTAAAGTACAGGAGGGGTAAATACGACACGAAGTTGATTTTCTCCAAATTTCACATAGGGCTTGATGTACATCCCATAAGGACGGAATGCATTCTCTGCAGTTAAGATGAGGACATCATTTAGATATATTTTCGCATAGGTGTCGATTCCAGGGAATGTGATTTGAATGAAGTCCTTGGTAAACATGGCTTTGGTCACTGAAAAGGAACTCTGAAACTCCCATTCGTGCTTTTCAACCCATCCGAATTCCTTCTCATTTTCTCCATAAAAAGGGTCAGGCAATTCTCCAAGTGCAATCAATTTTTCTTGAACAGAGCCATGTGTTCCTGCCGAGATTTTTGTTTTAGAGATCGGATGTATAATATTCCAATCCAAAGTTAAAGGTTGCGAAAGGACATGCATTCCAATCAAAATAAAAAATGAGAAAACAAGGCTTTTCATCAATCCCAATTTCTATTGAACGGTGCATCAACCATCTTCTCTTCGGTATTGGTTTTTAGTGCGTAATTAAAGCCGCTATATACCGAATAAGAACCTACATTCCCATTTTTATCCATGGCCAAGAAACAGCATTGAAGGTTAGTTAGGTCTTTGTGCTTTGCAATAATTCGATTTACCGCCTCTTTGCAAGCTTCCATGGGAGAATAACCGTGACGCATCAGTTCCACCACAGTGTGACTTCCAGCGATGCGGATAATAGCTTCACCTAAACCTGAAGCACATGCAGCACCAACCTCATTGTCCACAAACAACCCTGCTCCAATAATTGGCGAATCGCCCAGGCGTCCATGCATTTTAAACGCCCAACCACTTGTGGTGCATGAACCCGCTAAGTTTCCTTGAGCATCCATCGCTAACATACCAATGGTATCGTGATTTTCGTGGTTTATTTCTGGCTTCTTAAAAATGTCTTTGTTTTCCTTCTTCCACTTGTCATATTCCTTCTTCACTTCGGGTAGCGGCGTTTTAATGGTCTCAAAGCCATGCTCCAATGCAAATTTTTTAGCACCAGCACCAACAAGCATCACGTGTTGTGTTTTTTCCATAATGGCGCGCGCGACAGAAATAGGGTGTGCAATTCCTTCGAGAAACCCTACGGCACCACAGCGCGAGTCATGATCCATGATGCATGCGTCTAAGGTTACATGTCCATCGCGGTCTGGCATTCCTCCAATTCCTACACTTCGGTTTGTGAGGTCACTTTCGGTTACCCTTACCCCCTTTTCAACGGCATCAAGTGCCGATCCCCCTTTTTGCAGAACGTTCCAAGCTTCAGCATTTGCAGCAATTCCATGATTCCATGTTGAAATCACAACAGGTCCACTTACCTTCTCTTCGAAAGCAACACCAATCAATTCAGTTGCCTGAGCTGGTTTAACCAGACTTATGGCAGCCCCTGCCAATCCTAATTTTATAAAATCACGCCGTTTTGTCCCCATGAATGTTTAGTTTAAGGTGGTTAGCCACTTTTGATACATTTTCGCGTAGCGCTGATGCGTGGCGTAATCCTTTGCGAAGTCGTGTCGCTTTGAAAAATCAGCTTTCGCCATCATGAAAATGTATTCGTGCTTTGTTGGGTTAAGTACCGCATCGACAACACCTGCCGGCGGAACGCAAATAGGTCCCGGTGGTAAACCTTTGTACAAATAGGTGTTGTAGGGACAATCGCGATCGCGGTGCACATACAACAAGCGTTGCACACCATTCAATTCGTCACCCCAACAAAATTTAAAGGTTGGATCAGACTGTAAAAGAATGCCTTGCTCTATACGATTCAAGTAAAGCCCTGCAATGACAGGCCATTCATCCGAAATCACCGATTGTTCAGAATAGACTACGCTTGCCAATGTGACAGCTTCAGAAGGACTTTTCAATCCTATTTTTTGCAATTTCAGCATGCGTTCTGGTGTCCAAAAGTTTTTGAACTCATTGGCCATGCGCTCCACAAATGCAGCTTCATCCGTGTCAAAATAGAGTTTATAGGTATTTGGGATAAACATCGCTGGCAATTGCTCAGGTGTAAAGCCATACTTGTTCAAGGTTTTTTGATCCGTCAAAAGTTTCACTAATGCAGCGCTATCCAGAAGAATACTCTTACTCACTTTTCCTGCAATCTGCTGAATATCACGACAATTATTGAAGGTTACATCCACCTCAACTTCAGCGTTTCCGTTGCCGGCATCGTTCAACGTAAATCCATTCAAAAGTGTCCGGTATTGTGTTTTCGGATCGATCACATATTTTCCAAGAGCGATGTTTGTTTCATCCAAGCCCTTGTATTCAGCCACATCAGTAAAAGCCTCCACGTCATCAAGAACACCAGCCTCTTTCAAGGCCAACGCCAATGCTTCAACGGTGGATTTCTCCTTGATAAAAAAGGTGATTTGCTCCCCATTCACGGACTCTTTTCTGCTTTTGAAAAACAGCCCAATCTTGGGAATCGCGATGGCCGCAACAATCAGCAATACAGAAGCGATCGCAGCTAGTATTATTTTCTTTTTAGACATAGTTGATAGATCATTTCATCAATTCTTTTTCCTTGTTCACGAAACCATTCCTTGCGCACACCGACCTTTTGAAATCCAGCGTTTTCAAACAAGCGAATACTTTCAATGTTCGTTGCTTGAATGGAACATGTCACATTGTGAAGGTTCAATATTTTATCTGCATAGTCGAGCATCAACTCTAGTGATTGCAGCGCATAACCCTTTTTTCTCGCCTCATGATTTGCAATTAAAATACCTACCGCCGCATTTCCGTTTTTAAAGTCAGCATCGTATAAATCAATGGTGCCAACAGGTTTTTCTGACGCCAACTCACAAATGACAAAGCGCAATTGTCCAGTTGCTCTCAAGTCTTGCTGCTGGTCAATCAATTGCATGATTCCGTGCAAAGAAAACGGCACTTCGG
>JBDKGB010000098.1:0-12315 GCA_039798485.1 Bacteroidota bacterium
CAATTTGACCGTGCCGCCTTATCGAAATACAACATTTCCATCGAAGAAGTGAATCGCGCCATCAACATCAGTTTCGCTGGTCAAACAGCGGGCTTATTGTTCGAGGGCGAGAAGCGTTTCGATGTGGTGGTGAAATTGGATTCCACAAACCGTTTGTCAGCTGAGGACCTCAAATCTGTTTCGGTAACATCGCCAACGGGAATCATGGTTCCTTTGGAGGAACTGGCACATGTTGAATTTCAGAAGGGACCAAACCAAATTCAACGTGACGATGCCAAACGAAGAATTATCGTTGGATTCAATGTCCGAGGTCGAGATGTAGAAAGCATCGTGAATGAGCTGCAAGCTAAAATTGACACGCAAGTGAAATTTGAACCTGGGTATTATCCAACCTATGGGGGAACCTTTAAAAACCTGGAAAATGCGCGAAAACGCTTGTCCATTGCCGTTCCTGTATCGCTGTTGTTGATTTTCTTTTTACTCTACCTCACCTTTAAATCCATGAAACAGGCTGCGCTGATTTTCTCTGCCATTCCAATTGCCGCAGTAGGTGGGATCTTGGCATTGTGGATGCGCGGTATGCCATTCTCCATTTCAGCAGGTGTCGGATTTATCGCTCTATTCGGTGTGGCTGTATTGAACGGAATCGTTTTGATCTCAGAATTCAATGCACTACGTAAGGAAGGATTTACAAATCACCTACGCATTGTCTTGATGGGAACACGCGTGCGACTTCGTCCAGTAATGCTAACCGCGTTGGTGGCATCACTGGGATTCTTGCCTATGGCCATTTCACATGGAAGTGGTGCTGAGGTGCAAAAGCCACTGGCCACGGTTGTAATTGGTGGATTGATTACCTCAACGTTACTGACACTTTTTGTGTTGCCAATTTTTTATTTACTCTTTGAAGGTGCCATGAAGAAAAAACGAAATGTGACCAAAGGACTGACAGCGCTATTCATTCTGTGTATGTTTGGTGCGAATGCTCAAGTAACGGAAAAACTTACCATCGAACAGTGTTTGTCCTTGGCGGAGCAAAATAATGCGGGGTATAAAGCAACGCAACTGCAAGCGGAAATTGAAATTCTTAACGGCAAGGCCAATGCAGGTTTACCGAAGACGACAGCTTCGTTTATGTATGGACAATACAATAGCTTTTACAACAAGGACAATAACCTTACGGTTGGGCAAACCATTCCATTTCCTTCTGCGCTTCTGAAGGAACGCCAGTTGGGTGAAATCAACGGATTGAAAGCTGACGTGTCGAGTTTCATTTCTTGGAAAGAGTTAAAATTGCATGTGCAAGAGTGTTATGCGGACATTTGCTACCTCCAAGAGAAACGTCTTTTATTGCTCGAACAGGATTCACTCATGAAGGCGATTGAAGACCGGTATACCATCAAAGCAGAATTGAAGGCAGCAACTAAACTGGATTTAGCCTTGGTACAGTCAAAAAAGAAAGAACTAGAGAATACCTTGATTCGAAACGCACAAGAGATCAAAACCGCAGAAAACCGCTTGACCCTTCTTATCGGCGCTGATCATCCTGTGACTGTTTCAGAAGTGAAGATCATACCAGAATTCATGCTGTTGCGCGATACGACCATGATTGATCAACATCCTAATGTGCTGCTTTATAAAGTGATGGGACAATCCATTGATAAAGAACGATCAGTTGCGGTGGCGCGCGCCTTACCCGACATTACCTTAGGGTACGTAAGTCAAACGTTGGTGGGCTCACACTCGGTCATGGGGGTAGATAAAAATTTTGGTCCATCGTCGCGCTTTAGTGCAGGTCAAATTGGCTTAGAGTTTCCCCTTTTCTTTGGTGGTGTAAAAAATAAAGTGAAGTCTTTGGAAGTGCGGGCAGAACAAAATAGCTTGGAAGCCACGTATGCCTACAATGAACTTGTGACGGCATTCAATCAGGAGATGGCCAACTTCTCGAATTACCTCGAATCAAAGGACCTTTACGACGAAAATCTCTTGCCACAACTTGCAATCATGCACAACCAATCGCACGAATTGCTTCAAACTGGTGAAGTATCCATGATTGAGTTTTTGCAAACCCGGCAGACAATCACAGAAATAGAATTGAATTATACAGAATTGAATTGGCAAATCAATCAATCGATCTTTCGCTTGAATTGGTTTACAGAAACTTTAATGAGATAAAAAATGAAAAAGGGAATATTCGTGTGCATCTTACTTGTTGTTATCCTAACAGGTTGTGCATCAGAAGTAAAAAATGAAGACGCAGCACCAAATGCGATCTCTACGCTGGTGTCCTTGAATCAGGATCAAATCAAGAATGCGGGTATTGAAATGGGAAAACCAGTGCTTGAGTCCATCGGAATGACAATCTATGCGAACGGAACGATGGAGGTGCCACCGCAAAACAAAACCGTGATTTCTGTACAGTTTGGTGGCTTTGTTAAGGCGCTGGATGTATTGGATGGGATGACTGTGCGAAAAGGGCAGCGCTTATTGACCATTGAACACCCAGATTTGATTCAGTTGCAACAAGATTATCTTGAAGTACTCGGGCAAATGGAATACCTCAAATCAGAGATGGAACGTCAAAAAACTCTCTTTGACAAAGACGCGGGAAGTGCAAAGTCCTACCAACAGGCAAAGTCCGAGTACCAAATGGCGTCAGCACGCAAAAGCGGGTTAAGCGCAAAATTGGATATGGCAGGAGTGAACATGGGAAGTTTGAACAATGGAAACATTCAACGAACAATCAATATTGTTGCACCTTTCGATGGTGTAGTGACAAAAGTTGCTGTGAATGTTGGGGCTTATGCTGACCCAACTGAACACTTGTTGGAGATCATTGATTTAAAGCACTCGCATGCCGAAGTCATTGTCTTTGAAAAGGATGTGCGCTTCCTTTCTGAAGGTCAGCAAGTGACTCTGAGAATTACGGGTAAAGATGAGCTGATTGATGCTGAGGTCTTTCTGATTGGAAAGGAAATCGGTAAAGACAGAACGGTGAAAGTACATTGCCACTTGAAAGAGGAAAACAAAGACATTGCACCTGGATCGTATTTTAAAGCGACCATACATGCGGGCGAAAGCAAATTGCATTGTGTTCCCAACGAGGCCATCGTAGAATTGAACGGCGAGCCGGTGATCTTTCAATTTGTGAAGAAAACGGGTAAAGATTCATTCTTTAAACCAATACCTGTTCGTGTCATCATTACTGAAAAGGAACTCACTGCGTTTGAGTTTATTCAAAAATCCGTAACTTTCGATCAAACTTTTGTCCTCAAGGGTGCTTATGACATTATGTCATCGATTTTGGTAAGCGGAGAGGAAGAAGAATAATATTAACCAGAAAATAAGCTCACAATGAACAAAATTCTCCTAATTGGTTTTACCGTAATCTCTTCCATTTTACTTTTTTCAAACTGCGAAAAAGAAGGGAAATGCGGCGTTGCAAATATTGCTCAAGCTGGTGGAAGCAAAAGCCACAATTTCGGAATGAATTGCATGAGCTGCCACAAAAGTGGAGGCGAAGGTAAGGGGTGCTTCAGTGTTGCTGGAAGTGTTTCGAACGCTACACTCACTGCACATGTAACTGGCGGAACGGTGAAGTTTTACACGCAGGCAAACGGTGCCGGTCAGTTGATGTACACGCTTCCAATTGATGCGAAGGGAAATTTCTATACCACTGAATCGATGAACATTACTGGTCTTTACCCTGTGATCACAAGCACGGCAGGTGCAACAGCATCCATGTCAACTGGATTGTCAACAGGTCAGTGCAATTCATGCCATGGTTCTTCAACCAGCGGATTGTACGCGAATTGATTCTATGGATTTAAGTCACATTCAAACCGAAATTGATGCCTGGTTTCTCTATTCGAAACTAGCGGAAAAGGAGGAGGATCCCATTGTAGCGGATATTTTTCGGCAAATGAGCGAGATTGAATTTTCACATGCTCAAGCCTTTGCTGAAAAAATGAATGTGTCGATCAAAGATGTCTCGCGCCCATCTTGGCGAGCAAAAACTATTTTACGTATTGGTAAGGTCTTCGGGTATGAATACATTCTCGGGACTTTACTCGATACAGAAAAGGGCTTGGCCAATACGGTCATGCAGCAAAAGAAAAGCATGCGAATGCCCATTACTGGAGCGGAAGATGCTCACGTAAAAATCCTAAGGAACATCCTAGACCACGACAAGAAAGTTTCGGCTTCTCAACTTTCGCGTTTTGAAAAACGACACCGATCAGTAGGAGGAAATGCCATCCGTGCTGCAGTGTTAGGTGGAAATGATGGGCTAGTATCCAATTTTAGCTTAGTCATGGGTGTTGCCGGTGCCTCTGCCAACCAAACGGGTGTCATGCTTGCAGGATCCGCTGGACTTTTGGCTGGAGCGCTATCGATGGCTTTGGGCGAATGGATTTCAGTGAAAAGCTCTCAGGAGTTGTACGAAAATCAGATGCAACTAGAAATGGAGGAGTTGGAAACAAATCCAGAAGGTGAGCGCAAAGAGCTGAAGCTCATTTACATGGCGAAAGGAATTCCGGAGGACCAAGCAGAAAAAATTGTCGACGATTTATTGAAGGATACAAAAGCAGCACACGAAGTATTGGTAAAGGAAGAACTTGGAATCAATGCAGAAGAACTCAAAGGTTCGGCCATGGAGGCAGCACTTTCATCCTTTTTTCTATTTGCCATAGGTGCCATTATTCCGCTGATTCCTTTCATGTTTACGTCAGGAATGAAAGCCATTGTACTGAGTACCGTTTTCAGTGCATTTGGACTCTTTCTTATCGGTGCCGCAATCACCTTGTTTACAGGTAGAAATGTATGGTTTTCTGGATTCAGACAGGTGTTTTTTGGACTTTGCGCTGCAGCGATAACCTACGGCATTGGAATGCTCATTGGCGTTTCTATTGGTGGATAAACCTCAAAAAACGAAAATTCCCTCGAGTACTGTTTCGTTCCCACACCAATCTTTTACACGGAGGTGATAGGGCAGTGTGCCTGTCATTGAAGTGGGTTTTATAAATTCTAAGACGTCATTTTTGGAATCGTAATAGACAGGCATCCATTTTCCGTTAACAACGAGATCGTACTGGCGAATCGCTGTTTCTCTATCCTTCATTCGCCAGGTGAAACTCTTTTTAGTGCTTTGTTGACCAGAATCGAAATTTAAGGCGCTGACCTGAGGGGATATATCATCTATTTTTAAGGTAAAAATACCGGTGTATGTTGAAGAAGCCTGTATGCCTTGGGCACTGAAATACGTTTTGAGAAAACGCTTTTTCCCATCTGCCATTGTCACCTCAATGTAGTACTTCGCATGGTCAGAATTCCAGGAAGGTAGTGGAAAGGATACATCTATGGCTCGATTGAGAATGGGGTAACCGATGGAATTCGTCTCTTTTTTTGTTAGCGACAGGTCTAAGGGATGGAGAACACTCTGCTGTGGAATGGAAATTCGGCAATTGGATTTTACGATAAGGGTGCTCTCATTGGGAAACAAGAATGCCTCAGGATAATGGAACGCTTGTGCTTGTATTCCTGGTTCAACGGCAATGAATAGTTTTAGTTCAGCACTGTTTTTCGCTGCATCGAGGGCTTTTACGCGAATGGGATAGGTCGTTCCTGGTTCAACGCTCATGACACCAAGTTCGCGCATGGGGTAAATGGACAAGGGGTCAAAGGACGAATGAAAACATTTATGATAGCGCTTCCCTTGATTCGTATAGTCATCATGATCGCAGTGCGCATTGACCATGCGTGTTGTTTCAAAGGATATGCGGTCGAGTTGGAATCCACCCACATGCTGAGCACCAGTGTATATTTCTACAGCGTGCAGTCCCAATGAAGAGGCAGATTTATCCGTGAAATCACTTCCTTCAACGGCAAATCCAATGCCGCCTCCTTTGCTGCAAAAATGAGATGGAACATGCAGCGTATCTAAATTCATAGGACGAACGACAAGTTCTTTCCCTGGGATCGCAAAACCATCTTCATTCAACGCATAAAGCTTTAAGGCTTGAATTTTTGGTGCTTGGTGATCGGCGATATAAAATCCATGCGTCAAGGGGTTCAAGGCATCTTGACTTTCGGTGTCGCGCAACTCAAAATGCAAATGTGGACCCGAAGAATTCCCTGTATTTCCAGAAAATGCTATCTGTTCACCACGTTCAACGGGAATGTCATCTGCGGCCAAGCGCACGTCAATTTCATTGGATAAATACCGAAGTTGAACGGCCTTTATCAAACTGTCGATGCGTGTATTGAAATCCGAACAGTGCGCATAGACACTCGTGATCCCATTGGGATGATTCACATACAATACTTTCCCGTACCCTTGAGGAGAAACAACGATGCGTGCGATGTACCCGCGTTCCACAGCTCTTATTTTTAATCCCTCTCGGCCCGAAGTGCGAAAGTCCAATCCCATGTGAAAGTGATTTGGACGTATTTCACCAAATCCTGCTGTAAGTGCGGTTGGAATGTCCAAGGGTGATCGAAAATCAAGCGGCTGCTCAACCTGCCCGAAAGCCGAGAATTGACTTAGGAAGAAGCAATAGAGCAGTGTTTGGATATTCCTCATGTGCTCAAAGTTACGCTTAAGAAAAAAAATAGAGCGTGGAAGATGAAAAATGTTGTAAGTGTGACTTGATGTATTAACTTTGCTAAAAGTCGATTCAAATGACAGAACGCATTCAACATAGCATGAACGAAATTCGAGCAAAAGCGCTCGAACTTCATCGTGAGTTGGTGCAAGAACGGATTAAAAATCAAGCACTTCAAGCACAAATTCTCGAGAAAGAAGAACGCTTGCAGTCTGTGTTGCTAGCGGGAAAAGAAAGCGAAAATGCATTGAACGCAGTGATTGATCAATTGAAGTTGGATTTGGAAGTGACTAAAAATCAGATTGTCGAAGTTTCTGTGCCTCAAAATGGAAGAAATGAGGAACAGATCGATGAATTGGTGAAAGAGATTGAATACTGCATTGGTCAGTTAAAGAAATAACGAATGGGAAAGTTGTCCTTGAAAGTGATGGTTGCTGGTCGTTCTTATCCACTTACGGTGAATGAAGGCGAGGAGACACGTGTCACAAAAGCAGCAGAAGAGATCAATAAGTCGATCAAAATGCTTCAGGAGAACTACGCGGTGAAAGACATGCAAGATTTACTTGCGATGACCGCTTTGCAATTGTCGACGCGCTCAGCTGCGGCAGCCCCAACAAAGGCAGAACCTGATTATTCTGCACTTGAACAGCAACTTGGAGACCTTTCCAAAGAGCTGGATGCGTTAAAGTAATCTCTCTTTTTCCCGTTCTACTTTGTGCATTCTGGAAGTGTATAATGCTTTAATTTATTTTAAAAATGGGAATGTTAATAGGTGTTTTAATTGGATTGGCAGGCGGCGGAGCAGGTATCTTTGTGCTGCAGAATGTCATCCTTAAAAACAAGCGCGATACCCTTATTCGCGAGGCTGAGGCCGAAGGGGAAAACATCAAAAAGGAAAAAATCCTTCAAGCAAAAGAAAAGTTCATGAAGCTCAAAGAAGAACATGAACAAAACATGAAGGAGCGTGAACGCCGCACTCAATCTGCAGAGGACCGTGCAAAAGCGCGTGAAAAAACGCTTTCACAGAAAATAGAAGAGGTGAGTCGCAAGGAAAGTGACATGGAGAAAAAGCAACAAGAACTTGATGCCAAGAACCAAGCGTACGAATTGAAACACCAAGAATTGGAGAAAATTCAAGAAAAGCGTGTCGCTGAGTTGTCCCGCATTAGCGGATTGTCTCCTGAAGATGCGAAAAATAGTTTGATGGAAGCGTTGAAAGACGAGGCACGTACAGGCGCCATGACCTACATCAAGGAAATCACTGAAGAAGCGAAGTTGAATGCAAACCGTGAGGCGAAGAAAATTGTCATCCAGTCCATTCAGCGTGTAGCAACAGAACAAGCCGTTGAAAATGCAGTTTCTGTGTTCAACATTGATTCGGATGAGGTGAAAGGACGCATCATTGGTCGTGAAGGTCGAAACATTCGCGCCCTTGAAGCAGCTACAGGTGTTGAAATCATTGTGGATGACACCCCAGAAGCAATTATCCTTTCTTGTTTTGATCCGGTTCGAAGAGAAATCGCTCGCCTTGCCTTGCACCAATTGGTATCCGATGGACGCATTCACCCTGCACGTATTGAAGAGGTGGTAGCAAAGACACGCAAGCAGCTTGAAGAAGAAATTGCCGAAACAGGTCGTCGTACATGCATGGATCTTGGGATTCATGGCTTACACCCTGAGTTGACTCGAATGGTGGGGAGAATGAAATACCGCTCTTCCTATGGTCAGAACCTCTTGCAACACTCCCGTGAAGTAGCAAACCTTTGTGCCATCATGGCAGCCGAACTTGGACTCAACGTGAAATTGGCGAAACGCGCGGGCTTACTCCACGATATTGGTAAGGTGCCAGATGAGGAACCAGAATTGCCACATGCCATCCTTGGAATGAAGCTCGCTGAGAAATATGGCGAGAAACCAGATGTATGTAATGCCATTGGTGCTCACCACGACGAAATTGAAATGACAACATTGATTTCACCAATCGTTCAGGTATGTGATGCCGTTTCTGGTGCTCGCCCTGGTGCCCGCCGTGAAATCGTTGAAGCATATATCAAACGCATCAAAGAGTTGGAATCATTGGCCTTGTCGTACGACGGAGTGTCAAGTGCCTATGCCATCCAAGCAGGTCGTGAATTGCGCGTTCTTGTGGAAAGTGAAAAGGTAACGGACATGAAAGCTGATGAATTGTCATTCGCAATCTCGCAACGCATCCAAACGGAAATGACCTATCCTGGTCAGGTGAAGGTGACGGTGATCCGTGAAAAACGCTCAGTGAATTACGCGAAATAAGCTTGTTCCTTTCTCTATGTTGAAAGATAAACACATACTCGTAACTGGTGGTGCAGGATTCATTGGGTCCAACCTTGTGCAAGAATTGTTGGCACAAGGCGCTCGCGTGCGTGTCATGGACAACTTCGCTACTGGCCGAAGAGAGAATCTAGCAGAGTTTCTTTCCAATCCCAATTTTGAACTTTTTGAAGCGGATATTCGAAATGTTGAGGATTGTCAAAAAGCGGTAAAAGGTATAGATGCCATTTCGCATCAGGCTGCGCTTGGATCTGTTCCCCGATCCATTGAATTTCCTCACAATACCCACGCAACAAATGCGACTGGTTTTTTAAACATGTTACACGCCGCAAAGGAAGAGGGAATCAAGCGCTTTGTTTACGCCAGTTCTTCTTCAGTATATGGTGATTTGGCCATATCACCCAAAGTAGAAGGTGTTGAAGGCAACCCACTTTCGCCCTATGCCGTGACTAAAATGCTGAACGAGCAATATGCCGGAGTTTATGCACGCTTGTTCAGTATGGAAACTGTTGGCTTACGCTATTTCAATGTGTTTGGTCCCAAACAAGATCCAAACGGCGTCTATGCTGCTGCGATTCCAAAGTTCTTGGATAAACTGCTGAAAAATGAAGCGGTCACCATCAATGGCGATGGCACACAAACGCGCGACTTCACCTATGTGAAGAACGCGGTGCGCGCAAATGTTTTGGCCTTGACAACGGAACGTGAATTTAACGGAGCTTCAGTGTACAATGTGGCTTGTGGTGAATCATTTACCCTACTCGAAGTTGTTCAGGCGTTGAGAGACGGTTTAACGCATCGTGGAATTCATTCAACGGCTGAAGTGGTGCATGGGCCAGAACGTCCAGGAGATATTATGCACTCTTTAGCAAAAATTGACCGCATCACATCGGAACTGGGTTATGCGCCCTTGTATACTTTCCCCGAGGGAATTGTGGAGTATGTGTCCAATTACCCAGTGGACAATCACTGACATTGATCGTACAGCGACAAGAAAATTTTTCGATTCGCCGCTTTACTTCCGCGCTCTGAAATAATCTTCGCATTGCGCTGAGCTACATCCGTTGGGTTTAAAAGCAGAGCTCTGCGGATTGCAGCGTCAACATCACCATCGTGCACAAGGATGCCATTTTCACCATCGACAATCCATTCTCGATTCGCAGGGAGATCAGAAACAATGGGTATGGCGCCATAGGCCATCGCTTCTAATAAACTGATCGCGGTCCCGTCACTGTTCGGTATTGAAATGTAAATGGCAGATTTTAAATAATTCGCGCGATTGACCTCGGAGTTCACAAAACCGATAAATGACACTTGATTGTCGGAAATAAGCTCCTTTGCTTGCACTTTTAAGGCTTCCGTATTGTTTCCATTGGCCCCAATTGTTAACGACCAATCTGCATTTTCCTTTAAAAAAGCTGCGCTTCCGGAAATGATTCGATCAATGTTGTACAAGTCTTGGTGCAAGCGGTTGGAGTACATCACTTTCTCCTTTTGATGTACATCCGGCATGGACGAAATATCGATCCCAAAATTTGCAATGGTGACTTCCTTTTTGCCAATTAATTTGTGGATTGCCTCTGCCATGTAGTGCGCATCTGCCGTGATGAAGTCGGCATTCTTCAGCGATGTATTGACAATGTACCGGTAGAGGAAACCACGGTGTGGCAGCAGCAATACGTCGCTTCCCCATGTCGTTAATACCATTGGGATTCGCTTTTTATTGGCCTTAGCAGTTACGTACCCATAGGCATTGGCTTGGTGCACATGTATGATGTCTGGCTGAAATTCTTGAATGATTTTTTTTACGGACTTAATCGTGCTCAACACCTCAAAAGGATTGCGCATGCCAAAGGACAGTTTCACATGGTCGCAATAGTCAATCGATTCATTGGCAATGATTTTTACCTCTGAAAAATAATCTCGAACAAGCATGTAGTAGTTTTGTACATGCACACTTGCACTGCCAATCAGCAGTAATTTCTTGGACCCTTTACTTGTCATTTTTCGAAAGCATTGAAAGTTGTGAATACGCAGCTCCAATAGCTACAGCGAACAGTACCATGATTGTGCGATCAACAAATGGGTTGTTCGTCAAGGCGGCTACTCCCATCAATACAATGGCTAATAGTGCGGGATAGATCGATTCCATTCGCTTGGATTGGAGAAATTTCTTTAGTGGAATTGCATAAATGAGTAAATACCCCAATAGTCCAATTATTCCATAGCGCCAAGCCATTAAAATGTATTCGTTTTCGGAGTATAGCTTTTGCGCGTAAAAATACGCCTTGTTCCCCCCATAGCCCAACAGTGGTTTTTGAAGGATCATTTCGCCCAATAAAGTCCAAGCTTCCCAACGTCCGCGTGCTGAACCTGTTTGGAGAATGTGACCATTGAATAGGTTGTTGCTGTATAAGGAATAGTGAAAGAAGTTCGTTGCCAATGCCCACGAGACAAGGTACATGGCACCAATACCAAGAAGAAGTTGCATCCATTTTCGAATGGTAAACTGCGCTGAAAAAACAAAAGCACTTGTTACAAGGATTGCGGCTAGCCCAAGAATTGCCGTGCGTGACTGACACAAAAAGACCATTAAAACTGCTGCCAAAAACCAAACAAGTGTTTGCTGAGTTTTCTTTACTGGCAAAAAGGTGATGCTGAAGAACAAGAAAATTAGCGCATTAATATTTGGATTTCCTGCAAAGCCAACCATGCGTTTCACAGCGGGTTCTTTCAATGAATTTAAACCAAAGTACTCAATGTGAAGACCGCCATTGTAGAAGTCTGCGATGAGTTGATTGAAGCCAAATACATCATAGAAATGAAGGACATTAATACCGACCAGAAGGATGAACATCGGCTTGAGCCAAACCTTGAGGAATTCTCGAATAGGCAACTGAGCGAAAAAGGCGACAATCAAACCATATTTCAGCAATTTATACAGTTCAAATAAATCTTGAATCACTAAAAGCCGTCCATTTACGCCCATGGAAATCAGCATTAGCAGGGCAAATACTCCAAGACCAATAAAGTACGATTTGGTACCAGTTGACGGAAAATTCCAGAGCACACTGTAGGCTAGAAAAGGAATTAGAAAATCAATCACTTGTATGGCTGGCCATGATGCTTTGAGATGTAGGTCTGGCAGAAAGAGAACCGAGCAAACAATGAAGCCACCGAATAAAATTTTCATTCGATCAGTCATTGCTCCATTCATCGTAGTATTTTTTCAGTTCTGAATGTTGGGCCAATAAAGCATGATCGCGTTCACGTGTGTCGCCAATTACAACGGCTGGATTTCCCGAAAGGATGGCAAAGTCAGGAAAATCTCCTTGAACATAACTGTAGGCCGCAACGATGCTTCCTTTTCCGATTTTCGTGTTCGGCATGATCGTGGAATGCGGTC
>JBDKGB010000099.1:0-6429 GCA_039798485.1 Bacteroidota bacterium
GCGAAATATTGATGCCGATTATTTCATAGACACCAATTTCTGGAAATTGTTACGTGATGTTCAAGACCCCAAATGGGTACTCAATTATAAGGCTATTCCTTGATTTGGAATGAAGAATGAAGCGTTAAAAATGAAGAATTAAAAATGATACATTGCAAGTTACGAGTTACGATTGAAACGTTAAAATTAACTGACCGCACAAGTTTACTGGCTTCGCTGCGGTGGATGGGTATTTTGCCCTTTTTAACAATCATTTTTTGTCTTGGGATCATGACCCAGGCGAAGAGCCAATCGTTGATAGACGAATACAATGAGTGCGCCATCGAATGTTTTGGCCAGAAAGAATACGACAGTGCAATATCCTTTTATTCAGAAATTATTGCGCTAAATCCTATGGATGAGGCTGCATACTTTGATCGGGGATTTGTGAAAGATTTGCTCGAAGACTACGATGGTGCAATACAAGATTTTACACAACAAATCGCCATCGACCCAGAACATGTGGACAGTTATTTCCTGCGCGGAATGATTTGGGACAAGAAAAAAGAATATGCGAAAGCAGCGCTCGATTATACCTCAGTCATTCAACTCGAAGATGGTAATGCTGACGCGCATTATTTCAGAGGTATTTTGAAAGAAAAAGAAAACGATCTTGCAGGGGCATACATTGATTATTCAGATGCTATTCGCGTCAATTCGGATCATGTCGATGGCTACATTCATCGCGCTTGGCTGAACATCCAACAAAAATCATTCGCAGAGGCTGAAAAGGACTTAGAGCGTGCCATCGCCATTGATTCGTCAAATGTTCAAGCCTATTATTACCTCGGGTTCATTCAAGCTGAAAGGCGTCAATTTGATCTTGCCTTGTTGAATTATCTCAAAGCCGCTCGGATCAATCCATTTTATGAACTTGATTATCCTGTCATGGCAATGAAAAAACATGCACTCCGAGACTATACTGTGGCAATGAATAAACTGGTGAAATTTCCAAGCATTCCGCACGAAGACTTGGCGTTGTTGTACCATTACCTTAAAAATGAAGATGCGGCATTGAAGCACATCAACCTTGCCATTGCCGCAGACAATGAAAACACGCCTTCAAAAAACGAGCAACGTGCCACGCATTACTTTATCAGTGCGCGCATTCACACGAGTCGTAATGAACTGACATTCGCATTGCAGGACATTACTTCAGCCATTGATCTTAACCCCAACAACGCCTTCCATTACTACAATAGAGCCTTAATTTGCATGGAGTTAGGCGATTATATGAAGGCGTGTTCAGATTATGAGACTGAACTTCGTATTGAAGGCTATGCGAGGTGGTGGATTATCCCAAGTCCTTGCACTAATTAGAATCATTCTATTTAATATAAAAAAATCAAAAAAAAACCGAAGTCCTGAAGCTCAAGAGGATTTAGTTCATAAATTTGTTCTATTACACTATAACTGATTAAAATGAAAAATATCATTACAAAACTTTCAATGGCTGCTGCAACGGTAATCTTGTCTGCTAGTGCGATTGCTCAAACCAATGGTACGCTGACATTTACCTTTACGCAAGTGACGCACAGTCCTTGCTACACAGGTTCTAAAAATGTACTGGCCGTTTGGATCCAATCGTCAACGGGTGCATTTGTAAAAACAAGTATGCGTTACGCTGGAGCAGGAACGAAAGACCATTTACCAACATTTGCAACCAATTCTGGTGGAACAGCAAATAATTGCATCGCTGCAGCTTGTAACGTTGTAGGTGCTACTTCAGGTGCAACACTTACAAGTTTTGGAACGAAGACAATTACTTGGGATGGAACGGATGCAACAGGTGCTCTTGTTCCAGATGGTACGTATAAGGTAACGATTCAAGAAACTTGGAACCACGGTGGAACAAGCACAGCTACAAAATCGTACACGTTTGTGAAAGGTCCAAACTCGGATATTCAAACTCCAGCTACTGATGCAAACTTCTCGAATGTATCTTTGCAGTGGTTGCCTTCTGGAGCTGGTATCGATGAGAACAATGCGTTAACTGGTGTCACAGTTTATCCGAATCCAAGCACAGATGGTCTATTCAATATTGATTACGCAAAAGCAACATCAGTGAAAGTTTTGAATACAGTTGGTGAAGAGATCTATGCACAAGACTTGGTGAATGAAAGCGGAACCATCAGCATTGATTTGACATCGTTCAAAAACGGTCTTTACTTCATTTACATTTCTGATGGAATTTTGACAACAGAACGTAAGATTGTATTGAACAAATAAGTTGAAATAGAAACATTGTTAAGGCATCCAATTGGGTGCCTTTTTTTTTACCTATCAACGACAATGAATTTCATTCCGGGCGTTTGAAACACTTGATAATTCCCTTTATCATCTGAATAAATCAAATAGGCCTGAAGTTCAGGATGCACTTTCAGAAAGGTTTGGGCTTTTTCCAATCCCATCACTAAAATTCCTGTTGCATTTGCATCCGAAGAAATGCATTCTGTTGTAAGTACAGATGCACTTAATAGATTGTTTTTTGCTGGATAACCCGTTTTCGGGTCGATGTGGTGAGCGTACCTCACGCCATTTTCGATAATGAACTTGCGGTAGTTCCCCGAAGTCGCCAAGGCCCAATTCTCAAGTTCTACAATCAAATAAAGTGGATTGCTTGTTTCCTGATTATCACTCGGTTCTTCAATACCTACGAGCCAGCATCCATTGTTCTCCATTTTCCCGCCAGCATATACTTCACCTCCTATTTCTACTACGAAGTTCATGATCCCCTGAGAACGCAAGTAATCTGAAATGACATCAACCGAATACCCTTGAGCAAACGCGTTAAAATCAAGTCCTACTCGTGGATCTTTTTTGATCACTTTGTTCCCAACCAATTCGATTTTTTCAAAACCAACGAACACCAAAATGCTATCAATCACAACTTGTTCGATGTGTTGCTTTTTACCTGGTCCAAAGCCCCAAGCATTCACCAAAGGAAAAACCGTTGGATCGAAAGCCCCGTCTGTATTCTTCCAAATTTCTTTGGCTTTGTTAAAACAGGCAATAAAGTAGGCATCAACCTTGACCGTTGTATCGTTTCGATTTACACGAGAAATGAGCGAATAGGGATTGTACGTTGACACCGAATAATCAAAATCTGCGAGAATTTCCTCAATGTCTCCTTGAAGATCGCGATTGCTACTGTCGTAATAGGTAATGTGGTAACTCGTACCTTGAGTTTCTCCTTCTAAATAAATCGGCGTAATCTGTGAAAAGTTCCAAAAACTTAACGTGCAGAAGACGAGTGTCAACCTCATGAAAACACTAATTTACTTTTACGATTCGAATTGTCCTGAAACCGAAGTTATTGCTCACATTGAGCATATACACTGCTGATTTCAATGATTCCAATTGTAACTGAGTCTTTTCGGTTCCAGAACCTGAAAGTACGCTTCTTCCTTCAATGTCATACAATCCAAACTCAAAATCACCGGCTAATTCTACAGTGATCATGTTCGTTGTGGGATTCGGATAAACCTTTGTATCAAGTACTGATTCCTCATTTAGTCCCTCAAACAATTCATTGATGTTGTAGGTAGTATTGGTTACTATCGCATCATTCCAATCGAAGAAAATGTGAGCTGTATTTTCAATTTCGGTTCCCGGAATGCAAGCGGTATTCTCACGAATTCTATACACGAGATGACCATGACTTTCAGGCTCATTGGTAGTTGAATCAGCTAACCAGATTTGTGGGAACTCGAAACGCATTTGCCCATTGCCCAAATTGACGACTTGCATTTGATGGGTTGACTCAATGAGATCGAACGTTGACCAATCCAAATAGCTACTCAAGGTGTCTAAAATGTAAATGTTTTGAGCGGGCGCGGTTCCAGTATTTTGAAAGCAAATGGTATAGATCAAATCATCCCAAACGTTCGCATCCAAAAACTCCACTGGGAAAGGTAAACTTTGGTACATTTCAGATCGTTGAACCGTTTTTATGTTCGGATCGTAGCTATTTCCAAGGATTTGCAACAACGTACCTGAGTTGTTGGCATTGTTACAATCCGTCTGAGCCACCGGCGTAATGGTTGATGTATAATAATGCTGCGCACCATTCAGCAACCCACCGGGAACACTAAAATTGATCACATCATTCATCGAGAAGCTTGTCGATGATGAATTCAAATTCCACGTAATTGTATTTCCATTGATGGTATATCCAGGATTTTGAATTGAACTAAGAATTGGTGTTACACCTGTAGGGAAAGTAAATGTCAGTACATAAGATCCTGGCGCACTAGGCCCATAATTCCCCCAATTTAAGCGGATGTATGCTGTAGAATTTTGATAATACCCAATCCAAGGGGTTACTGTTGTCCAGAGATCAGCACAACCTGTTCCACCACAATTTACTGCAAAATACCCAGGAGTTGGATTTGCCGAGGTAGAGCCTACCAATGTTAACACTGTATTGGTGGCTGTATATCCTTGGTACCCTAACCACTGAGCATTGAGCCATGCGGTAACCGTATTCGAACTATTGAATTGACCACAATAGGAGAAGTAGCCCATTGAATCTGTATAGACAATTACATTGGTATTTCCACTCGTAGCATTTCCTATGTAAACAGGCGCAAACGGAATCGGAGACTCGCCTGCATTCATAACTCCATTGTTATTCACGTCACAAAACACAAATCCAGCATAGCAATTGTTTGGCAAACCAGACGTGCAGTTCATCGCGAAATTCACTGGTGTTGGTGGTATTCCAAGATTGCAACCTTGACTCGTTGCATTCACAGAAGTTGGTGCATTCGAGGAACATCCAGAATTGTTCATCCAGTTTGAATTTACGGATACTTCAATTGAATCATCTGTAACTCCAGTATACGTTAAACTATAAGCCCCTGATAAAGAAGTATACGTGACATAATTCACCCCATTGTAATTCACATTTACTGTTGCATTATACACTGGAGGTTCACCATTATTGTATATTCCATCATTGTTGGTATCACAAAAAACTACACCACTCACACATTGTATGGATGACGTTGGAGCACATCCAAGTACTACAGAATATGTGAATGCTCCTCCGTTGGCAACAATAGCTTGGTTAGGCGTTAATTCGTTCAAGACAAACCCATACGCTGCCAACCAAGCTGGATCAACGGAAACAGTATATGTACCTGGCGCCATATTTTGAATGACCAAATTATTATTCACGACCGTACCCGAATATGAATTAATTCCATTGTTCAGATGAACATAAAGGCCATTATTCATCGTAGAATCAGCAATACCATCTCCATTACAATCAACAGATGTGAAGAAAAAGAATGAATTTGCGGTTGATCCGCATGAACCTGAATAAATGGCTTGTAATGCAAAACCCGATCCTACGACAGTAGCATCAGACTTCAACTGAACAGTAATGGGTTGACCAGGCGCACTCGTAAAAGGAGTAATTGTACCTCCAGTTGTACCGTTATAAGCATAGAGCAATTGACCATTGGTACCGACGCCTGCAAATATTTTCAAGGAGTCATAATTCGTTTCGAGTTGTGAGTATGTACCATTGATGTGAATTTGACTATTACCAGAATTATTCAAAACAGTATATCCTGAACTATTGTTCTGATATGTCCCCCAATTTCCGCCAGCATCAAAAATCATGGAGTTAACTCCACAATTGATACTGTTTGAGCCTGTTGTTGGCAAGTATTGCAATCCACATTGTACATGATTGTACGTATGATTGATGATTGATGTTGGACCGCCATTGATGCTGTATGAAATAACAATTGGAAAAGACCCAGCATTTTGATAGAGGTGTTCTGTAGCTGGTAGAATTGAAACTTGCATTCCACCATTAACGGTCGAACCACTACCTTGGTGAATTGTTGTTGTTCCATCTCCCCAATTGATCGTTAAGTTCAATGTATAATTCCCAGAGACACTGCTGGAGTAAACAAAATTCAAGTCTCCCACCGGAAAACTTGGCAAGGCTACATTATAGAATGCCAAGTTGAGCATACTATCACAATTTGCAGCAGAGGTATCGCAATACGATGTTTGTGTTGGGCACTGCAGAGAAAAAGTGCCTTGCGCGAAAGTAAAATGGCTAAGAATCGATAGAAGAAGAACTAAGAAATTTTTCATCAAAGTAGTTTTTGGTATTGGTCATTTGTAGACATAAAAATACACATAATCGTTGCATGAAATGTAAAAAATGGCAACTGGAAAATTGGCGGAGGTAGAAATCGGTGGCTATTAAGATCAAATAAATCAAAGCCCCTTCATGTATTTCAGTGTGAGTTGGAGGGTGAGAGCGATATGGTCATCTACACCAGTATCGTATTGTTCCTTGATGCGCTTTAGAGTTGGTGTACAACTAACAAAAAAGCCCCCTTGTCTTTCAGAGTGAGTTGGAGG
>JBDKGB010000100.1:0-62417 GCA_039798485.1 Bacteroidota bacterium
TACAAAAGCAGCGCAAGAGTTGTTTCTTTCTCAACCAGCGGTGTCAATTCAGTTAAAAAACTTTCAAGACCAGTTTGATATTCCGCTTACTCAGGTGGTAAATCGCAAGTTGTTTGTGACAGATTTTGGTCGAGAAGTGGCCTTGACGGCAGAAAAGATATTGAATGAAGTCAATGAAATGAACTTTAAAACGGCAACATTTAAAGGGAAGATTTCGGGTACGTTGAAGGTGTCGGTGGTGTCTACAGGTAAATACGTGATTCCTTATTTTTTGAGTGATTTTTTAGAAAAAAATCCTGAGATCGAATTGCAATTGGATGTATCAAACAAATCGAAAATCACGACAGATCTCATCACAAATACTGTTGACATTTCACTTTTATCAGCACTTCCTGAATCGCTTAATGTGGAACAAATTACATTGATGCCGAATCATTTACACTTGGTGAGTGGCACTGCTTTCGACAAAGTGAAATCCATCAAGGATTTACCGTCCAACATTCCCTTCATTTACCGTGAGGATGGGTCAGCAACGCGAAAGGCAATGGAGGAATATGTCCAAAAACATGGACTTTCTGTTCGGAAAAAGTTGGTGTTGACGTCCAATGAGGCAGTAAAACAAGCGGTAATTGCCAATTTAGGTGTTTCCATCATGCCTTTAATCGGAATTCGCAATGAATTGAAAAATGGTCAATTGCATAGTCTTTCTCTTGAAGGACTGCCCATTGTTTCCGAATGGGATTTGGTGTGGATCAGAGGGAAACGCATGTTTCCAGCTGCCCAGGCGTTTATCGATTATGTGAAAGAAAACAAAGATTCAATTATCGACAAACACTTCTCTTGGACAAAGGAATACGCGTCAAAGTAAGTGTATTTTAAACCAATTGTGCCAACGAATATTTCAAGGAGAGCAAGGCCTGCTGACTTTTTACCATCACCTCAATAAGTTTTAACTTGGCTTGAATGTAGGCCATTTCGCGGGCATTGATCAAAAACAAGGAACTCTCACCAATTAGGAACATCGTGCGTTCAGCTTCCAACAAACGGTAGGAATCTTCAGCTGTTTTTTTGTAAATGGCCACTTGGTTCAATGCATTTTGGTATTCCACAGACGCATTTCGAATTTTATATTCGAGGTAAGCACGATTGTTGTCCAAGTTGTATTGTTCATCCTGAATCTTAAGTTTGGCCATGGCATAATCACCACGTTCTTTCCGCAATAAAACAGGCATTTCAAACGTCAATCCCCATTTGTAGTTGTTGATGGATAGACTTGTGAGTGGATTGTAGTTCACAGGTTCATTGATGAGGTTGTACTGTACATTCAACTGAGGTTTTAAAGCTTCTTGCTTCAATCGGCTGTCCACCTTCAAGCTTTCGATCTTGTAATTCGTAATGGAAAGGTAGGGATGCTTGAGAATGGCAGAATCTATTTCTTCATTGAGTAGGATGAACGAAGCTTGCCAAGGAATACTGTCGAGGGAATGTGGTTTAGTTAGGCTGTCAAGTTCTAGTGGGGCTGAATTTTCGTCCCACAAAAATGTCGCAAGTTTGAATCCTGTTCCTTGAAAATCGGTTTGATAGTTTCTGTAAAGAGCGTCCCTGCTTTGGACTTGAATGCCTGCTTCTAAGGTATCTACACTTGGACGGTCGCCCAAAAATGCAGATCGCTTCACTGCGTTGAAACGTTGATTGGCAAGTTCGAATGCCTCACGAAGAACTTCAGTGGAGTGGTAGGCCAAAAACCAATTCCAGTAGGCATAGCCAGCTTCGTAAATCAGTTCATTGAGTTGCAATTTCTGTTCGAAGAAGGTACTTTGTTGGTAGATCTTCGCCTTTTTTAATTCTGCCCGTCGTTGGTCAATAAACAAACCTTGGCCTACATTCATTGAGATACCGCCATACCACAAACCTCCATAAGGTGTTTTTTCTTCAGGATTTAAATACGCACCTTGATTCACTTCGAATCCGGATTTGAGCTCAATGCCATACCACGTTGGCACTTTCAACCCAGCATTCAAAAAGCTGTAGTACTGGGTGCCGGCGTAGTATTTTTGGTTCAATTGATTGTACAATTTAGGGTCAAATCCACCACGTGCTTTGAGCACAGATTTTTCTCCAAATTGAATTTTCAAATCGGCCTGCTTCGCCAATGGATGATTCTGAATGACAAGCGCATAAAAACGCTCTTCCGAAAACACAGTTTGCGAATACGCACTGTGCATGAGGCCAATGGCTAGGAAGGAATAGAGGATTTGTTTCATTTTTCTTTCTTTTGCTTGAGGTCTTTTTTCACATCCTTTTTTGCGTAAAATTCAGGTGGGAAGCCATTGACAAGACGCCACAATTCATAACCAATCGGCACATCGTTGAGTAGGATCATTGAATGCGCACCACCACCCACACGCAGGGCTTTAGGCCAAGGCTTGTCACCTTTCTTGGGAGAAATTAACACCCGAAATGTTCCGTCCTCGCTGGCAAAATTATCGATGGCAAACACTTCACCGCCAAAGGTTCCAAAACTCGTATTTGGCCAACCTGAAAATGCGATGGAAGGCCATCCATCAAATTGAATGCGAACGTTTTGACCTTTCTCCAAAAGTGGAAGGTCCATTGGTCTGACATACATTTCGAGGGCTAAATCATAATTTGAAGGCATAATTGTCGCAATGGCTTCGCCCTGTTTAATCGTTTCTCCGATGCCACTTGAGAGAATTTTTGTCACGATGCCATCTTGAGGAGCGAGAATGAAATACATCCCATTGCGTATGGAGTAGTTCATCACCTGACTTTGAAGTTTTGTCACATCCACTTCGGCTTGATACATGTCAGATAGCGCGGTAAATTTATCGGACTCTGCTTTTGCTACTTCGTCCCTAAATTTCGCTTCGACTGAGTTGTACTCTACTTTTGCATCAATGATGTCATTGCCACTTTGCAATAATTTTTGCTGAGCTGCAAGTTGATTGGCTTGTGCCCGTTGCAAAGCCAGTCGGCGTGTCTCCAATTCTGTTTGCGACTTTATGCCGTCTTCAACCAACTTTTCAAAACGATTGAATTGATCTTGAGCAATTTTATAATTAACCTGAGCAGTATGGTATTCCATGCTGTCTGTTTTTACCTTCAAACGCGTCTGATCCAATTTAATTTTGGCTTGTTTCAGCTTCAATCGACCTGTTTCGATGAGTGCATCTACCCGCGTATCCATTGAGCTCACTTTATCCGAATAAGAAATCACAGACAATTCTTTGTTCTTGAGCTGCTGTTCGGTGCGGCTCACTAAGTTTGGATCAAAATAGTTGTCTTTGACTTCTGAGATGTACAGAATGGTATCTCCCTTTTTCACGGGATCACCATCTTTTACAAACCATTTCTCGACCTTGCCAGAAATCACAGTATTGATTGTTTGTGGGCGCTGTTCAGGGCGGAGCGTTGTAACTTTGCCGTTCGATTGAATGTTTTGGGTCCAAGGCAATAGGGTTATGACAAATGCCGTGAAAAAGAGAGCGAGCAGCGCACGGATCAATTTCTTCGACGACTTTTGTTTTTCTACATCGTGCAACGCAGTCATGGACGACTGATCGACTTCATTGGTGTTTTGAGGCGATAGATTTAGCATGATTTCAAGTGTTTTTGGTACGACGCATAACTTCCTTCAAATGAAATTTTTCCCTTTTCGAATTGCAGGATCACATCCGAAATCTCGAGAAACTTTGGATCATGAGTAGCCATGATAATTGTTCGGTTATTGATTTTTTTCAATGTTTCAACCATAGATTGAACTTGAGTGGGACTAAGTCCACCGCCAGGTTCTTCACACAAAATGAGTCTTGGTTGTCCAATGATGACACGTGCCATAAAGAGTTTGGCTTTAACATCTGACGGAATAAAATGGCCCTCTGGATTGAGCATCGTTTCGTATTTTTCTGGACATCGCTCAATAAATTCAGTCAATTCCAATGCTTGACACAAGTTCACCACATCTTGAAATGGAACTGATGTTCTGCCCATCGTAATGTTATCGGTGATGGTGGCATACACAAGTTCATCTTGTTGAATCATCGTGCCGATGTGTTCGCGCAACAAGGCTTTATTCAGATTGTCTATAGGAATACCGTCCAGCGATATGTTTCCTTCATCCGTGTCGTAAAGACCCGCGATCAAACAAAAGAGTACGTTCGAAGTTAAACTGGATTCGGAAACGATGGCCACTTTCTGGTTGGGTTTTACCTCAAAGGATATAGCATCGAAAACCTTGCTATTAAATTGTTCTGGAGAAAAGTGTAAGGCATTGCATGTTAAGTGAATGCCTGTGGTTTGGTCATTGTTCAAATCCTTTCCATTGTAGTGCTCAAGGGCTAAATCTGTTACCTGACCTATTTTTTCTACAGCCGTCAATACATCATAGACGATCTCAATGCTCAAAATCAGTTTTTCAACAGAAGACAGAACGAGTAGAATCACGATCTCAGCAGCTACAAATTGCCCAATGTTGATTTGTCCATTGATGACCAAGAAGCCACCTACAATCAACAAGGTCAACGCAATCGCAACTTTGAAGGCAATTAAATAGGCATACTGTTGCACCAAGACTTTGAAATGCTTGTTTCGTGCGTCGAGATAGTTATGAAGGTATGCGTTCGTTTTTTCGATGTTCATTTTGCTCTCACCCGCCATCTTGAAACTGATCCTAGAATGTGCAATCTCTTCGAGCCAGTGGGCAATTTTATACTTGTAGGTCGATTCCTTCAAACTTGTGGAATAGCCTTTTTTTACCGTGAAGCGCAGCATTAATAGAAGCAGAATCAACAAGAAGAAACCAATGAAAATGAAGAAACTGTGGTAGAACGACAGGAGTAAAAGTCCGAAGATAATTTGCAAGCTGGCAGCGGTAAAATCAATCAATAATTTGGACAAGCCTTTTTGAATGGTCAAGGTGTCAAAAAAGCGGTTGGTTAATTCAGGCGCATAGCGTTTAACGAGTTCAACCATTTTAATTTTTGGAATGCGATCCGCAAATTCAAAGGCCGAACGTGTAAAAATACGTTGCTGCAAGTTTTCCGTAATCTTCAGTTGGTAGATGTTGAGCACCCCAGAAAAACCTATGGCTGAAACCACGAGTGCAACGAGCACAAACCAAGAGGTACTGATTTGACCAAGCTGAATGAAATTGATGATCATTTGAATTCCAAGCGGCAATCCAAGGGAAAGCAAACCGCTGAAGATGGCGAAGATGTAGATATTGCGAATCTCTTTGCGGTCCGGTCGAATCAAAGAGAGAAATCGTTGGATCACTGAATTTTCTGGGTTGTTCATTTTTTTAAAGTCTTAAATATTAAATCGACGTAGAAGGTTTCAACAAAATCTACATCCTCTTGAATGTTGGTCAATTTTGGGAGGTGCATGGCAAAAAAACGTTGTTGGTTACTGCCCTCAATCATGCTCGACGCAAGCATGTTGGGGTAGGGATAATCTGGATTGACTTCGTTCATGAGTTGAGCCACATTACCCACCAATGCTTTATAGACAGAAAATACCCCCACTTTGTTCTCCTCATCTACATCTTTGGTAATGAGTGCTTTTGAAGATTCATTGATGATGATTTCCTTTAAGGCCTGTTCGTTAGAAATGAGTGAATCTATTTCTGGGTTGGGCAATGCTGTTAATATGTGAATCGACTTCCGAAGTTTTACAATTGGATCTTCTATGTTCTTCGTTTCTAAAGCAATTCGGGTAGCTACACAGCCCCAATACCAATTGATGAGGTACAACAGTAATTTGTGTTTGCTCTCAAAATAACGGTACACAGAGGCTTCAGTCGTTTGAATTTCTATGGCTAATTTCTTGAAGGTGAAGCGTTCAAATCCAAGCTGACTCATTAATTCGATGCTTCCGTCAATGATTTTTGTTCCCAACTCCGAAGTACTGGGATCCTTCAAATAAAGGTTTTCATTCACCGGGATCTTAATATTCGCTAAGATGTTGTGCATAAAAGTAATTTGTGCAAATATAATAGTAATGCTATTGAATATGTTAGTTGTTTTGTTAAAAAAGTTAAAATGGCTCTGCGCAAAGAGCTCTTATGACGTGAATTGAGTTGAAAAATCATGTTTTAAACGCTTAATGTCAGTATATGTTTAATTTTATGTATTGATAGATTTCGCTGAATTCATGTGTAAGCCCATGCAAATCATAAGTCCCGATATGCTTCCCTTTGTAAAGGTTTTTGTCATACTATTCTTGGCTACTCTTGGAATAATTGGTTTGATTTCACTTCGATCAGGTTTAAAAAGTTTTCGGATTAGTCCAAGAAAAGTCCCCTCAATTGGTAAGATGTTATTCGGCATCTCAGCACTTGGATTTGTGATGTATAACGGGTATGGCTATCAAACTATTTTTGTGAAAAATGAGCAAATGATCGTTGGCCAATACGCATGTGGTCGTGCCGTATTGTCGATTGAGTCTGACCGAAAATGGGAAATAATCAGTGAAGATAAATCCATTTCAAAGAGAGGCAAATGGCAGTATGTTATGTCTGAAGACTGGTGTTATTGGGATTTTGAATCCAATGATGTTAACTTCAATGCCCAAACGGGCTCATCAAAAAGGGTAGATTTTAAAAAACAGCATTTGTATTTCAAAAAAGTAAAAACGAGAAATAGAGTAGAATAACCCCAATCGTTCCGAGTGCTTGAACTAGGGCTTTAAACTTGACACCATGAGACAAATCTTCCCAATCCTTCTAACGGTATTGGTATCTTTTACCCTAACAGGACAGCGCGTTGACGCTGGGAATGGGCATGCGCTAATTTTGGACAAAAAGGGAAATGTTTGGGCCATTGGCAGAAACAATTTTGGTCAACTTGGGGATGGAACGCTTGAAAATTCGCCCATTCCGAAAAAGGTCAAAAACTTAATGGGTATTGTTGCGATCTCACGCGGATACGACCACAGTATCGCGTTGGACAAAAATGGAAATGTGTATTTGTGGGGAAGAAATAACTACGGCCAACTTGGCTGCTCCTCGCTCAATGATCAGCTTAAACCACAGAAATTGCAGCATCATACACATTTCACAGCTGTTGAAGGTGGTCACTGGCATACCGTAGGACTTAAAAAAGACGGTACCGTTTGGTGTTGGGGTCATAACTTTTTTGCTGAATTGGGAAATGGAACCAAGGAGCATAGTTCATGGCCGGTTGAAGTGCTGCAAAGATCGACTTTGAATGCAAAGGAAACGATAAGCGTTTTGACAGATGTTGTGCGCATCGCCTCGGTAGGGTACCATACCTTAGCGCTTAAAAAAGATGGATCTGTTTGGGCTTGGGGAGGCAATTCGTACAACGAACTTGGAAAAAAAGGGGAGGAGTTTCAGCGCTACGCCAGTCAGGTAGCTGGAATTCCCAAGATCAAAGAAATCGCAGTTGGCTGGCATCACTCTGTTGCCTTGGATTACGATGGAAACATTTGGGTGTGGGGTTCGGATCCAGCCTTTCAATTCAAGGAGGAAACGAAAAAAGCGTACGACCACCCAATTTGTTTGAAGGGCCTTCCAAAGTTTACTAAGATTGCTTGTGGCAGTTGGCATTCCCTAGCGATTGACGAAAACAAAAAGGTTTGGGCCTGGGGTAAAAATCATTTTGGAATGTTGGGTACAGGTGACACGATCAGCCGGTCTATGCCCATGTTAATTCCCCAATTAAAAAACATCGTTGACATCGGAGGTGGCTGCTTTCAGTCCATTGCGGTGGATTCCATGGGGCAGATTTTTACTTTTGGTGACAATCCATCTGGGCAGCTTGGTATTGGAAATTATTCGAGGTGCTATTCGCCCAAATTGATGCCACTTGACATGAATGGTGTATTGTCCAATGAGATCAATTCATCAGAGAAGCAAACGAATTCAAGTCCTAGAAAAGAAGCATTTTTTAACGGCGAATTCTTCCTCAAGGTGTTGAAGTATTTCGTGTTCATGTCGAGCATTGTACTGAATATTGTGTTGGTAAAAAAGTTGCGGCGTAAAAGATAGAAGGCTGCATTCGAAATGAAATCCCAGTGCATAAAAAAAACGAGAAGCACATTGTACCTCTCGTTTTCAATTTTCGTCAATCTATTACCTTAAAGTGGAAGGTTCATGTCTTTGTTGAATTTCACTTTGTAGCTGTAGTTTAAGATCCTGCTTTCTTTGGTTTTGAGCTCAACCTTCCATTTGATCATTCCGGTCCGTGTGTCGTACTCCGCTTTTCCAAGGTCAATCGGTTCAATCAAGATGTCGGCATTCTGTGTAATCGGCAATTGGTCTTCGATGATCAACTCGATGCCCGTAGCCTTCAAGTTCTTGATTTCAATGGAATAGGCCATTGTCTTCTCCTTCTTGTCACCAACGATTTTTTCTTTGCATTCTTTCTTCATCAAAAGGCGTTTCACCACAATGTTTGGATCGCGTCCCATACTCAAGGTAAGCGTATCCTCCATGCTGGTAGGGTCAATGTAGGTTTCGCCCACGTAGCTGCCGTCAAAGAAGATGTTTGCTTCAGCTGGAACAAGTCCGAGTTCATCCAGTTTGGAAAGCTGTGCCACCAAGTACACCGATGGATCAAGTTTCGGAACGGTATAGTACGCATAATTGGCATCGAGATCCGCAATCTTAATCAAGACCATGTGCTGCTCGTTGTTGGATTTAATGCTATACGGCAAGTCAATTCTGAATTCTGCAGAGGTCAACTGACGCACTACCTGTACAAATTGGTTGGCTGTTATAGCATCTTTTTCTTCATCCTGTTGTTCCATCGCGGCAGCTGGAGCAATATTGGTGTATCCATAGGCTGAGGACTCTTGCTTTTTGAATTGAATGTTGTCGTCATAACCGCGTGTTTGATAGGCGTAGTAATCTACATACCACGGATGCAACGTCGGTTTTGTCTTGTTTTGGTAAGGGTTGTTGGTGGAGATGTTCAATTTTACATTTTCCCAATCCAAACCAGAATTTTGGAAGACCATTGCCTTATAGGTCAGGTTGATTTTAGAGGTCATTCCGTCGCTGCGCAAATCATACTTAGGCACCCATCCTGCAGCTGAAACCAAATAGGAAATGTTCAATTTACCTGTCATGACATCTTTGCACTGCAAGGTAACCGTAATGCGGTGACGCGGTCCTTGGTCATCAGCGGATTGTCCGGCACTAGTTTGGTGTTGGCGCATTTTCAACAATCGATCTTCCATTGCGCGTTTCTTCTCATTTTTATCCGCTTTACGGCGATTCAAAGCTTGCAAACGCTTGTTGATTTCCATCATTTTGGTGGAGTAGTAATCTACCGCTTGCTTCAGGAGATTGATGGAATCATTCACTTTTCCTTGACCGCGGATAGCCCCATTGTTGGAAAGGATATTTTTTGTGGCCATCAACACATCGATTTCGTCTTGAATGTCTTGAATGTCGTAATTCATCAATTTCAAAGAGTCTTCGAGCAATTGTATGTCTTTTCTAATTTTTAAAGGCAATCCTTCAAGACTGATTTCTTTCGGCTCAGGATAATAAATGGAATACTTTGAATCGAGAATGATCACATCGCCTGTGGCTTTTACTTGAAGGCTGTTGGCATCGATTGTTGGACTAATTCCTTCAATGATCACTTCTGTGATTCCAGGTTTGATGGAGTAGCTTGCACGTTGAAACAGCTGTGCTCCTTGTGCATAAACCGTTACTTCAGTGATGGTGGATTTCACAATCTCTTTATCTCCAGCCATAGATGTGAAGGCGATAAAGAGACCAATTAGGGGGAGAATTAATTTTTTCATGACGTAAAATTTGGACATAGATACAGCATTACGCAGCATTGGTTCAATGCGAGGCGAAAAAAGGTGTAATCGATTAAATCAAGGCTTTGATCTCGCGAATGATGCGTTCAGCAAGTTCGTTTGCTTTTGCTTCATTCTCACTCTCTGAATAAATGCGAATGATGGGTTCTGTGTTGCTTTTTCGCAAGTGTACCCATTCCTTTCCGATGTAGATTTTTACACCATCTGTGGTGTCCACTTCTTCGTGCGCATAATTCAGTGACATAAACGTCAAGACTTGGTCCACATCAATGTCTGGAGTCAATTCAATCTTGTTTTTTGAAATGGTGTATTTCGGGTAACTGTCGCGCAACGCAGAAACGCTTATTTTTTTATGGGCCAAATGACTTAAAAACAGGGCGATACCTACCAAAGAGTCGCGGCCGTAGTGCAATTCTGGGTAGATGATTCCACCGTTTCCTTCTCCTCCAATTACCGCATTGGTTTCTTTCATCTTAGCGACAACATTCACTTCGCCTACTGCAGCCGCTGAATAGGTAAGGCCTCGATCTTCTGTGATGTCACGCAATGCACGGGTAGACGATAGGTTTGAAACGGTTGCGCCTGGTGTGTGTGTCAACACGTAATCGGCTACAGCAACGAGCGTATATTCTTCTCCAAACATGCTTCCATCTTCACAAACCAATGCGAGACGATCTACATCAGGGTCTACCGTAATGCCTAATTCTGCACCAAGTTCTTTGATCTTATCTGAAAGGTCAGTCAAGTGCTCTGGAAGTGGTTCAGGGTTGTGAGGGAAATGTCCAGTCGGCTCGCAATACATTTCGGTGATGTTTGTGACACCCAATGCGCGAAGCAACGCAGGAACAAATATTCCTCCCGAAGAATTCACGGCATCAACAACAATCGAAAAGTTCGCTGCTTGAATGGCTTTTGCATCAACCAATGGCAAGGCCAATATGGCATCGATGTGTTTCTGCATGTACGAATTATCCTTCGTGACAATTCCCAAATCATCCACCTCAGCAAAGTGATAACGCTCCTCAGCGGCAATCGCCAATACAGTTTCACCATCGGCACCTGAGATAAACTCTCCCTTTTGATTGAGTAATTTTAATGCATTCCATTGTTTAGGGTTGTGACTCGCCGTAAGGATGATTCCTCCTTGTGCATTTTCTAGTGGAACAGCGACTTCAACAGTGGGGGTGGTGGATAAGCCAAGATCAATGACATCAATCCCAAGTCCGATTAATGTCGAAACGACGAGGTCAGAAATCATAGGGCCAGAAATTCGGGCATCACGGCCAATCACGACCTTTATTTTTTGACCGGCATGCTGTTCCTTCAGCCATGTTCCGTAAGCAGCTGCGAATTTTACGGCATCAACAGGGGTAAGACCTTGGTCTACTTTTCCACCAATTGTTCCACGGATTCCTGAAATCGATTTGATTAATGTCATGTGTGTAGGGGTATTGATTTCTTGTCCAAGAGGACAAGGAGGATTACTTCTTTTCAGATAGGCTATTCTTCAATGCGACCATCTTCAAGCAGGCTATGGCGCATTCAACGCCTTTATTTCCGTGAATTCCTCCCGAACGATCGATCGATTGTTGCAGGGTGTTGTCGGTCAAAAGGCAGAAAGCAACAGGGATGTTGTATTTTAAATTGACATCTTTGATTCCTTGGGTAGCTCCATCACAAACAAAGTCAAAATGACGCGTTTCCCCTTGGATCACGACACCAATGGCAATGGCGCCGTCAATGTCTGTGTATTCACACATGTATTGAGCGCCAAGCGGCAATTCAAATGCACCGGGAACAAAGCGAACGAGAATGTCATCTTCGTGTACACCATTGTCTATTAGGGCAGTACGTGCTCCTTCAAGAAGGTTTAAAGTAATTGCATCGTTCCATTCAGAAACAACAATGCCGATTTTAAAACCGGCACCGTTTGGAACTTCTTCCTGAATATAGTCAGACAAATTGCGTAAAGCAGTTGCCATTATTTCTTTGTTTTATTCGCTGAACGAGCGATGTATTTCTCGATAGATTTTTGGCCTGCGAATGCTGAATAATCGTCTTTGATTTTCTGGTAGCATTCCGTTGCTTTCTCGAAGTCCTTGAGTTTCTCGTAACATAAGCCAGCTTTGAACAAATACATCGGAGTTGTCAAGTCATTTTCTTCCATTTCAGCAGCCTCAGCATACAATTCAGCAGCTTCATCGTACTGTTTCAATTCGCTGTGACAATCGGCTTGTAATCCTACGGTCATTACGGAAACGTACGTATCATTCAAATCAACACCTTCCAATTCCGTAAGTGCCTTTTTGAATTCTCCCTTCGCCATGTACTGACGAGCAAGAATAAATTGTGCATCTTCACCACCGACTTTACCGTCAAATTTTTTCACTTGACCACGAAGTGCATCAATGGCTTGATCTGTTGAGTCTTTTTGAGCGTAGTTCAACCCAATCCACCAAGAATCCTTTGATTTCTCATTGGCTGGTTTCCACATAAATTGGCGGTACACCAAAATTCCCAAAACAAATACAATCACCCCTCCGGCGATATAAGTTCCTAAACGAAAATTCTTATTTGAATCAAAGCGTCGTTTAAGTTCTTGAAAAGAAAAATTTTCTAACATTATCTTCAATTTTAGAAGCGATGCAAAAATAGTTTTTTTTTTCATTCTTCCGAGTGTGTTTTTTTCAGTGGTTTTCAACACCTCGAATTGGTTAAAAACTATGCGATAATTCCGTTTCATTCATAGAAAATCCACCTATTTTTGTTGCTATGCATTTGCAAAGTCTCCATTTAATCAATTTTAGAAATTACGAAGAAGCTGAAATTCAGCTTTCGGAGAATGTAAATTGCTTTGTTGGGAAAAATGGTTCTGGGAAGACAAATGTATTGGATGCCGTTCACTATCTCGGTTTGTGCAAGAGCTTTTTGAATGTCATGGATCGTCAGAACATTCGCTTCGACCAACCATTTTTTTCCATTCAAGGGGCTTTTCAAATAGAGGACAAGGAAATCAATATCCATTGCGCGGTAAAATCTGGTGCGAAAAAGGTGTTCAAACGAAACAAAAAGGAATACGAAAAATTGGCCGATCACATTGGTCAGTTTCCTGTGGTAGTGATTTCACCTTACGACCGTGACTTGATTTCTGAAGGCAGTGAAATGCGCAGAAAATGGATGGACAGCATCATCGCACAGTTCGATCGCGCTTATCTAGATGAAGTACAGCGGTACACAAGAATTCTTGAACAGCGCAATGCCTTATTGAAAAACATGCACACGCACGGGCTGTTCGATCGTGAGTCCATAGAAGTGTGGAATGAGCAGTTGGTGAATTCTGGAAATAGCATTCATGCGGTAAGAAAGGCATTTATTCAAGAGTACATCCCTGTGTTTCAAGAGAAATACAACTTTATCGGTTTGGAGCAGGAAGAGGTGGGGATCGAATACCGTTCGCAACTGAACGAGTCCGATTTTGACACGCTTCTGAAGGAAAACGAGCGGAGAGATGCTTTTTCACAGTACACGAATGCTGGAATTCATAAAGATGATTTGGTGTTCACCATTAAAGGTCACCCAATAAAAAAATACGGATCACAAGGCCAACAGAAATCTTTGGTCATCGCTTTGCGCCTTGCTCAATATGAATTGTTGAAAGAGCATCTTGAATTGGCACCCATTCTCTTGCTAGACGATATTTTTGACAAATTGGACAATGACCGCGTGAAGCGCTTGCTCGATCTCGTTTCTGAACATTACTTTGGTCAAGTGCTGGTCACAGATACCGACGAGGACCGATTAAATGCCATTTTTAGGGATAGCCAAATTGATTTTTCAATGTTTCGTGTTGCTCAAGGTGAGATTCATGCCGTTGATGCGTTAGATAAACAATTGAACCATGGCAGATAGAAATTTGGACAAGAATCAACACATGTTAGGCGAATTGGTGGACAAACTGATGAAGGCATACCGCTTGGATGGTAAGATGAAAGAGCTCGACGTCATTGCTGCTTGGCCCGAAATGATGGGAATTGCTGTGGCTAACCGCACAAAGTCAATTTCAGTGCGCAATAAAACACTTTACATCACGATGGATTCCTCCGTAATGCGCGACGAATTGTCTTATGGAAAAACGATCATCATCGAGCGCGTGAATCAACAAGCCGGTTGCGAGCTGATCACCGATGTATGGTTTGGTTAATTTTGTGTTGATTTCGGTATGATTTTCTGTTGACATTTTTTAACACGTGCCAAGAGCAGAAGGGCCTATCTTTATGCCCCATGAAAAAATTAAACTTCATCCTTTTCGCATTTCTCGTTTCAGCATTTACTGCAAATGCGCAACTTTCGACGGTCATCGGTAAAGCAGAGTACAATTTCTGGATCAACCTTCCAGCAGATAGTATCCTTAAAAATAACCCGCCCATCTTGATTTTTCTTCATGGAAGAAGTCTTTCTGGGGCTAACTTAGAACTGGTAAAGAAATACGGGGTCATTAAAGAAATTGAGCGCGGACGAAGCATTCCAGCCATCGTTATCGCACCGCAAGTTCCAGCAGGCAAGTCTTGGGAACCTCAAAAAGTTTTGGATGTTCTGCGGTATGTGCAGTCTCAATATCCGACAGACACGAACCGTGTTTATGTCGCTGGAATGAGTTTAGGAGGTTACGGCACGCTTCATTTTGCAGGTGCCTATCCTGAAGTTGTTACCGCCGCCGTGGCTTTGTGTGGCGGTGGAAATCCGAACGATGGGTGTGAACTAGCGACCGTACCGTTATGGATTCAGCATGGAAACCGTGATGCTGCTGTTCCCTTATCCGAATCTCAGAAAGTAGTGAACGCCATTCGTGCGTGCAATGGTGGAGAAAATTTAACATTTACGATTGTAGAAGGTGCCGATCATGGTGCTCTTGAGCGTGTATTCCGCACAGATGAAATGTACGATTTCCTATTCAAATACAACAAGGCGGTAGAGACCTTGATTGAGGAGAGATAAGATTATAGGAAATGAGGAGTGCGAAACCGTGCATTGTTTCGTTCCTTCCGAAGTGACTGAAAACGATAAAAAATATTCAAAGAAAACCGGTTCTGGTAAAACGTGAATCCTGTATTTCCATCGTCGGTGTAGGTTGCTTCAAACTGATACGGTGAGGAGATCGCTGACGTAGCCGTGCGTCCACCATAGTTTCCATATAAAAGTGATGGTGAGAATTCGGCACCTACAGAAATGTGCTTTTTGAAATTGTACACAAAACCAAGGTAGGCTCCTAGTCCAATAGAAAAACCTGCTGGTATGGAAATGGTAGAATGGCTTTGCTCAACCAAACTGTCATTGGCAATAGTGTACTCGCGATAATCTGCTGTCAAATCGAAGCGCCCGACATAGTTGATCGGCAATTCAAATCCACCAATCAACTGAAACCGATTTCTACTCATCGACCAGCCTACTCCGGGTGCAAAATGAAATTGTTGTTGCGTTCCTAGTCCTTGATCGTTGATATGGATTCCCAGAGAAGGAATCGTTTGATCTTGGTATTCTAAAATGTGAATGCGCGACCAACCAAAGCGAAAACGCAGTTGTGTCTCATTCTTGAGGTTGTAATAAAACTGTGATCCAATCCCAAATGACTGATCTTTGAGATTGTGGTTGTCAATCGATTCATAATCAATGTTGAACCAGTAGAGGTGAACGTCATAGGTCGGATTAAAAACTTGTGCTGAGATACCGAATTTATCGGTTTGCGAAAACGAATGTAAGGCAAGGATACAAAATGCGGCGAGTAGTGGTTTTCTCATTGCGTTGTAGGTGGTTAGTGGTTTAACGTATTCGAAATGTACGGAATTCTAATTTAAAAGACAAGTGGATTTTAAGATGTCAAGATATTAAGACCAAGAGACTCGATTATGTTTGAATTGCCGAAGGCATCAAATTCCGTCAGGATCAAATTAAAAGACAAAAGACTTGATCATTCGTCCAATTGCCGAAGGCATCAAATTCCGTTAGGATCAAATTCCAAATCCTTAATTCTTCACTTTTAATTCTTCATTTTTAGTCACCTGCGCCACTTTTCGTTCAACGATACTTTTCAAACCATCAAATTCTTTCTCCGTCATCGAGTTTTTAGGGAAAAGGAAGTTCGCTTCAGCGGTGAATCCAATGTAGTCTGTATGGATGGATGCCCGTTTAATGATGGACCATTGCAAGATTGTTTCGGTTTCTCCTTGGATAAACGTAATCTGCTCTTCATTGAAGATCAATCGATGTTCGGGGTTGTTGTCTACACGTTCAAGAAAGGCTTCAACTGCCTTTTTCCAGTAAATGATGGGGCGAGTTTTTCGCTGAAAGTCATACATCACAAGGCCAAGGTAAATCGTTCCTAGAATCATCAACCAATCGTCTTCCAGTTGAATGGAATACACAAGAAAGAAGGGGTAGAGGACAAGTGCAATGACCAACATCCAAGATTGGCGCTTTGTTTCTGGGCCAAAAAAGTATTTCTGATGGCCTTCACCGAAATAGATTTCCCGTAAATCTTTTGATTGATAGTTTAGCTTAATTTCTGTCATGGTCGTTGCATTTTTTTTTTAATCAATGTGGTTCGGTGGCAGGGTGATTCCCAACTTCAAGGCGCGATCGTGCATAACAATGCTACCTGCAACACCGACATTCATGGATGAATTTCCCGCGAGCTTGATGACGTAGTGGCATTTGTCAAGGATGGATTTTGGCAATCCTTCGTTTTCTGCTCCTAACACATAAATCGCTCGTTTCGGATGATCAAATTGATCGAGCATGATGGCATCATCGGTGAGTTCGACAGCAACTAAACGGCAGTCGTGTGGAATGTTTTGCAGTAAATCTTCGAAAGACTTGTAATGAAAGAGTGGAATGCGTGCCCATGTCTTCAAAACATCCGAAGGTTGTTTTTTATAGCGATGATCCACTGTGAAAATATAGGCAGCGCCCAGGATATATGCCGAACGCCACAAGGTACCTAGGTTGTGTTCGGTTTTTCCGCGAAATACACCAATGGCACTGTAGCCTTCAACATTCTTTGTTTTCATCTTACAAATGTGCAAAGAATCGACAGATATCGCGCGTGCTTTTTTTGCATCTTTGCGCCAAGAAAAAAGCCATGGAATTTATAGATGCCCATCTTGATGCGTATGTATGCGCGCACACCGAAAATGAACCAGAAGTATTGAAGGAGTTGAACCGAAGGACACATCTTTCAGTGCTTTCACCGCGCATGTTGAGCGGACACTTCCAAGGTCGAGTGTTGAGCATGCTTTCGCACATGATACAGCCAAAACGCATCTTAGAAATCGGGAGCTACACTGGATATTCAGCTCTTTGCTTGGCCGAGGGACTTCAAGAGGGAGGATTGCTCACCACCATCGATGTGAATGAAGAGCAGGAAGAATTGGTGAATGAATACATCGCAAAGTCCGGCATGACTGCTCAAATTGAGCACATCGTAGGGGATGCAACGAAGATTATTCCCACACTCAAGGATCAATTCGATATCGTTTTTATTGACGCAGACAAACGGAACTACCTCAACTATTACAACTTGGTTTTTGATCAAGTGCGTTCTGGTGGCTACATCATTGCTGACAATGTATTGTGGTCGGGCAAGGTTACGGGAGTGTATGACAAAATGGATGTGGACACACGCATCATCATGGATTACAACCGAATGGTCCATGAAGACACACGCGTTCAGGAGGTCCTGTTTCCAATTCGTGACGGATTAATGATAGCCCGCAAAAAATAGACGTCAACACATTCGTTTCAGACCATCGCATGGATATCATTTATCAGGATGAATACCTCGTAGCCATCAACAAACCACATGGATTATTGGTGCATCGTTCGCCCATCGCAGCGGATGCCTCTGAATTTGCGGTGCAACTCCTCCGAGATTTTCTAGGTCAAAAAGTTTATCCTGTACATCGGCTCGATCGAAAAACAAGTGGCGTGTTGCTTTTTGCCTTGACAGAAGAAATGAACAGTGCCATGCAAGAGGCCTTCATGCGACAAGAAGTCAAAAAAAACTACCTCGCCTTGGTGCGCGGATTTACTCCTGAAGAAGGAACGATTGATTATGCATTGACCAATGAAAAAGGAAAAGTGCAAGAAGCGATTACCCATTATACAACGCTGAAGCATTTCGATGTGCCTGTTCCTTTCGGAAAACAAGAATCCTCGCGCTATTCGCTTGTCGAGGTGAATCCTGAAACAGGAAGAATGCACCAAATTCGAAAACACTTTGCACATATTTTTCATCCCATTATTGGCGACAGACCGCACGGCTGCAACAAGCAGAATAAATTGTTTTTGGAGAAATGGAACATGAATACGATGCTGTTGCATGCGCAACAGATTGAATTCACACATCCCGTTAGCCTCGAATTGATAAAGATCAATACTGAAATTCACGACGACTTTATGCGTGTTCTATCTCTGTTTGACAATTATACTGTAGGCAAAAATTTTAGTAACTCGTAATTAGTAACTCGTAATTAGTAACTCGTAATTCATCCTTAGACCATCTTCCTACAGGATTCCCAAAACAAAAAAAGTTCCCAACACCAATAAAAGTACTCCGACAATTCGTTTCACCCCTTCAAGCGTAGTTTTCTTTACCAATTTTTTACCGAAGTAGGTGCCGATAAAGGCAAAGACAATTCCAGTCAACAAAATCCCTTTGATACCTGACAGTTGCGAAAAATTCAACGACGCAGAATAGACCGTAATGCGAGAGATGTCAATGATCAAAGCAATGGCGTTTGAGGTGCCAAGAAATTCATCTTTTGTTAAACCTGCTTTGGTAAGAAATGCGGAACGAAAGGCACCCTGATGTCCAGAAATTCCGCCGAAAAATCCGCTCAAGAATCCACCAAAAGGAATCCATTTTTTATCGAGCTGCCAAGCACGAAATCTAGGATCTAGATCGAACCATGCAAAAAAGAGCATGAGACTGCCAAGAACGATTTTTAAGGTGCTCATCTCACAGAGGTACGTGCCAAGGTGGTAACTGTGGAGCACAGGCATGGTACCAAACCATTCGAGAATAAGGCTTCCGCACAAAGCGGCGATTAAAGCAGGGATACCAAACCGAAGAAGGGTAGGATAGTGAATGTGGCGAAACAGCATTCCAAATTTGAACATGTTGTTGGACAAATGCACGATGGCTGTAGCTCCAACAGCAAGTGGTAAAGGAAAAAACAAACTGAACACAGGAAGCATGAGTGTTCCAAGGCCAAAACCAGAAAAAAAGGTCAAGGCTGCACCGAAAAGTACTGTGATTGAAACGAGGATGTATTCCATATCCGTATTTTTACAGCAAAATAGAGAATTTTTAATCGTTTGAACACCCTACCACAGAAATAAATACCATGCAATACACCGAAATAGATTTGCGCAGTGATACAGTGACCAAACCATCTAAGGCTATGCTCGACGCCATGTTTACGGCGCCAGTAGGAGATGATGTTTTTTCGGAAGACCCTACCGTCAATGAATTACAGCGTTTTGCCGCGCAAATGTTTGGAAAGGAAGCAGCACTCTTTTGCTCTTCTGGAACACAGACAAATCAAATTGCCATCAACGTGCATGTACAACCTGGGGGCGAGGTCATTTGCCACGAGGAAAGTCATATTTACAAATACGAAGGAGGAGGAATTGCAAGAAATTCAGGCGCTTCGGTTCGTTTGCTGCAAGGAGATCGTGGAAGACTAACGGCAACTTCAATTTCTCAGTGGATCAATAATCCGGATGATGTGCATTTTCCATTGACCCAATTGGTGAGTTTGGAGGATACGGCCAACCGTGGAGGAGGAGCTGTCTATGACTTTGAGGAAATTAAACGCATCCGTCAGTTTTGTGACGAACATAACTTGCCACTGCACTTGGATGGAGCACGTTTGATGAACGCCTTGATGTACACAGGGATTGACCCGAAAGAATACGCAGCACAGTTTGATTCCATTTCTTTGTGCTTGTCCAAAGGATTGGGTGCGCCCGTTGGTTCTGTATTGATTGGAACCAGTGATTTCATCAAAAAATCGAGACGTGTTCGCAAAGTTTTTGGAGGAGGAATGCGTCAAGCTGGGATTATTGCTGCTGGTGGATTGTATGCCTTGAAACACAATGTGGAACGCTTGAAAAAGGACCATGAATCAGCGAAAATGTTGGAAGATACCTTGAACAGTATGTCGTGGGTGAAGGAAGTAATGCCTGTGCAAACGAATATTGTTGTTGCGGTTCTCAATGATCCGTCAAAAAGAGATGTGGTGATTGATAAGTTGGCGAAGGAACACATAAGAATCATGGCGTTTGGTCCAGGGATGATTCGCATGGTGACACACTTGGATAATTCAATGGAAGATATTCAGCGCGTATCTGAAGCAGTAAAAAGTTTGACTTTGTAAAATGAAAAAGTTGCTTATTCTTTTCGGACTTGTTGCACTTGCATCCTGCGGTGGAAAGAAGGAAAAGGTGTTGGATATGAACGACATCAATCCTAAAGCTTCCAACGATGGCAATGGAAAGGACGCACAACAAAAGGATTCCATCGATTATGGTTTTGACATCTGGTTGGCTGAAAAGGCAGGTATTGCCATCATGGAATTGGATACGGTTGGTGAATCCATGTTCGTGGATCGCTTTCAACCAAAATCCATCAAAAAACTTCGCCTACAGATGAAAGATGGTGAGGCATTTTTTGGACAATGGACCTTTAAAGATTCGCTTCGCACCATGAATGCTTTCTACAATTGGTTGGATTGTTTTGGCGAGAATTGTAAATCTCACAAGTACCTTGCTGAGGAGAAGTTTCAGTCTGATGCCATGCTTATTTTCCTGAACGACACATCATTGACGTATATCTCGTCAACACTTGCATTGGATGAAAAAAAGTGGCAAAAGTACCTGTCCTTGCAGCATAAAACTGATCTGTGGGATGTAGTGGTCATTCAGAAAAAGCAGCGAAAAGCGCTATGGTACGAATACAACATTGACCCCATGAAAAAAGTAGATACACTATTTATTAAACGAACCCCAAGACTATGAAAATTATAAATCGAGGATACATCAGCGTTACGCCATTAAAGCCATTTCATGAATGGGTGGGAACATTTGAGGATGAAGATGACATGGGGCAAGACGAACTTCAGGAGCCCAATATCTACCTGATTACCGAAGACTTTTTTGATGTAGAGCCCATCATTGAACAGCATTTTAAGAAGATTTTCGCCAACGAATTGTCCATGATTACAGAAAATGAGGAAGATTGGCCGCAAGACCGAAACATCGAGGTGTTTTTACAATGGTTTCAACTGGACTTTGGTACAACCGTTTTCGATGTGGAGAAAAGCGACATAAAAGCTGAAAGGGTTTAAATAGTTAAGAGTTACAAGTTACGAATTACGAATTACGAATTAAGTCTTGAGACTAAGCCAGTCGAAGTTGGATTAAGTCTTAATCTCTTGATATCTTTAAATCTTAATGTCTTCTGTCCTTTGTCTATAAGAACATTTACATCCTTCGCGTGTTATTCCGTAAAGCTTTCACATGAAAACAATACTCATTGTCACATCGATACTCTTAGGAATTATGATTCTTGCACAGGCATTTATCTATACGAGCACAAACAGAACCGAGCAGCACAAATATGTTGTGCTCAAAAAGTTTGACAATTTTGAAGTTCGTCAATACGCACCGGCGATGTTTTCAAGTGTAAAAATGGTGTCCGATTCCTATGAAGCAACATCAAGCAACGGATTCAGAACCTTGGCAGGATACATCTTTGGAGGAAATGATAAAAACGAAAAAATTGCCATGACTTCACCTGTGGTGATGGAGATTGGTGACACCACACGCATGTCATTCATGGTACCTTCAGACATGTCGAAAGAAGATTTGCCAAAACCGAACAATGGTCGAATTTATTTCGAAGAACAAGGGCAAAAAGTTATGGCAGCCATCGAATTCGGCGGCTGGGCAGATGACCAAAATATTGAAGAATATACCAACAAACTCAAAGCTTTGTTGAAAGAAAATGGGTTGAACTATTTAGGAAAATTCAGCTACCTTGGATACAATCCGCCTTACCAGGTTATTGGACGCCGCAATGAGATCGTTGTCGAGTTGGAGGGATTTGTAGATTAATTACGAAATACCAATTACGAATTAGGGCTTTGATTTTATGCAATTCGAAGTTCAATCAAGCCCTTTGTCTTTTGTCTCTTGTTCTTTGACTTTTGTCATTTTAGCACCTATCTATCAGCCTCGCATTGAAATATTCCGGATCAGTGGACACTTCAGTGGATATCCAATTAGGAATCGAAAAAGTTTCTCCCTCCTCTTGAAGCTCAATCTCTGCCAATAGCAAGCCTTCAAGTTTACCGTGAAAGACATCAACTTCCCATACTTTTCCTTCAAAGCGCAATTCGTAACGGTCCTTGTCAATTACTTTTTCGGCAAATTGTTCGATCAACGCTTCGGCATCACCTAAAGGGATTTCGTATTCAAATTCACTCCGACTTATCCCTTTTGTAGGTCCTTTAATGGTCAAATAACCTTTACTTCCTTTGATCCGCACACGTACCGTTTTTTCTGGGGTATTGACCAAATAGGCCTGAATAATTTTCTTTGGACTTGGTTTCTCAAGCGCATCCCAGAGTGCTGTGTGTAGAAGAAATTTTCGTTCGATTTCCATACAACAAAGATAGCTTTTCACGTTGAAGGAACGCATTGCATGAATTGTCAGTATCTTCGAAGCGCATGAAGTTTACATCTCGCGATAACATTGATCTCCAAAAATGGGATGACTTGGTTCTGAAAACTCCAGGTTCATCGGTGTTTTCATTGTCTGCCTATTTGGATGAAATCGCAGAAAATTGGATGGTGTATGTGGATGAAAACTATACGAAAGGCATTGCAGTTCCCTTTGCATCACGCCTCGGCGTAAAAACGTGCTACACTCCAATTTTTATGACCACACTCGAATGGTTGGGAGACGAGGGTGGAGAGATTCGAAACTTTTTAACTGAGGTGAAATCGGTTTTTCCACTAGGCAATTTTTGCATGCGTCAACAGATTGAAAAGCAGGATTCCACAACGTATGTAGAACAAATCATACAACCCAATTCAGCGATTGAAATTGGTTCTCAAGCGAAAAGAATGCTCAACAAGTCACAAAAAGTTGGGCACCGCATCGAGTATTCGAATGATCCGCAACCTATCCTTGCATTGATTCGATCTGAACTCTTACCGAAAATTTCAAGTTTAACGGAAGCCAGCATCGAACGTCTAGAACGCGCACTTCGATGCTTAGATGGGCAGCAGCTTGTGAAGATCCTTGCGGTATATGACCAACAGCAAATCATCGGCGGGTTATTTTTGATAGACTTCAACGACACGGTGTTGTATTTGAAAGGCGCTTTTACCGATGATGCCAAGAAAAATGGCGCGATGTATAACGCCATGAATTTTGCCATTGAGCAGGCGCACAAGGAAGGGAAAAACTTTGATTTTGGAGGGTCTAGAGTGGAAGGTGTGCGTCATTTTAATCACCAACTTGGTGGAGCAGACCGCAACTATTATTGCTACCAATGGGACAATTCACCAAGCTGGTACCGGATCATGAAATCGTTTAGAAATCTTCTTCAAAAAAAGGGATAGTTCGAATGGAAACATACTCATTATCAGTGTATATTGAAAGTTCATTTTTACATACTCGCTGTCTAATCTGATTTAAGTACCTTTGCGTATGTTCCGACTGCAGGCAAGCACACCACGATGGGTAATCGTACTTATGGATCTTGTGATCTCGTTTATTGCATTGATTTTTGCATACCTCATTCGTTTTGACCTCAAAGCTGATCCAGAACTTATTCGTCAAGAATGGCAAGTGTTGTCGAAATCTATTGGGATTTATTTCCTTGTAAAACTCGTTGTTTTTCTTGCTTTTAAGATTCAGAAAGGTATCGTTCGACATACATCAACGGAGGATTTAAAACGTATTCTTTTAGCTACCACGACCTGTTCACTGATCTTCTTCGGACTTGGACTTTTGCGCTATTATTTTGTTGACGAGTACTTTCTCTTTCCAACATCAGTACTGATCATTGAGTTTTTGATGGGCTTACTCCTGATGATTGGCTCTCGATTTTTCATTAAACTGCTCTACCTCGAATCCATCAAATCAACCCAAGATTTTGAGCGTGTGATCATCTATGGTGCAGGAATTTCAGGCTTGATTACGAAACGAACGATTGAGAAGGATGGCCGCTTGAATTACAAAATTGTAGCGTTTATCGACGACAATAAGAAAAAGGATGGCACTCGTATGGAAGGTGTAACGGTGAGTCATACCTCAAAGTTGGAGGCACTCATTCACGATGAAGGGGTGAACAATGTGATTATCGCCATTCAGCAGCCGAATGAGGAGAATAGACAGCGCGTGGTCGAAATTTGTTTGGCAAGTGGTGTCAAAGTATCCAAGGTGCCAACGCCTAAAAGTTGGATCAATGGTGAATTTTCAACCAAGCAGATCAGCCGTGTGAACATTGAAGATTTGTTGGGGCGTAGTCCGATTGTTTTGGATGAAAATAGAATTTCAAATCAGCTCACGGGACAAACCATTCTCGTTTCAGGTGCTGCTGGATCAATTGGTAGTGGGCTCGTGAAACAAATAGCACGTTACAATCCCGGTAAATTGATTTTGTTGGATCAAGCAGAATCACCTTTGTATGATTTACAGATAGAGTTGGGGGCTTCGCACCGAGAACTCAATTTTGAAGTAGTGATTGGTGATATCCGAAGTGCAGAACGCATGGAACGGGTTTTTGACTATTTCCGACCGAATTTTGTGTTTCATGCTGCGGCTTACAAGCACGTGCCTATGATGGAAAATAATCCATCGGAAGCGGTTTTGACCAATGTCCTGGGAACAAAGAATCTTGTAGATCTCTCTCAGCGTTTTGAGGTAAAGAAATTCGTGATGATTTCAACCGATAAAGCGGTGAATCCAACCAATGTGATGGGTGCTTCAAAGCGTATCGCAGAGATTTATGCGCAGATGGCGAACAGATCAGGAATCACACGGTTTGTGACAACACGTTTCGGAAACGTGTTGGGTTCAAACGGTTCAGTTATTCCACTGTTTCAGCGTCAAATTGAACAAGGTGGACCAATAACAGTAACGGATGAACGGGTCACTCGCTTTTTCATGACGATACCTGAAGCGTGTCAGCTGGTGCTTGAAGCTGGTTCAATGGGTGAGGGTGGAGAAATTTTTGTTTTTGACATGGGTGAATCTGTGAAAATTATTGAACTCGCCAAAAAGATGATTCAATTGAGCGGATTACAGTTGGGCAAGGACATTGAAATTCGAGTAACAGGACTTCGGCCTGGAGAGAAGTTGTACGAGGAATTGTTAGCCAAAGAAGAGAACACCATCGCAACGCATCACCCGAAAATTCTGAAAGCAAAAGTACGTGAAGAGGATGCTACACAAATTGATGCAATCAATGGGCTAATTGCGCTATTTGAAACTCAAAAAAATGATGACATTGTCGCGAAGATGAAACAGATTGTTCCTGAATTCATCAGCAACAACTCAGATTACGAAAAACTCGATAAAAAATGATTCAACCCGCAAAGATTCAAGTGCGATTCTCGGATCTCGATGTCCTCGGGCATGTCAACAACAACATTTATTTCAGTTATTTCGAATTGGCAAGGGTACATTATTTCCGCGAATTATTGGGCATTGATTGGGATTGGAGACAGCATGGAATCGTTCTTGTGAAAAATGAGGCCGAGTACATCAAATCCGTTCTCATTTCACAAACACCTGAAGTTCGAGTGATAACAGAAAATATCGGTACCAAAAGTTTCACTTTGGGTTATGAGCTGACGGTAAATGGCGAGGTTTTTGTCAAAGGGCGCTCCGTTCAGGTGTGTTACAATGCGGAGACACAGCAAACAATTGCAGTACCCGAGGAAATGAAATCCGCCTTAATGAAACTTCAAATTCAATAAACGATGAAGAACTTCGCATGTATAGCAGTATTTTTTTCCTTGTCATCACTCTTTGGTCAAGGAACAAATTCGGATAAAGTTCCATGCTACGAGCGCGGAAAAAAGCAGGCATCAGGATTTGGTGACTGGGAATGTGGTAAACTAGCGGGGGTTGTTGACTGCAACGAGAAGCTCACCTATGACGAAGGATCAAATACCGTATTGGCGGGCAATGTTGGCAAACCCTTTACGGGAACATGCGAAACGTGCCACATGAATGGCTTGCTCGAACGTCGAATTACCTTCGTTGATGGAAAGGAAAACGGGAATGATACCACCTATTATGATACGGGATGCTTGCAAGTTGTACGAAATCACATTTTAGGCGTTGAGTCCGGTACCTGGACATTTTATTACGATAGCACAACGTATGTAGCTTGGGAAATGAACTACAACTTAGGGCAAAAACACGGTGTTCAAACCTACTTTACGCGTCAAGGTGATACGACCAAATTGGAAACTTACAGCAATGGGGTCTTAAATGGGGTGAAGAAAACCTATTATCCGAAATCCAAATTAGAGAAGGAAGTGCACTATGTGAATGGTATCTTTGACGGCTCGTTTAAGCGCTACAACACAGAGGGCAATCTGCTTCAGGAGTTGAATTACAAAGAAGGTAAAAAGCAAGGCGAACAAAAATATTATTACGAGGACGGAACATTGCTGTCTACCGAACATTGGACAATGGATGTAAAAGATGGGGAATTTAAAACCTTATTTTACAACGGTACAATTCAAACCTTAGAAAATTACCGAAAAGGTCTGCAGGAAGGTAGCTTTGAAGAATATTGGGCCGATGGTCGTCCGAAGAGAAAAGCCATCTACAAAAAAGGGGTGTTGATTGAAGACCATGTATTTGATGAACAAGGTAACGAAACCTATTCATTTGGTGCTCCAACTATTTCTGGTGATGAAGACGATGCCATGCCAACGGATCAGAAAAAAAAAGGCAAAAAGAAGAAGAATTAAATGCCTAAAACAATCGCAGTAATTGGTGGAGGAGCAGCAGGATTCTTTGCAGCCCTCAGTGCGAAATCCGCTAACCCGAATTGTAAGGTATTTATTCTTGAACGCTCTGCGAAGGTTCTTTCGAAAGTGAAGATTTCTGGAGGTGGTCGCTGCAATGTCACCAATGCGACGTTTGACAACGATCTACTCTCTAAAAATTATCCGCGAGGCGAACGTTTTCTGCGCAAGGCCTTTGCACAATTCAATGCGTTGAATACGGTCGAATGGTTTGAAACGAGGGGAGTCCGAATGAAAACCTATCCTGATAACTGCATTTTTCCACAATCAAACACGTCTCAATCCATCATAGACTGCTTTCTTCTTGAGGCTCATGCTAAAGACATTGAAGTAGTGTATCAGTTTCATGTACAAGCCATTGAACATTCCAAAGAAGAATTTCTGATCACATCGATCACCAATGAATCACGCACCGCAGATGCAATAATCGTGACGGTTGGAGGTCAACCAAAACGATCAGGAATTTCTTGGGTTGAAGCCCTCGGACATACCATCGTAGAACCTGTGCCTTCGCTATTTACATTCAATATGCCCAGTGAACCAATCAAGGAATTAATGGGGAATGTAGTGGAAAAAACAACGGTGAAAATTGAAGGTACTAAACTCATCGGTAGAGGCCCATTGCTTGTGACACATTGGGGAATGAGTGGGCCTGCGATTTTGCAATTATCGGCATGGGGCGCGCCGATATTGGCGGAATCGAACTATGTCTTTCATGTTTTGGTCAATTGGTTAAATGATACAACTGAAGAAGCATTGCGTGGTTTGATTGCAACGACAATGACGCAACATGGAGCAAAGAAAATGAGCAACATCAATCCCTTTCCAGTGACAAATCGCTTGTGGGAATTCTTATTGCAACGTTCCGAAATTAACCCAGAAAACCGCTGGAATGAACTCGGTAAAAAATCCATCAATAAATTGGTGAACACCCTTTTGAACGACCGTTATTCGGTTTCTGGGAAAACAACCTTTAAAGAAGAATTTGTGACAGCAGGAGGTGTTTCACTCTCAGAAATTGAGGTGAAAACAATGGAAAGTAAAATCGTTCGCGGACTTTATTTCGCAGGAGAGGTCATGGATATCGATGGCATCACTGGAGGATTTAATTTTCAATCCGCATGGACCACAGGATTTATTGCGGGGAAAAACGCCGCTTTGATTTAAATCTCCGTGTGGTGGTTTTCCTCCATTTTTAAAAGCAAACGAATGATGTCAGCAGTTGTAACGATACCAACGACATGCTCTTCATCCGTAACGATCACTGAATGAATCTCTCCTTTTGCCAACTCCTCAGCTACTTTTCCGATGGTCGTGTCTTTTGAAACTGAAATGGGATGAATCGACATAATTTCTCCAACTTTCTTGGTATGGTAAACGGCATCGTTGTCGTCCAAGGAGGCATCACTTATGGCCCGCATAAAATCAATTAAACTGACAATTCCCGTCAGTTTTCCGTTTTCGGTTACTGGTATGTGATGGTGAAACGGTGCCCCTTCATAGATGTGCTTTAAATCAAGAATGGGTTGTTCGGGCTGGACACAGACGACTTGTTTCGTCATGATGTCTGCAACTGTTCTGTGCAAATTCATAGGTGGTTTCTTTACGTGAATAAATGCCGATGATTGCTGACCGGCGTCATATTTTGATTACAGCCAATATACGACTTTTATAGCATAAACATTCACATCATGAAAGCAAAAACCATTCTCGAATTGGCGACATTGTCGGCCAGTCTCTACACGATTTCCAAAAACACACAAATCATTGAAAAAATGCGTCAGCTTGCCGAAGAAGGTAAGGACAAGGTTAATGCATTCATGAAAGAACATCAAGTGGATGAAGATGGCAATGACATTGAATTTGTCGATAAAATGCTTCAGAAAGCTACAGAGTTACGCGAGGATTTGGAACAGAAGATTTCTCAAGTTATTGCCGAGTTGTATGAGAAATTAAACATTGCACACACGGATCAAATTGGTCAGTTGGAAGAAAAAATTGCATCGTTATCAAAGGACCTTGCACTTGCTGAATCGCGCATTCACCACCTGGAGAGTAAGCAAGTTTAAAAATGGCCATTTACTCCTCGCTGCGTCAGCGCTTTCGGTCGTTTATTCGATACAACCAAATCCTTCGCGTTTTTGTGAAATATGGTTTTGAACAAATTGTATCCTATATGGTGGCGAGCAAGCGTTATAGTTTTATTCGACGCATCATTCCAAAGACCACACGGAAAAATGCGCAGAAGTATTCGAAATGGGAAAAAATGCGCTTGGTGTGCGAAGAGCTCGGACCAACCTTTGTCAAATTTGGACAAATCTTAAGTAATCGCCCAGATTTATTGCCGGAAGAATTGATCCTTCAACTTGAAAAATTACAGGACAATGTACCGCCCATGCCAAGCAATATTGCGCAAAAGGTAGTGGAGGAGGAACTGAAAAAAACTGTAGATGAATTGTTTGCCTATTTTGAACCGGAAGCCTTTGCTTCAGCATCAATGGCCCAAGTGCATCGGGCAACATTACATACAGGAGAAAAAGTTGCGATAAAGGTGCAAAGGCCTGGAATCAAACAAACCATCTTGGAAGATATACGCGTAATGTATTCTCTAGCGGATATTTTTGAAAAACGAATTCCTTCACTAAAGAGTTTTGATCCACATGGCTTGGTGCGGAGCTTTGAAGAGAGTATTCTCAAAGAACTTGATTTCATTCATGAATCGGTCAATATCCAACGCTTCACCAACAACATATCGGCGGACATCAGCGACAAAACGACGCATTCCCCAAAAGTCTATCGCACCTTCACGACATCAAGAATTTTAGTCCTTGAATTTATATCAGGCATTAAAATTTCGGATGTAGGACAAATGGCGGCGAAAGGCTATGACCGCAAATTGATTGCGCGACGATTGGCCTTAACCTACATCAAACAAGTATTTGATTACGGATTCTTTCATGCTGATCCACACCCAGGAAATATCCTAGTTATTCCTGGCCAGCACATCTGTTTTTTGGATTTTGGAATGATGGGAGTCATTTTGGACAGGGACATTGAAATGTTTGGCAACTTATTTTTGGCCGTAAAAGCCAAAGACGTGAAGCGCGTTATTCGAGTGCTTCAAAACATGTCTGAAAATTCCGCTGTCAAAGACATGCGCGCATTGGAATACGCCATTAATGATTTTGTTCAGAGTTATGGCGTAAACAGCATTCACGAAAATGAAATGAGCTCCGTACTCATGGAACTGAAGGATGTCATCGTCGAACACGGGTTGAAAGTGCCGCCACATTTCTTTTTACTCGCACGCTCCATGGTCACGATAGAGGGTGTCATTCATCACCTCGATCCAAACTTGGATCTCCTGGAATTGGCGCGACCTTACTTGGTGAAGTCCATCAGTAGAAAGTTGGACCCGATCAAAATGATTAAAAAAGTACTGTCTGGATTGTATGATTTTGGAGCCTATATGGAAGACTTTCCCCAAGATTTTAAAAACGCAATTAAGAAAATCAATACGGGAAAAATCAATGTGGACCTCACGCACCATGGTGTTGATCCAATGGTGCATACCATCAATCGAGTGACACGTCAATTGGTCACTTCCTTGGTGATTTGTTCACTCATCATTGGATCGACGTTATTAATGATCAACAGTGTGAAACCGCTATGGGGCCAGACGTCGATGTACGGAATAATCGGAATCCTTGCCGCTGCTTATCTTGCCCTTCGCATGTTGCGAGATCTGCGCAAAGGTGACCACGATGACTGGTCGGGTTGGGACGAATAAAAAAAGGAATCATTTCTGACTCCTTCAATGAACGGCTTGGTATGTGAATTTTTAGGTCGTTTGAATAAATGCATTTTTCAAATGTGCATAAGCCTCCGTCATTTCTTTCTGAAAAATATCAAAATGATCTTCCTTGATGGTCGTGAACTTTTTACGCAAATCTTTGATGATGTTCTCAACGGTTTCCATGCGTTCTTTCATCGAGTGTCTCGTTTTCTCGGTGCCCGTTTCCATATAGTCGTTCAAGACTTCAAGTTTGACCTGTAAGCGTTCCAAGACATCTAGCATAACGGCATAACCGCGAATAAATCTTGGGTTTACGATAATCTCTGATCGAACCTCGTGGATGGCATGAAGAATTCTATCTCGCTGCTCAACGTACTTTTCAAGTGTGTCAGCCTTGCCTAAATACAATTGTAGGCGCAATGCTTCTACTTTTGCTTTCATGGTGTTGTAGCGGTCTTCGGCATAGTCAATTCGGTTGTCGATGTCGTGCACCAAGTTGGAATAAGATTCCTTTACTTGTTCGAACACGTTCATTGCTTCCATCTTTCCCAAGGTGGCAGTTACTTCAAATTTTTCGAGTTCGACCGCTGTTTTCCGCATGCTGTCTGCGACATAGTCGATGAAATGTAGATTGATTGTGGTTTCCATGTATGTTGTTTCCAACAAAAATAGAAAGAGTCATTGCCCGTGTGTATGACGATAGTCAGCAATGGAGGTGATACTTACACCTTTTTGTTTTTCTTTAGTCGCAAACTTTGGTAATCCAACCAGTAAATGACTTTAACGGAAAGACTGTTCAAAGGTGCATTTTGAAATAAACCATTGATGTTCATTAAATAGGCAGCTTTAACTGCTTGATCACTTGAAAAGATAGAATTTTTCCAAACGACATTGATCTCACTTCCCGGCTTGAACACCCAACGGTAAACAAAGTCGATGGTAAAGGCATTGTAATTTGTGTTGTAAACAGATACGCCTTGGTTGTCCAATCCTGTCATCGTATTGCCAAGTAGCGTCCCGTTGTCTTGTAAGTCAAAGAAACTATGGTACGACACGATCGAACGATAATGTCTAAGTCGGAACGTGATTCCCATGCGGTTCGTAATCGTGTACAGCACGTTAATGGTATTGGTAATGTTGCGGCGATCACGTGAACCAAAGACAATGTTTCCCGTAGAGTAGGCAGGGGTACCAAAGGCAACCGCATACCCTTGTTCACTGAGTGTAAGCGTTTCCTCGTAGTTGTAAATGAAGAAGATCTTTGAACTCAAACGGATTCGTGGGCTAAAATTCCAGGAATAATTCTTCCAATTCTCACGACCGATAAATGAAAAACTTCCCCCAAGATCGAATGCCAATCGTTTCTGGTAATTGGTAGATATCCAAGGCGCAAAGTCTAACCATGTTGGACCGACAAAATACCTGCCGGCGACACGCGGCTCAAAATAATCGTAAGCTTTGGTTAATCCACTGTTTATGCTAATCCCAGAAGCGTGGAATTTTCGGTTGTTGTTGAAACAGTTGATGGATAAATATGTGCCCGTATATACATTGGGGGCATAGAGCCTTTCGTACGACAGTGAAGCCGAAACCGACGCTTGATTGATCTTCCAGAATGGTTTGAATACACGGTATGAAATGCTCGCTGAAAGGTAACGTTTATTGTTATTGGCATTAAAACCCAAGTCGTTGGGATCGTAAGTGTTTGACTCCAGAAAGTAGCCTGCATTGTACACCAAATTTCCCGTTTGCTTTCCAAGACTTACACCTGCATTGTAGCCATCATTCACTCCGGTGCTGAATAACTTAGCAGAATATGCGCTTCTTCCTGAAACATAAAATTTATTGTCTTTTGAATTCAATTTCGTGTTGATCCCGGTAACATTGGCGTCGTAGAATTGCCCTTCACGCATGACGTTGGTATTGGTCAGCGTAACGGAACTATTGTTCTTGAGTGTTTGGTCCAACACAAATACGTTGTAGTTCGTTAACGGCGAAACAACAATCTCACGCTCCAACCCGCTATCAACATTCACTGCCATGCCCTTTTGTTCGGCAGTGATGCCATTGAAAATACCTATCCCCAAGCCAGACTTCGTTCGTCCAGAAACCTTCGTGGCATTGTACAATTGAGAAGCCGATGGAGCACTTGCCAATTCTTCATCGGGGCTAAGGTTCGTTTTAAGTACCTCATAGGGGGACTGTATACCTATTCTTCTCGAATAAAAAAGTCCAGACTTATTAAATAGCTCGGTACCTTCCGTGAAAAATTGCCGATTCTCGTTGAATTGAATTTCATATGGCGTAAGGTTCAGTACTTTATTGTCAAAGACAACTTGTCCAAAATCTGGGACCAAGGTCATGTCCAAAGTAAATGCTTCATTGATGCCGTACTTTACGTCCATCCCGCCATTTATTGATTTCGACCAATTGCTGGTTCCAGTCTGGTTCAAAGGGTAATGATTGGCATAACCAGATATGTAAGGGATCAAGGCCAAGCGCAACGGAGGTTCAATGCCTTGTATGCCCAATAAGTCGCCACATTGAGCCAACCAATTGTCGAAGTCAGGTTTTATTGGACTCCAAACAGATTCTTCGCGTTGTCGGCTAATTTGACGGTAGAAATTAATACCCCACGTTTGAATGTCCTTTTTTGGAAAGCGAATGGCAGAATAGGGAATCCGCATTTCAACTTGATAGCCCTTCTCGTTGCGCATTACAGCACTGCTCCATACCATGTTGACTTCGACACTTTCCGATACGGCTGTTACCTTAGAGTCAAACTGAACACCCATACTACTAACGCCGAAGGAAAAACCATTTTGATCGTCATTGTAGGTGTCCAAAATCACTTGGAAATTGTCAACATTGGCATTGAAATCATCGCGTTGACTTAAAATTTTAGATACATGCTCGGGGTTGTCGTAACAAATGGCGCTGACGTAAAGTGCCTGGTCGTCATAGATGACTCTTACTTCCGTTTGTTGTGAGGATGAATCACCTGGATGAGGTTTAAACTGAACGAAATTCTTTACAGGGATGGCTTTCGACCATGCATCTTCTGTGAAGTTACCGTCAATATGGATTTTTTCATCCGTCCGCAGGGCTGTAATTGTCTGTTGTCCGAAAACAAAAACATGCGTAAAAATGAAAACTAATCCTATAACTCGTTTGATCATGCGCTGCAAAAATAAGCGAAGATTTACGGATAGCATGTTAAAATCTTCTAATACATTTCACGGAAACTTTTTTCTAGCCATTCGCGATGTGCGGGATGCGCAATTGAGGTGAGCAAACGTGCGCGCTCTTGAATTGTTTTTCCATGTAGATTCACGGATCCAAATTCCGTTACCACATAATGCACATGTCCTCGGGTGGTTACGACGCCTGCGCCTGACCGAAGGATGGGAACTATCCGCGATTCCCCAGTTCGCGCAACAGAAGGCAAGGCGATGATTGGTTTCCCACCATCAGACAACGCAGCACCACGAATGAAATCCATTTGTCCACCAATGCCTGAATAGATCTTTGTCCCCATGGAGTCTGCACAAATTTGACCACTCAAATCGATTTCAATGGCACTGTTAATCGCACTGACTTTCGGGTTTTTACGAATGATCTCAACACTATTTACATAGGAGAAGTCGAGCATCTTCAAAATAGGATTGTCATGCATAAATGCGTAAAGCGCTTTCGTTCCAACAGCAAAGGATCCGACGATCATACCACGGTGCTTGTTTTTTTTAGAGCCATTGATGACCCCCGACTCAACCAAAGGAAGAATTCCATCGGAGAACATTTCAGAGTGAATGCCAAGGTCTTTATGGTTGTCCAGAAAAGTCAGAACAGCGTTTGGAATAGAGCCGATACCAAGTTGAAGTGTCGCGCCGTCATCAATCAATTCGGCCACATGTTTCCCAATAGCCATAGATGTTTCATTCAAAGGCTCAGGTTTGATCTCAGGGAGTGCGTCATTACAGGAAATGGCTTTATGAATTCTTGAAATATGGATGAACCCATCACCATGTGTGCGAGGCATTTGTGTATTGATTTGAGCGATGACAATCCGCGCTGTTTCCACTGCCGCCAAAGAAATGTCAATGGATGTTCCGAGGGAGCAAAAACCATGGATGTCTGGAGGAGAAACAGTAAGCATGGCCACATCAATTTGAATGACTCCAGTACGAAAAAGGCCTGGTGCTTCGCTTAAAAACACAGGAATGTATGATCCTCGTCCAGATTGAATATTCTCCCGAATGTTTGGACCAACAAACATCGGCTTTGGTGTAAATGAATCCCTAAATTCTAAATTGGCGTAGGGAGCATCACCTTCTGTGTGCAAGGAGTAAATAGATACATTTCTCAATTCCTGATGCCGCTCACTTAATGCATGTACTAGCCTCATTGGCGTTGCAGCGGCGGTATGAATAAAAATAGAGGAATTGGATTTTATAACGCGCACGGCGTCAGCTGCATTGGTCATCATGGTGGTTTCTTTTGCTAAAGGTACAAAAGCGATAGGGATAAAAATGAAGAATTAAAAATGAAGAGTTAAAAATGAAAAATACCTTACCTTAGAATACATCAGACTCCTTTTGTTCTCTGCGCCTCTGCGGTAAAAAAGTTTATTTGAAATGCATTGAACACTAGACCAGTATTCGAAATGTTAAATTGATGCGTGGCTCAATGATCTTTGTCGATTTTGCAATGCAGTGCTTCCAGTGATGCTGCATACTCCCACCCATAATCAACAACGATCCATGCGTGAGCATCAATTGCTTTCGTTCACTTGTTGTACTGTGTTTTAAATCAAACCGACGCGCACACCCAAAGCTGATCGAGGCAATAATAGGATTTTTTCCGAGTTCTCGTTCATTGTCCGCGTGCCATCCATTGCTGTCTTTTCCATCCCGATAAAAATTGGCCAAAACACAGTTGAACTGAACACCAACGAGGGCATCAATTTTTGCTTTAAGAGCTAAGAGTTCAGGTGTAAATGGATGTTGGTGTAAGGTATTTCCTGAATAGCTGTAGGATTTGTTTCCCCTCACATGCAAGGATTCAAGCCGAGGAGTAGGGTAGGTTTTTCCAAATAACGTGACAGATCCTTGCGCCCAAGGAAGGGTGGTTTCCAAAGTATGGTACAATATATCCGCCTCTTCGTTACTCAAAAAGTGTGGATCGAAATGCAACCAACCATCCTCGATAATTTCCTTCGTCATAGATAGCCAGAAACAGCATACATCATGTAACCAACCCATTCTTTAATGAGCTTGTTCCATTCCGTGAAATTGTCAACATTAGGGATGAGGTATTGATCCCAATAGAATTCCTGGTGTTTACCTGTGTACAAGTCGGTGGAATATGTATCACAAACAATGCCCTCGTTCGCAAAACAGGCACGCGATCGACGCATGTGACTTCCCGAAGTAATGAGCAATACGCGCACGTCTTTAGAGAATTCTTTGCTCAATACCTTCTTTGATTCAACGGCATTTTCATGGGTGTTTTTGGAGATGTTCTCGGTTAAAATGTCAGTTTCAGGTATTCCCCATTTGACCAATACATCTTTGAATTGCTGCGCTTCATGCAAACCACGGTCGGTGACATAGCCATGGTCTCCAGATATGAGAATCTTCTTGATTTTCCCTGAATGATACAGTGTAAGTGCTTGCCAAATGCGGTCACCACCACGACGGATGCTGAGCACTTTCAGGTCATTGTTGTATTCTGCCATTCCGGTAAGAACAACGCCAACATCATATTTTTTTACCTTGTTGATCGGAATACCATCTATTTCCCAAGCAGAATAACATAGCAAAAGAATGAAAGAATTGGAGAAAACCAAGAAAAATGAGATGGCCAACCATTTTGAAATTCGTTTCCAACGTGCATTGCGCAATGTAAAAGCAGCAATAGTGAATACGACAAGCCAAAAAAACGGCGACAACAAAAAAAGTAGTGCTTTGGATAAAATGAAAAACATGCCTTAAAAATAGGGTCTTCTTGCCAACTGATGAACGTTCACACAAAGATTCCTGTATTTTTGCACACAAAATAACGATAGATGGCAAAAACGAATGAAATTTTTGGAATTCAATACAGCGAGATTCAAGACCTGCTTGTGCAAGTTGGAACGAACATCATTCTAGCGATTATAATTCTTGTTGCTGGATTTTGGATCTCCAATTTGGTGACAAGTGCCATTCGTAAGGTTTTGAACAAGAGCAATACGGACGAAGGATTGGTAACGTTTTTATCGAGCTTTACATCTCTCGTGTTGAAAGTTATGGTTGTGGTTTCCGCTATATCACAACTTGGAGTGGAAATGACATCCTTTGTCGCCTTGTTGGGTGCGGCTGGTTTAGCTATAGGTATGGCATTTTCTGGCACCTTGTCCAACTTTGCTGGGGGAATCATGATTTTGGTATTAAAACCATTTAAAGTGAATGATAAAATAATGGCACTTGGGGAAAAAGGCACTGTTCGTGAAATTCAAATCTTTAACACGTATTTGCATACGGACGATCAGAAAGTGGTGATTTTACCAAATGGTCCTGTGGCGAACGGAAATATCATAAATTTTACGCGTCAACCGATGCGCAGGGTAGATTGCTATTTCAATTTAGAGTTGAATACGGACATTGAGTTGGTTAAACCTTTGGTCATTGAAATTTTACAAGAAGAAAAACGGATTGATACCAAGCAGAAACCATTCATTGGCATAGAATCAGTGCATTCAGGTTGTGTTTTGATGGTCGTTCGGGTATGGACAAAGACAGAACAACACACTGAGTTGTTTTATTCCTTAAATGAATCTATTTACAATCACCTAAAGCAGAACGGAATTCAATTGTCTGATAATCCTGCTACAGTTCCTGTTTCGAAGTAATGGATGCACTCAACCAACATCCACTCATTCAAAAGTATGTAGAATACAATGCTTTTGGAAGATTGATTGGAATGTCATTTAACATAACACAGCCGGGTATTGTCGAGTATTCCATGACCATTCGTCCTGAGCATCTCGCTACGCCGAAGGCCGCACATGGTGGATTAATCGCTGGATTTTTAGATGCGGTTGTTGGTGTGGGGGCTTTAAGTGCTGTATGTGAGGAAGGTATGATTGTATCTACGGTTGAGATGAAGGTTTCTTATTTTGAACCGATTCTCCTGGATGATCACATTACTGGTAGATCAAAAATGATGAAACGCGGAAAACGTATCCTCTTTATGGAAGGTGAGGTCTTTAACCATAACGGTGTTATGGTAGCCAAAGCAAACGCTACGTTGAATGCTTACCCCGCAGAATTTCCTGCTTAAAATTCCATCCTTAATTCCCATCCTTCATTTTCAATTCTTCATTCTTTATTCTTTATTCTTCATTTCTTTAAAAGGAACTGACTAATCAGTCAATCGTATAATTTGTATATCTTTGTAAAAAAGTAGACATGGACAAGCGTACCAAACTTATCTTAACGGCAAAGCGACTTTTTTCTGAACACGGTTTTTACGGGACAGCCACAGCACGCATTGCACGTGAAGCGGGGGTAAGCAACGGGATCTTATTTCATTATTTTCCGACCAAGGACCTATTGATCAAAGCGATGTTTTTCGATGTAAAAGACCGGCTATTTGATTATTCGGTTGGGCAGGTTTACAAAGGCGCAACACTTAAAGAAAGTATTTACACACTTTGGTTGGCAGCGGTTGAATTTAATTTGGAAAATGCCAATGATTTCGAGTTTATTCGCCAGTTCGAAACATCTCCATTTTATCGCACAGAAACCGAACTTGAGCATCGTTACGTTCAACTTTGCTTAGAATTGATTGACAAAGGAATAGAGGAGGGGCAATTCAAGCAAATTCCTTCCATGTTGATCTTTAAATCAATGTCGGCACAAGTCGAAACAACCGTACGCTTTTTAAAAATGAACAATATGGTGCTTGATGATGTTGAATTCACACACCGCCTTTTTGAAATGGCTTGGGACTCATTAGCGAAATAGAAAAATGATGAAAAATGTAGGATTGGTCACTGGCGCCTCAAGTGGAATCGGTTTAGAACTTGCTCGCATACACGCAGCGAATGGTCGAGATTTGGTGTTGGTGGCACGTAGAGAAGAAGTACTCAATGCGTTGAAAAAGGAACTCGAAACATCCCATGGCATACAAGTGCTTGTGCTTGCTGAAGATTTAATGCAGCCAGGGGCGGCAAAACGAATCGTCGATGCCCTTCATCAACAGCAAATTCATGTGGAGTACTTATTTAACAATGCAGGACTCGGAGGCTATGGAAAATTTGTACACCGCAATTTAGTCGATGAGCAAAAAATGATTCAATTGAACATCATCGCATTGACAGAACTTACACATTTATTGCTTCCAGCAATGGTCGAAAAGCAACGTGGATTTATCTTGAATACGGCGAGTTCAGCTGGTTTTATGCCTGGACCACTTCAAAGTGTTTATTTCGCCACAAAAGCATTTGTTGTGTCATTCTCTCAAGGAATTTCACGCGAATTGAAAGGAACTGGTGTGCGTGTTTCTGCGCTCTGCCCTGGACCAGTAAAAACTGGATTTGAAAAGGCTGCAGGGTTCCATGAAAGTCCATTGTTTGACAAAGCAAAAGATGCCCATTCGACAGCTAAAAAAGGCTATGTTGGTATGGAAAAAGGCAAGCTTCTTGTTTTTAATGAATTTCCATTGCGATTTGCGATCAACTGGGTTCTGCCACTTGTCCCTAGAAAAACGGTTGCATGGATGGTTCAACGTCTCCAAACTGTCAACTAAGTGTGGTAGAATATCAAAGTGAATTTACTACTTTTGCTCACAGATGATGGTTCTCTTTTTAAATGACATTTCTGGCTCTGAAGTCCTTCTGATTTTGGTCTTTGTTCTGATGTTCTTTGGTTCGAAAAGCATTCCAGGTTTAGCAAGAACCTTGGGAAAAACGATGCGTCAAATTAAGGATGCGTCCAGTGATCTCCAGGATGAAATACGTAAGTCCGGTGCCGACATGAAAAAGGATCTGAATTTGACTGGTTTGTTGGAAGACACAGCCCGAGATATTCAACAACCTTTGGATCAATATGTCTCTGATTTAGAGGATGCCGTGAGCTATCAACCACCACCGCGACATCAAACTCAAATTCAAACACCAACGCCGACAGAGGTTGTGGAAAATCCTTCGCAAGAGGCCATGAATACCGAAGCAAAAGTTGATGATGTTCCTTTACAGGAAGGTGATACACCAGAAACACCAAAACAATAGTTCATTCAAGTTTTTAACATTCTACCGAAATTACTGACGAGATTAAATTGTTCGTTTAATAAAATCAGTATTTTTATCGGTGAAGATGAAAACTACAAAACTACCAGACGGAACCCGAGTGTATGCATTGCGTTCACCGGAAGCGCGAATGCTGGATCACCATGTGGATGGCTATTTGCAAAATGGAATTGAAATCAACGACGGTGATGTTGTATTCGATGTAGGTGCAAACATTGGTGTATTTAGTGTCCGTGCGGCTCAAAAGGGACCAAACGTTCGTGTTTTTGCGTTCGAACCAATTCCAGATATTCTAGAGGCCTTGAGAATGAATGCTGCTGAAGCTGGTCAAAATAGAGTAGAGGTGCTTCCTTGTGGTGTTTCAAATGAAGAATCTGAAGCAACCTTTACCTACTTTCCAAATACACCAGCCCTTTCTACATTGCACCCAGAACAATGGGACAAAGATCCGAAAGCTTTTGGTCGAGCGGTAAAAGGGACCATGAAAAATCCACCTGCAGGGATGCGTTGGATGAAGTTTATTCCCCCCATGTTTTCTGGTATTATTGCTTCTTTTCTAGTGAAAGGTAAAAAGCAAGTGCATTGTAAGTTGCGCACCTTATCTTCAGTGATTGCTGAGCACAACATAGAGAAAATAGACCTCCTTAAAATTGATTGCGAAGGAGCCGAGTGGCAGGTACTGCAAGGGATTTCTGCAAGTGATTGGCCAAAAATTAAATCCATGGTTATCGAAGTTCACAATGTGAATGGACGTTTGGCGGAAGTGGAGGCGCTGCTTCGCGAAAAGGGATTCTCGAAAATTGTGGATGAACGTGAAAAGGGTCTTGAAGATACGGTAATGCATAACATTTTTGCGCTGAGATAATGACACGAAATGAGCTGATCATATACACAGTAGGTATGCTTGCAGCGACCAATCTTTTTGGTATCGTTTACAGTTACGTTGTGTTGAATACGTCTATCTTCAAGAAATTTCGAATCCAAGACAAGGCTTACCAACCTAACATCTTTAAAGCACGTTTTGGGTTGTATTTTATCAATCTGCTCATGCTTCTTGCCTTTTCTGCTGGAGGGGTTTACTTGATTTTTGACCTGGTTGATACCAAAGATTTTACCTTTTGGGTCATTGCTTTGCAGGTATTTATCGCATTTGTAATGGATGATTTTTGGTTTTATTTTATGCACCGCTATTTTCACGAGAATAAGTTCTTGTTGCGCAAAATACACGCCATCCATCATCGGGCACACACACCGTTTCCAATGGAATACCTCTATGGTCACCCTTTGGAATGGATGATCGGAACCATTGGTGTTGCGCTTGGATTTGCGGTGATCTACTTCAGCTTCGGTTCAATCAATGCCTATGCATTTTTGGCATTCGGATTCTTGCGAAACCTCCACGAAATCCACATACACTCTGATTTGGAGTTGCCAATTGTAAGTAAAATCCCTTTTCTGAGTAAGACCCGACATCACGATGATCACCATTCCAAATTGGATGGTAACTACTCATCGACCTTCACCTGGATGGATCGAATCTTTAACACCACATTCAAAGCAAAATGAGATTTACACTGCTTATCTTACTGCTCGTTATTCTCGTTTCAGCTTCTGAATCAGAAAAGCATTTTTCATTGACCATTAAAGTGGACAACATTAAGTCCGTAAAAGGAATGATGGAAATTGCAGTATATAAAGACCCAGCCAAGTTTCCAAAGGTCGGTCAAACCCATCGCATGATACGCGTGAAAGTTGAAAGTCACGAAGTGAGCTATACCTTTGAGCATTTGGAAGAGGATGATTATGCTGTAGCCATTTTCCATGACTTGAATAGCAATAAAGTGTGTGACAAGAACTTTTTTGGGATCCCAACTGAAGCTTATGGGTTTTCGAATAACTTCCAACCGGTATTGTCTGCGCCTGTCTTCAATGATTGCGATTTTGACCTCACTTGCGACCGTACCCTGAAGATACATTTGATCCATTAATATCCCCTTGAAATTGGGCGGCATTTAAATTAATGTCGAGAATCGTCTTTTTCTCCGTACCTTTGCACCCAATTTTAAAATTATTGAATGACATTTGAGGAAATCGGGCTCAAGAGTGAGGTGCTGAAGTCGTTAAAAGAACTGGGGTTTGAAGCACCTACTCCGATCCAACAACAAGCAATTCCCTATTTATTAGGAGAACATAGCGATTTTGTTGGTTTAGCTCAAACAGGAACAGGTAAGACCGCAGCGTTCGGTCTACCACTAATAACGAACATTGATAATCACGCAACAGTCCCTCAGGGATTGGTCATCTGTCCGACGCGTGAACTCTGCTTGCAAATTGCAAAAGATCTTGAAACATACGCAAAGTATTTAAAGATAAACATCGTCGCTGTTTATGGTGGTACGGATATCCGTCGCCAAATGACAGAGATTAAAAAAGGAGTATCTATCGTTGTCGCAACACCAGGACGACTGATGGACCTTATCCAACGCCGAGCAATCTCGCTTTCCAATGTGGAATACGTAGTGCTCGATGAAGCGGATGAAATGTTGAACATGGGTTTTAAGGAAGACATCGATTCTATCCTTGAATCTACACCAGAAACAAAAAATGTATGGTTGTTTTCTGCTACAATGCCTGCAGAAGTAGCGCGCATCGCGAAAACATACATGGACAATCCTTTTGAGGTTTCAATTGGACACAAAAATCAAAGCAACGAGAACATTGACCACATCTATTATCAGGTCAAAGAAAAAGATCGTTATGCTGCCGTGAAACGTCTGATCGATTTCAATCCAGAAATTTATGGATTAATCTTCTGTCGTACGCGTCAAGAGACGGCTACAGTCGCTGAGAAATTGGCCAAAGAAGGTTATAGCGCTGAACCATTGCACGGAGATTTGTCTCAAGCAATGCGCGACCGTGTGATGGACCGTTTCCGTTCGAAAGATTTGCAAATCCTTGTCGCAACAGATGTTGCCGCTCGCGGTTTGGACATTGATAACATCACACACGTTATCAATTACAACCTTCCAGACGATATTGAGAATTACACACACCGAAGCGGTCGTACAGCTCGCGCAGGTAAAAAAGGTGAATCGCTCGTATTGATCAACACACGCGAAAGTGGAAAGATTCGTGCCATTGAAAAACAAATGCGCACAACTTTTACACAAGGAACGATTCCAAATGCTGAAGAGATTTGTGAAATTCAGTTGATGAAATTGATCAACAAGGTCATCAAAACGGATGTGCGCGAAAAAGACATTCAGAAGTTTATGCCAACGGTAATGGCTGAATTTGAAGACCTTTCGAAAGAAGAAGTCATTAAACATTTTGTTTCTGCTGAATTTAATCGCTTTATCGAATATTACGAGAGAGCAGGAGATTTGAATGCACAAAATTCGAAGGATGATCGCGGAAGTGATGAACGTTCGAACCGCCGTGACAGAAATGGTGATGGCATTGAAAGTGGTAAAACACGCTTCTTTGTAAGCATCGGTCGCCGTGATGGATTGAATCCAGGCGGATTACTTCGTCATATTTGTGACGCAACAGGTTTGAATTCAGCAAACATTGGCCGCATCGATATCATGACATCATTCTCATTCTTTGAGGCTGATGATCAATACGCAACTGACATTGTAAACAAAATCAATGGCACAAGCTATGAGGGCCACGATGTAAGCATCGAAGTTACTAAAGCCAAGTCTGGAGGAGGAAGCAGTCACCGAGGTGGCGGCGGAGGTCGTAAAGACGGAAGCGGTTTTGGTGGAAAATTCCAAGGAAACCGCGATGGTGGTCAACGCCGTGAAGGTGGTGGTCAGCGTCGTGAAGGTGGATTCAGAAGCGAAGGAGGTTTCAGAAATGAAGGCGGTGGTCAACGTCGTGAAGGCGGTTTTAGAAGCGAGGGTAGTGGACAACGTCGCGAAGGTGGCGCTCGAAGTGAAGGCGGTTTTAGAAAAGATAGTGGCTACAAGAAAGATGGTGGCGGCCAACGTCGTGAAGGTGGATTCAAAAAAGAAGGTGGATCAGGTTTTACTGACCGCAATTCATCTTTCGGAAAACCATTCAAGAAAAAATCATAAACAAATTAAGGAATCCATTTCATAGGTATGGAAATTAGGAATATTGCAATTATTGCACACGTTGACCACGGTAAGACTACCTTGGTAGATAAGATGATTGAAGCAGGCGCTGTATTGAACGAGCGCGACCGTCCAACGGGTGAATTGATCATGGACAACAACGACTTGGAGCGTGAACGAGGAATTACCATCGTTTCCAAAAACGTATCCGTTTCGTACAAAGGAACAAAAATTAACATCATTGACACCCCAGGTCACGCCGACTTTGGTGGTGAGGTGGAGCGTGTATTGAACATGGCCGATGGCGTTTGCCTTTTGGTGGACGCTTTCGAAGGTCCAATGCCGCAAACACGTTTCGTGTTGGGTAAAGCACTTTCTTTGGGTTTGAAACCTTTGTTGGTCATCAACAAGGTGGATAAGGACAATTGTACACCAGATGAAGTACACGAAAAAGTATTTGATTTGATGTTTGAATTGGATGCCAATGAAGAGCAATTGGAGTTTCCAACAATCTATGGTTCAGCGAAAAATGGTTGGATGTCAACGGATTGGAAGAATCAAACCAATACCATTGCACCTTTACTAGACCAAATCTTGGAGTATTTTCCGCCGAAAAAAATCGAAGAAGGAAATACGCAGATGTTGATCACCTCATTGGATTTCTCTACGTATGTTGGTCGTATCGCAATTGGTTGCCTACGTCGTGGTGAAATCAAAGAAAATCAGCAAATCATCCTTCAAAAAAGAGATGGTACGCAAGAGAAACACCGCATCAAAGAAGTATTTGTTTTTGAAGGATTGGAGCGTACGAAAGTACAATCTGTTCAAGCAGGTGATATCTGTGCCATCACAGGTATCGAAGGTTTTGAAATTGGAGATTGTATTTGTGATTTTGAAAATCCAGATCCACTTCCAACGATTGAATTGGATGAGCCTACCATGTCGATGTTGTTCTCCATCAACGATTCTCCATTCTTCGGAAAGGAGGGTAAATTTGTGACTTCGCGCCACATCCAAGAGCGTCTTCAGAAAGAATTGGAGAAGAACTTGGCCATGCGTGTTTCGGATACAGACAAAGCGGATAAATGGATCGTTTTCGGTCGTGGAGTACTTCACCTTTCTGTATTGATTGAAACAATGCGCCGTGAAGGTTATGAGATGCAAGTTGGTCAGCCACAAGTTATCATCAAAGAAATTGATGGGAAGAAATGTGAACCGGTAGAAGAATTGACAATTGACCTTCCTGAGGAGTACAGTGGAACGGCTGTTGAAGCGGTAACGAAGCGCAAAGGGGAAATGACCAATATGGAACCGAAAGGGGAGCGTATGATCATTCAATTCCAAATTCCTTCACGTGGAATCATCGGTTTGAGAAACTACTTGTTGACTCAAACTGCTGGTGAAGCGATTATGACACACCGTTTCTTGGAATACCAACCTTACAAAGGTGACATTCCTGGACGTCAGAATGGATCATTGATTTCATTGGAACTTGGAACATCCATCCCTTTTTCGATGAACAACCTTCAAGATCGTGGTAAATTCTTTATCCATCCCAATGAAAACATCTACGAAGGACAGGTAATTGGTGAGAATTCGCGCGCAGGAGATTTGTGTGTGAACGTTACGAAAACAAAGAAACTGACAAACATGCGCTCTTCTGGTGCGGACGATAAGGTAAGACTTGCGCCACCAAAGGTATTTAGCTTGGAGGAATGCTTGGAATACATTCAGTCGGATGAGTATGTTGAAGTAACGCCAGAAAGTCTTCGTATTCGTAAAATTCTTTTGAAAGAGACAGACCGTAAGCGTTCTGGAAAATAAATAATTGATTTCTCCTTTGTTCGAAATCTGTTCATAACCTTTTTTCGTAACAAAGGAGAATCGTATTGTTTTTTGTCTACCTTTAGTTGACAACAGTGCCTATGTTCGACGATGAAGATGAATATTTCGAGACGAATCTAAATGAGGACCTCGAAAAGTTTGAAGCCCATTTAAAGGGAGCATCAATTGCCTTTATGGATAGCGACCGCTTGGAAGCTTTGGTGGATCATTATTTAATTAATGGACAATATACCAAAGCAAAATGTTGTGCTGAACACGCGATCTCACAATTTTCATTCAATCTCGTTTTCTATTTACGCCGCGCTCAATCAATGTCCGCAATGGGACAATTGAAAGAAGCACTTAAGGTACTCGGACAAATAGAAAAATGGGAAACACCTTCCTGTGAATTTTTGTTGACCAAAGCTTCGATATTCAGCCAACTGCGTGATTCTAAAAATGCCATTCGCTACTTCAAAGAGGCTCTGGTGCTATCAGAAGAAGAAGACCGCGATGAGATTTACTTGGATCTTGCCATGGAATTTGAAAATGCTGGAGATTATAAAAATGCAGTGAAAGTGCTACGCGAAGCCATTCAAAGCAATCCTCACAATGAAGGTGCAATCTACGAAATTGCGTTCTGCTATGACCAATTGGGAGAATATAAAAGTGCAATCAAGTGTTACTCGGATTTCATCGATGAAAATCCATACTCATTCACAGCATGGTATAACCTGGGCAACACCTACTCAAAATTAGAAGATTTCGAGAAAGCGGTTTGGGCTTATGATTATTGTATTCTGATCAACGAGGAATTTGGACCTGTCTATTTTAACCTCGGAAATGCTTACTTGTCGCAAGAGAAATATACCTTAGCCATCGAATCGTTCCACAAATGCATGGAGGTAGATGGTGATGATCCAATGGCACTTTGCTACATTGGAGAAGCCCATGAACAATTGAATGAATTGACCTTGGCAAAACATTTCTATAAGCGAAGTCTTGAGTTGGCTCCTTTGCTCCCTGACGCCTGGTTAGGACTCGGGATCATCGAAGACTTGGAAGGAAATACCAAAGAGGCCTTGGTACTTATTCATAAAGCGGCAGACCTAGACCCAGAAAATGCTGGCATTTACCATGTGCTCGCAGGTGCTTATGAGAAAATAGATAAACTTGTTGAAGCGGAAGAATATTACCGACTTTCATTAACATTGGATTCAACAGATGGTGAATGTGTCACAGGACTCGTTAAATTGTTGGCGCAACGTTCTTTTGTGGAAGCCTTGTCTTTCATACGTGACTTTATCGAACAGAACACGGTGTTTACAGCAAGATTAATGGAAGTATTTGTCCTATACAAAATGGGTAAATTCAGCGAGGCAATAACACTTTTTCAAGGTTGTGTAATGTCAGACAAATCGGCGTCTCGAGAGATTTTTGACATCGAACCAGAACTATTGAATGTCACAGAATTTGTACTTTTGTGCGAAGAATAAAAAGACTATGAATTTTAAATTACCATACATTCCTGAACGCAGCGCGAAACCACGGGAAAAAGGAGTGACAATGATGATGGATAAAGGGTTGAGCCTAAATGAGGTGGAGAACTTTATTCAAGCATCAGGACACCTTACAGATATCGTTAAATTCGGATTCGGAACAGCCTATGTGACGAACGACTTGAAAGAAAAATTGAAGTTGTACCGTGAAGCAGGAATCCGTCCATACTTCGGAGGAACCTTGTTCGAAGCATTTTATGCTCGCGGAAAATTCAATGATTACCTCAAAGTATTGGACCAATACGATCTAGACTTGGCGGAAATTTCGGACGGCTCAATTATCATTCCGCACGATGAAAAGTGTGAATTGATTCAAAAAATTGCAAAAGACCGCACTGTAATGTCGGAAGTGGGCTCAAAAGATTCTGGGATTATCATTTCTCCTGCAAAATGGATAAAAATGATGAAAACCGAGCTTGAGGCCGGAAGCTGGAAAGTAATTGCAGAAGGACGCGAGGCTGGAAACGTCGGTGTATTTCGTCCAAATGGAACTGCACATACCTTCTTAATCAACCGAATCATCGCAAATGTGGCTCCTGAGAAAATTCTTTGGGAAGCGCCTCAGAAAAATCAACAGGTATGGTTCATTAAACTGTTTGGTGCAGAAGTGAATCTTGGAAATATCGGTCCGAATGAAATGATTCCATTGGAATGCTTGCGTCTAGGTCTTCGTGGGGATACTTTCTTCGACTTCCTGCCTGAAGATTATGCAGCGCGCTTGAAGCAAGTGAATGATGACGACGCTGTCGAAGATGACAACGAAGAGTGATTCAATTGTCCAAAAAATAAGCGAGTGCTCCGGACATTCTTCGGGCATCTATACGGTTGTAGTTTTTGATCAAAAAGTCTATTCGGCCTCGGCGGATGGCTTTGTTGCGCGCTGGGATATAGGCTTAGGTACTCAGGATAAATTCGCCATAAACATTGGGAAACCGGTATATTCACTTATGGTTTCGGCAACAGGAGATTTTTTAATGGCCGGAACCAATGCGGGTGACCTCTATGTGTTTGATCTAGAAAAGCGCTGCGAAATCAAACACTTTGTTCAGCATAAAACGGCCATCTTTTCAATCGTTGAAAATCTTCACAAGGGTGTCTTGTATTCTTCAGATGCTGATGGAAATGTAGCCGTTTGGGACGCGAATACCTTAGCACATCAACTCTTTCTGCCTCTGGGTTGTGGGAAGATTAGACGCATGTCTGTTTCATCAGATGGCGCTTTCCTTGCTATCGGAGGACAAGATGGCTTTGTTCGTATATTGGATACAGATTTTTACAACGAAGTTTCCTCCTTTTATGCACACCAAGATGGAGTTAGTGCCGTTTTGTTTCATCCAGAAAAAAATGAAATACTCTATTCCGGTGGTAAAGATGCCATTCTCCGTTTGTGGGATTGGAAATCGGGAACCATTCAAAAGGAAATTCCTGCACACAATTTTGTAATCTATGATATCCTGTATGTGCCAGAGAATTCTCTTATCATTTCTGCAAGCAGAGACAAAACAATAAAACTTTGGAAAGAAGATTTAAACTTCGTTGAGCGCATTGATCTTCGTGAGGGTGGCCACCGACACTCGGTAAATTCCTTGGTGAGCTACTCAAAGAATCAGTTCGTTAGTGCCTCTGATGACAAACGAATCATCTCTTGGTCAATTTTAGACGAGGAAAATTAAGGCATTTACATTATTTTTACATGTGTTAAAGGATTTTAGGATACACCTCTTTTAGTTCTTTACAATATTGCCGCGTGTTTACTCCTTCATATGAATTTGATGAAAAACCTACTACTTCTGCTCTTAATTATTTGTTCCTCAGCATTGTTGAATGCGCAAGTAAAGATTAACGAGGCTTCCAATGTCAATGGAACTACACTCGTTTTACCAGATCAAAGCACGCCAGATTGGATCGAGTTGTACAATGACGGGAGTACAGTCACAAATTTGGAAGGGTATACCTTAACCGATGATTTTTTGGAGCCATTTAAATGGGTTTTTCCAGCGATTTCAATAAATCCAGGTGGATTTTTAACTGTTCACGCAACTGGAATTTCAAAGACAGATATCATTAACCATTGGGAAACGGCAGTTTGGGCAAATCAAACCTGGCAATACTTCATTCCAAGTGGAGCAATAGCAAACGATTGGAAAAATGTACCTTTTGCAGCAACAGGTTGGTCCAATGGACAAATGGGAATCGGTTACGGAGATGGAGATGATGTCACGAACCTACCTGCTCCGACAACTACAGCCTATGCGCGTTTTGAATTTACCATCACAGACACATCGAAAATTGCATCTGCTCTTTTGGATTTGGATTTTGATGATGGTTTTGTTGCCTACATCAACGGAATCGAAGTAGCTCGCGTTGGACTAACAGGTAATCCGCCTGCTTGGAATGATTTGGCTGCAGATCATGAAGCTTTGCTCTATCAAGGTGGTGCCTTAACATCCTTTACACTTACCAAGGAACTATTGAGCCAAGTGTTGAAAAATGGAGCGAATGTGTTGGCCATTGAGGTACATAATTCATCAACAACCTCGTCTGACCTGTCGCTGTTTTCTTTCCTTTCATTCGGATTTAAGGATGGACAGCAATATTATACCGGCACAACCTATCCATCGTTCGCCTATACAGGTGTTTCAGAAGCCCTAAGTACAAATTTTTCCATTGCTACAATGGGCGAAACAATTTACATGTTTAATCCAGCTGGATCTTTGGTAGATTCACTCTATGTACCTTTGATGCAGCCAGATATGTCGGCAGGAAAATTTACAGATGGTTTAAATCCATCGCGTATTTTCCTTACACCCACACCCAATCAATCGAATAATTTTTCCATCAATTATGCTGGTTTCGAAATTGCGCCTACGATAGTTACTCCAGGAGGATTGTTCACATCCCAGCAGATTGTCACTGTTCAAAATAACTCAACAACGGGAGGCACTGTTCGATTCACAACAAATGGCCAAGATCCAGTGGTAAATTCACCATTGTATACAGGACCAATTACCTTATCTTCAAATGCCGTTGTGAAAGTTCGTTGTTTTTCTTCTAACCCTGAAGTGTTGCCAAGCACAATGGACGCGGAGACATTCTTGTTTGCAGTGGACCATACTTTGCCTGTGATTTCCTTGTCAACAAATCCCGCAAATTTATACGGTGCAACAGGCATTTTCGATAACTACAACACAGACTGGAGAAAACCATGTGTCATAGAATATTTTGATGCTGACGGAGTAAAACAGTTTGAAACGCGTGCCTCAGTTAAACCAGATGGTGGGGCAGGAGGTAGTCGTTCAAATCCACAACATAGTGTAACAGTTGAGCCAGGAAACACCTTGTATGGAACTGGGAATTCAGTGAACTATCCGCTCATTCCAGAAAAAGGATACATTCAAGATTACGATGCGTTTTACTTGCGCAACGGCAGTAATTTCTGGAACAATTATCCACAGAAGGACGCCACATTCATGCGGATGATGCGCAAAAGCCATGTGAATTCTCAAGCATATTCTCCAGTTGTGGTTTATGTGAACGGTGAATATTTTGGTGTGTATGAACTCCGTGAAAAAGCAAATTCACATTACTTCGAATCCAACTATGGGAACAACCCAGACAATTTGGATTTACTTTCTGTCAGTTATTTCTATGGGGCAGGTATTCTAAGAACTGTCCAAGGGTCTGATACCGGTTTTTACAACATGCGCGATTTTGTTTCGACGTACGATCCAACATCCCCTGATTATTTCGAAAAGTGCCACCAGAAAATTGACCTCTATTCCTTCACAGATTACATGGCTGCAGAAAACTGGTTCGCCAATGTAGATTGGATCTACAACAACATGAAGATTTTCAGAACGCAGTCAACGGACAATAAATGGAGATTCAACCTTCAAGACATGGAGCTTGGTCTAGGTGGTTGGACGGATTTCTCGACCAATATTTTTGACTTTTTGCGCTACAACAATCAGCCGAACCCCTATTGGGAAATTTACAATGGCTTGCTGCAAAACACCAAGTTCAAGAATTATTTCATCAACCGCTATGCTGACTTGATGAATTCGACCTTCCAACATGAAACCTATGCGCCCATTGTTGATACCATGTACCAACAGTTAATTCCTGAGATGCCACAGCACTTTCAACGATGGACAGGTGATCCAGTCGGAGGAATGGCGACGTACGATGGCACACATACCAACTTATTGTATCAGTTCGACAATAGAAACGGTGTCGTGCGCAATCAAATCATTTCTGAATTCGGTCTTCAAGAACAAGTTTATGTGAAGGTAGATGTAGAGCCATCAGGCGCAGGATACATTAAGATATCTACGTTGACTCCAGAAGATTTACCTTGGACTGGCATCTATTTCGACGGAGTTCCGGTGAAAATTACAGCTGTAGCCAATCCTGGATTTACGTTTACAGGATGGGAATCAAATGGAATCATCCCAACGGGGAACCTTTCGGATCTTAGCGTTGAATACAATATACCGAATGATGCCACTTTCCGTGCCCTGTTCAATGGTACACCGGCGCCTACTGAATTGACCATCTCAGAAATCCATTACAACCCGGATGTAACAGTTGATGGAGGCAATTGGATCGAGTTACACAACTATGGTACGAGTGCTGTTCCATTGACAGGATGGAGCGTGAAGTCGAAGAACTTCTATGACAAGTACGAGTTTGAAGATGGAACAACGCTACCTGCTGGAGGATACCTTGTCGTATGTCAAGACACGAACATGTTTAAAGCACAGTACCCTGGAGTTTCAAATTTCACGGGTGCAACAGGGTTTTCATGGAGCAATAAGAAGGATTCGATTCAACTTTATGACCAATACGGACAACTCGTATTGAGCACAGTATATCGTGATGAAGCACCATTTCCTCGTTGTGCGGACGGTTACGGAAGAACCCTCGAAAATGGACACACATTCAATGCAATTCTTGATTCAGCGACATGGTTTTGTGGTTGTATTGGTGGTTCTCCGGGTGTCGCGTATTCACCGTGTGATGAACCTGTAGTTTTCACAGAAATCAATTACAATTCAATTGCTGCAAGTTACAATGCTGGCGATTGGATCGAGCTTAAAAACAACACATCCTCAGCAATTGATTTATCAGGATATGTATTTAAAGATGCGAAGAACGACCATGTCTATGATTTACCGAGCATGACCTTGGCGCCAAATGCATACCATGTCATCAGCAACGACCTTCTGTTGTTTGGCAATCGTCATCCTGAAGTACAAAATGTTGCTGGTCCATTCGCGTTCTCCTTGGGTGGAACAGATGCTTTGCGTTTGTACGATGCCAGTGGATTGTTGATTGGGAGTGTGGTATATGATCAAGTCGCGCCGTGGCCAACAAGTCCAGCCGTTGAAGATTATACACTTGAATTTACGGATAGTGGGTATTACATCAATCCAAACGCTCCGACATCGTGGTTTGCAGGGTGTCTTGGTGGTTCACCAGGTAGAGCGTATACGCCATGTGATGAAATTCCATTCAACGGATCAACTGTACTTTACCCAAATCCAACCAATTCAAACATCAATGTGGTGTTCGACAATTCCAACAATTCATCAGGTAAAACGACCTTGCAGGTTTATGATACACGTGGAAGATTGGTGTACGATTTAACAGAGACATCAAGCGACCCTGTTGTTCAGGTTCAAATTGATGCGACGCAGCTAGGAAATGGCATGTATTATTTGCGCATTACACAAGCAGAGATTGTCGATCAGTTGCCGTTTGTGAAGTTTTAAATTTAACTAATCTTGGGTTTCAACCCGGGGTTATCGTGTGCGTGTTGAGATGCTTTTGTTCACCATTTTAATGGTTTATACCTTTGGATTGAGATCTGGGTTAAGTTCCCCGATAATTGAGAATTCGTTGAAGTCTTCTTTCAGTATTGACATAATTATTTTATCATGATACTGACCATCTCTAAAGCTAGCTTGACGTAATCTTCCTTCGATTTTAAATCCGGCTTTCTCATAGGCACGAACTCCACCAATGTTTGGTTCTGAAACAGTTAACATGATTCGATTCAGATTTAACCTTTCAAAACCATATTTAACCACCTCCTTTGTCGTTTTTGTCCCAATTCCTTTTTTCCATTGGCTTTTATCGCCAATAAAAATGAAGTATTCTCCACTTTTGTTTGTCGTTGAAATACTACATATCCCAGTATAACCGATTAGACTTCCATCGGTTGAAAGAAAAATACCTTGGTTTAAATCTTGTTTGTTAGTCAACAGAGATGCATACCATTTGTATACATCTCCTTCATCCTTTAAATTTTGAAAAGTACTCAATGAATATTTTATAACTTCTTTATCTCTCAACCAAGAAAAAAAAGGTGTGATGTTATGTTCTGATAATGGCTTTAATTCGATCATTTGTTGTGTTGGCTATTGGAAATCAATTGCCCGATTGTCAATTATTTAATTGGTATCCGTTGTTCTTGGCATACTCTTCAATTGTCTCAAGGAATCCTGCTTTTTTTCTTCGTTTATTCACGTTTTTAATATTTCTAATTGGTAATATGATACAATTAAAGCTTCCAGATGCGTTCGGTGTGCAATCAGCCTGAGTTCCATAGATCTGTTTTTTTTCGCTGTTGATGAGGAACCTGTCTTGTGTTTTTGCAAATAAACTATCTGGAATTTCACCATGTCTCGAAGCATTTCGGATAAGCCTATAATAGTTGTCTATTTCATACGAATGCTGAATAATGTTCCATGCCGTTTGGCAGGTTGATTCACCAACCAAACTTAAGCCTGGATAACCGTAAATTTTAATTATCGAATCAATGAAATTTATGTTGTTTCTATCGATGAGTTCTTGTTTGAGCATCATGTCTTTAACGTATTCTGACATTACAAAACCTTCGGTCCGACTTAATGAATCCGAATATTTCTGATTAGACATTACGTGATGAACCTCATCTCTGAAGTATTGATCTATTTTTTGAATACTATCTAACTTGTTTTTCAAATCAAGATTTATCTGTGAGATCGTGCAAAAATGTAGAAGACAAAGACATAGTGTGAGGTTGATGTTTTTCATTTTTTCTTCAGTATAACAGGTCTATAAAAGAATAATATGTCATTTAACGAATCATCAAATTGTATTTATGTCTTAATGAAATCGATTGTTGAACATTCTTTTATTCCCAATAAAGATAATAAGCCCTTTAAATTATTTTATCGTTAAAAAGAAGAATCACAATCAGTCTTTAAGCATTTGCGTATCACCACATCATTTTGTTGTTGAATATACTTCATTCGCTGCGCTCATTTGGATGTGTTTTTACTGGGGTTTTGCGTTCGACTGGATTGCATATCCCTTTGTGCGACGTGCAGTGGATCAATGCACTTCATTCGCTGCGCTCATGATGGCGCTTTTTTATTTGGGTTTGCGTTCGACTGGATTGCATATCCCTTTGTGCGACGTGCAGTGGATCAACGCACTTCATTCGCTGCGCTCATGATGGTACTTTTTCATTTACGTCTGCGTTCGAAACTGTCGTTTCGGCTTGCCGTAAAATGAAAAAGCACCTGTTTCTGCGAAACAAGTGCTTTTGATCAGAGTGCGCACGACTGGATTCGAACCAGCACACCTACTGGCACCACCCCCTCAAGATGGCATGTCTACCAATTTCATCACGTGCGCATGTAAAGAACGTTCTTTTACGAGGTGCAAATATAGCAACTTTTTGTGCCGTTTATACCTTTCGCTCGTTTTTCATAGCTGCATTTTCATCACTAAAGCGTATGTCTTCCATAAATGCTAGTTTCACCATCTCGCCAACTTCGACGGTGTAATAACCAAATTCCTCCGTAACTACCCCCACGATTTTATAAATTCCTTTTCCGTAAAACGGATACTTCCGTGCCGATTCAGGAAAGTGAACGGTGTCTATGAGTGATCCTTTTTGGTCAATGAAGGTTCCGAAAAACATCGCTTCTCCTTTGTTCGTTCGGGAGTGTTTCAGCGCAATCAAATACCCAAAGGTGACGATGCGAAGCCCTAAGCATTTCGGGATTTCTGAGGCATGTGTATGGTCGCTCACAGGTTCTGAAAGCAAGTCAAAGGGATTGCATAGTGGAAAACCTAACAACTCCATCTGTTCAAAGGCCAATTCGAGATTTTGCTCACTCAGTCGGGGCAAGTCGAAGTGTTTTTGTTCTGTTTCGAAAAGTAGAGGTACAGGCGTTTTGTCCTTGACCTTGTTGTGGAACAAGTGGGCCTTCCAAAGGAGTTCTTTTCGTGTTTCCGGAAAATCACTCAACCCGCCAATGCGAATGATCAATACGAGTTGGTCAAGAGGGATGAAGCAGCGTTTCATGAGGTTCTCAAAGTTCAGAAAAGGCCCGTTCGTGTAACGTTCAAACAAGACCTTTTGAATGAGTTGTTGTTCAATGCCATGGACTAAAATAAATCCCAAGATCAGCGATTTTTCATGCAATGTACATTCGTATTCTCCATGGTTGAGTGAAGGTGCAAGGATGTCTGCTCCCCAGCTTCGCGCTTCGTGGACATACACTTCGGTGCGGTAGTAGCCACCAAAATTATTGATGCAGGCGGTCATGTATTCGAGGGGATAATAGGCTTTGAGGTATAAACTCTGGTAACTTTCGACTGCGTATGAGGCAGAGTGCCCTTTGGAAAAGGCATAGCCCGCAAAACTTTCTATTTGCCGCCAAATGTCTGACGTCATCGCATCTGGGTATCCTTTTTTGCGGCAATTCTGGAAGAAGCTGTCACGCACGCGATTGAACTCATCGCGCGATCTGAATTTTCCTGACATACCCCGACGAAGTACATCTGCCTCTGCCAACGAAAGTCCCGCGAAATGGTGGGCGACTTTAATCACATCTTCCTGATACACCATTACGCCATAGGTGTCGGGCATAATCTCCAGGAGCACCGGTGGGGCATCTTTTCGCTTTTCTGGGTAGCGGTGGCGAAGAATGTATTCCCGCATCATCCCGGATTGCGCAACTCCTGGACGAATGATTGAACTGGCAGCGACAAGTCCTAGATAGGTGTCTACCTGTAGTTTAATCATCAACATGCGCATGGCTGGAGATTCGACGTAAAAACAACCCATCGCACGAGCCGACCGCAAGAGATCACGCACCTTCTCGTCTTTTTTGAAATGAGAAATGTCGTGAATGTCGTGGTGCGGATTTTCGGGCTGATTGTAAGCGATAATCTCCAAGGTGTCATGAATTTTCCCAAGCCCTCGTTGACTGAGTACATCAAACTTAAAAAGTCCCACATCCTCTGCTTCGAGCATAGAGAATTGGGTGGTTGGATATCCTTTTGGCGGCATGAAGGTTCCTGAAAACCAGGTGATGGGTTTTTCACTGATGACGATGCCGCCTGCGTGTATACTGAGGTGCGATGGAATTCCGTGGAGAAGCTTGCTGTAGGTAAGCACGAGTTGTGATAACTGATCCAGCTTGTTGATGTCAAATTTCCCTTTGCTGAGGAGGTCAATCTCTGTTTTCGGAAGTCCAAATACTTTTCCGAGTTCGCGCACTGCAGCACTGTATTGAAAGGTGTTGTAGGTGCAGAGCAATGCGGCGTTTGGATAGCGTTCAAAGATGTAGCGCGTGATGTCATCCCGATCGCGCCAAGAGAAGTCCATATCGAAGTCCGGTGGATTTTTTCGGTAGAGATTGATGAAGCGCTCAAAGTACAAGTCGAGCTCCAAAGGATCGACATCGGTAATCCGCAAGAGGTAGGCAACAATGCTATTGGCACCACTTCCCCTTCCAACATAAAAATAGCCCTTTGACCGTGCGTAGGAGGTAAAATCCCAAGTGATGAGGAAGTAGGAGAGGTAGTCTTTCTGGGCAATGATCTCAATTTCCTTCTCAATGCGCAAAGCAATTTCTTCGGTCATTTCGGGGTAGCGATAGTCGATGCCTTCGGCGCAGAGCTGTTGGAGTAATTGAAGGTCTTCTTCTTTACTTCCGGTATATGTGGATAAATTTTGAGGTGCGGCATCGTCCCCAAAGGCAAAGCTCACGGAACAGGTCTCAAGGAGTTTTTTGGCTTGTTCAATCAACACGGGAAATGCATCAAATCGCTGTTCGAAAAGGTCTTTTGAGAGGAGTAAATCTTCAGGGATGGCTTGTTCTTCTTTGGGTAGCTTCGATAGAAGAGTGTTCTTAGCAATAGCCCGAAGCAGTCGGTGGGTGTTGAAATCGCGCTTGTTTCTGAAGGTCATGAAATCTAGTGCAAGCATTCGCTTGATCGGCGCCTTGTTCTGGTGAATGGTCAGTTTGGTCAATTGATTTGAATGCACACCAATCCATTCGTTGTCTTTTAACTTCTTTGGTTCTTTTCCCCAGGGATAAATCACGTGGCAATTTCCCAGATGTGGCGCTTGACTCGGAAATTCTTCCCCGCTGTGTATGTGTTTTGAAAGAAAGGTGTTTGCTTCGTGTAGTCCACGATTGTTCTTGGCAATCAGCAGATAACAACAGTCAATCCCATTGCGAATGTCAATCCCAACGACGGGTACAATCCCTTCTTTTTGCGCCGCACGAACATACCCCAAGACGGCACTTGTGGAGTTGATGTCGCACAATACGGCGTGGACATGGCCAGAGGAACGGATCCAATGAACAAGTTCTTCGGGCGAAAGAATTCCATATTTGAGGCTGAAGTGGGATTTGAGGAACACGGGAGGGTTAAAAATTAAAAATTAAAAATGAAGAATGAAGAATTACGAGTTATTGGAATATGGACCGTCCGCCTAGGCGGACTGATGGTGTATTGAATGAATCTATGCTCCATACTCCGATTTCACACTCTTCGGTTCGCCAATAGCGGTGGTGGTTCTCCATTGAAGGGATTCCAGCGACCAATGGTTCGGGCATCGAGCGCAATGGCACGCATCACAGCGCGGTCGCCAAAGCGTTGTCGGATCTTGTCCATTGCCGTATATAATTCAGAATACCGCGTGCCATCGTCGAACAGACTGAGTTGATGGTTGCCTGACACCAAGGTGCTGTACCGAATGCCGATCAAGCGAACAAGCATTCTTCGGTTGTAGAGTCGCTCAAAAAGTTCGGAAACAAGTGGCATAAGTTCATGGTCGGCTGCTGTGTAGGAGATGTGTTTTTGTAAGGTCTGCGTTTGAAAATCAGAATACCGAATTTTCACGGTAACACAAGCGGTTAACTTGTTTGCACGGCGTAACTGAAAGGCAAGATTCTCGGCCATTGCCGCCATAATGCCCTTCAATTTATGCACGTCAATGGTGTCGTAGTCAAAGGTGCGCTCTGTGGAAATCGATTTCCGTTCGCTGTACTGTTCCACAGGAGAATGATCAATGCCCTGTGCCTTTTTCCAAATCCCAGCGCCATTTTGACCTAAAGCGCTTTCCATCATTTCAATCGGCATTTCTTGAATGGTCTGGATTTTTCGTACACCGAGATTGCAAAGCGTTTGGTAGGTTTTTAGTCCGACCATGGGAATCTTCTGTACAGACAATGGCCCCAAAAATCCTTTTTCTGTTCCATAATCAATCCGCATCTCATTATTGGGCTTGGCTTCACCCGTTGCGATTTTAGAAACCGTTTTGTTCTGTGATAAGCCAAAAGAAATTGGAAGCCCAGTTTCTTTGATGATTTTTTGCCGCAATTCTGACGCGTATTTTAAGGTGCCAAAAAATTGATCCATTCCCGAAAGATCCAAGTAAAACTCATCCACAGAGGCTTTTTCATAGACTGGCGCTGACTCCCGTATAATATCAGTCACCATCTTCGAATAGTTGGTGTAGGTACTCGTATTGCCTTTAATGACAATCGCCTCCGGACAGCGTTCTTTTGCCATTTTCATCGGCATCGCGGAGTGAATGCCGAATTTTCGCGCTTCGTAACTGCACGAGGCAACAACTCCACGGTCACTCGTACCGCCAATTAAAATCGGTTTGCCCACTAGACGACTGTCTAACAAGCGTTCACACGACACAAAAAAAGTGTCGAGATCCATGTGTACAATTGAGCGCAAAACAGCCATAGTTCAACAAGGTTAAACGGTTAAAAAAAATAGCTGCATATCGTAAAATCTGCGGAAGCATTGACCAAAGAAGATGGCCATTGACTCTCGCTCAAAGTTACTACATTTTAGTCTTAAAAGATTAAAAAGTAATCAACAAAAGATTAAAATATAATCAACAATTTTCAGCAAAAGAAAGGAGGATGTTCGTAAACTAAGTACGTTGAATTGAAGGTGGCCTACTTTGAAATCAATACGATAACTTCCTTTTGAAAAAGGAATAGTAAAGGAACACTAAGGCGTTTCGACCATGACCGTTCGCTGTGGTCATCCCCTTGAAAAAATCGTGTCTCCCACGATTGATTGCTTTTGTAATGCCGTTTCTTCATGACACGATCCACCTGTTCTTGAAGTGGGGGATAGAGCGCATCTAGGGTTTGATCGCCATAATCAAAGTAAATCTTATGGTTCTTCGGAGACGGCAAATGCTTCTTGAGGTAGTTTCGCATGGCTTCTGGGAAAGGATTGTTCGCCACCGTGAATGTTCCTGGCCAATGGGTAGAAAGACAAGCGGCTCCCCCGAAAACATCAGGATACTCGCACAGGGCATACAACGAAATCAATCCACCCATGCTACTTCCTGCGATAAACGTATGTTCTCGTGATGTTTCTACGCGAAAAGAACTGTCGATATAGGGCTTTAACTCATTGACGAGGAATTTTAAATAGTTGTCAGAATGGGGAGTAAACTGTCCATTGGCTCGTCCAGCATCCTTCAATTGTGCAGATATGATTTCTTGATCTTGAACACGCATTTCTTCGAAAGGCTGCTGCGGAAAATAATCCGAGTGACGCTCACTTCCAGCATTCCAAATGCCGACAACAATCACGTTGTATGCTAAAGCACAAAGCACTTCATCTACCTCCCATGCTTGTTTGTTCCACGTGAGGCTGGAGTCAAACAACATTTGTCCGTCGTGCATGTACAAGACATCAAATGGTGTCATTTCATCATATGTTGGAGGAAGCCAAATATCAATTGTTCTTTTCGTGACGAACGAAGATGGGAATTCGGTAATTCGCACAATTTTCCCACAAGAAACATAGGGTAGCGCTTGTGAAAAACTGAAGTGTGTGAACCCCAAAAAAAGATAGAGGCAAAATGCCCAATGCACGGACTTGATCATAGCCACAAAAATACGATAGATTGCTTACGCGATTCATGAACCTTTTGGTGTTTTTAATGTTGAATAGGGAAACAAGGCTTATGACAGAATTGGAAGCAGACGATTTGTATTGCCATTACAGCGATCTACCTTCACCAGCGGCATATGTGCAAGCGGTAAAGAAAGAACCAAAAGAATCCTTGACGCTTGAAGATATCGATCGCATCATTGAAATGGCATGGGAGGATCGAACACCTTTTGATGCGATAAAAGTGCAGTTTGGCTTAAGCGAGTCTCAAGTGCGCAACTTGATGAAAAAGGAATTGAAGTTTTCATCCTACACGCGTTGGAGAGCTCGGGTTGAGGCTTGTCAAACTAAACATACAGCAAAACGAAATGCGGACATTGATCGGTTCAAGTGCAGCCGTCAACGTGCAATAAGTGGAAATAAAATCAGCAAACGAACGAAATGAGAACGTATCTTTTTATTGGTGCCTCAAGTGCGATGGCGCAGGCGACTTGTCAACAATTGCTTTCAGCAGGACACAGGGTGATTGGGATTTCTAGAAGTGACGTGAATGGGTATTCGGATGCTCTGCTTGCCGACGAATATGCATTGGAACAGCTCCCTGAAATCACAGTTCCATTGGATGGCTTGGTGTATTTTCCAGGAACCATTCAATTAAAACCATTTCACCGGTTTAAACCAGAGGAAGTACTGCACGATATGCAGGTGAATACCTTAGGTGCTTTTCAAAGCATTCAGAAATATTTACCGAATTTAAAACAAGGTACTTCACCATCCATTGTGCTTTTTAGTTCGGTGGCGGCAGGTACAGGAATGACCTTCCACGCCTCCATTGCCATGGCAAAAGGTGCAATAGAAGCACTTACACGTTCTTTGGCTGCCGAATTTGCACCAACAATTCGTGTGAATGCCATTGCGCCATCGCTGACAGATACACCACTCGGGGAGAAGTTTCTTTCATCACCTGAAAAACGAGAGGCATCTGCGCAACGAAATCCCCTGAAAAAGGTCGGAACAACAGAGGAACTATCCAATTCAATCGAATTCCTGCTCAGCGCAAAGTCATCCTGGATTACAGGACAAATTCTCCATGTTGACGGTGGAATGGGAACGCTTAGAGTTTAGTTACGAGTTACAAATTACCAGTTACTCGTAACTCGACACTCTTAACTCTATTGGGAAGCTTTGCTCTTCGACTTACGATTTTTAAGAAAAGTATGTGAGTAGGTCACACAAAGAACCAAGTCTGTATTTTTCTTGGTTTGATAGTCACGCAACATGAACCCAAGCTCGATGCTATTTTTCTTGTTGAAATCTAGTTGCGTTCCAACTTCATAGCGCATTTCATTCATTAAGCCCTGCGTAACAAAAGCATTTCCGACCAAATAATAATATTGATTGAAACAATAGAACGACTCGGCACTGATGTATGGTTTGAAGATTTTGCTTTTCAAGTTTGGTTTCAGCGTGATTTTGTTTCTCCAATAATATTGTGGTCGTTCAAATTTGAGATCTCCAAATTGGTAAAGGCTACTCAAATAGATATCGACATATTTATCAAAACCAAAAAGTGCCGCTGGATTCAAACGAATACCTCCACTATAGCGGTATCTCGATAATAACGTTTTCCCGTCGAGCAAAACATTAGGATTGGACTGGATTGTATGCCTAAATGAGCCGCAGATGCGCAACCACTTTGT
>JBDKGB010000101.1:0-14082 GCA_039798485.1 Bacteroidota bacterium
ATGGTTCACCAACCTTCAACTGGAACATCTGGCAAACCACTGAATGTGGCGACAATCCGAACATTGGACAGGGTGGGACATGGCCCTATGCCCGTGAGGGATGGTGTCCAGGAGACATGGTACGTGAGCATGAATTTGAATTGACACCGTATGTAACTCCAGGTGATTCAGTGGCCATAGATTATAGTGTCAACCAAGTTCCTACAAACGATCCTGGTCAAGCTGGAGGGAATTACATTATGGCTTTTGATTTGATTTCGTACTCAGCACCAAACTTCCAGCACGACGCAGCAATTGTCGATGTCTTGAATCCAAACAACTATGAGTACTACAGTAAATACAATCCGACATGTTCCAATCCACGTGTCATTCTTCAAAACACTGGAGAACAACCGTTGACACATTGTAAGATCCGCTGTTGGATTACCTATGGTGACTGGATTGAATACGAGTGGACTGGTAACCTCGGTTTCCTTGAAAAAGAAATCGTTGAAATTCCAGTACCTGATATCTCATGGTGGACCGATTTAGAAGGAAATCTCACCTTCACTGCTCAGGTATACAACGTAGAAGGCGATCCAGGATTGGACGAATACAGCAATAACAATGTTAAGCAAACCAAATTCAAAGCTCCAGAATTGATTGATGGACCTTTCTTCGTTTGGTTTACAACGAATAACAAGGCAAGCGAGAATAAGTATACACTCATTGATGCGAGCGGAACGGTATTGTTTGAGCGCTCAGGTATGGCAAATACTACGCAATATAAAGATACCTTCGATCTAGCACCGGGTTGTTACAGCATTATCTTGGAAGACACGGACCATGACGGAATCGCGTTCTGGGCCTCGGCTCAATATGAAGGTGAATCTTCAGGTCAATTCCGTTTGAGAAAGGTGGGTGGTTCTTACATTGAGTTTTTCCCTGGTGATTTTGGTCACTACCACCGATACAACTTCTCCGTTGGATTTACCCTCGGAACTGAGGAAACAGAACTTACACACGAAGTTGCAGTATTCCCGAATCCAACGTCAGGAGAATGTACGATTGAAGTAAGTGGGTTTGTCAATGGAAAAGCAGATTTAGTGATTTACGATCTTACAGGACGTCTCGTGCATAGTGAAGCGATGTTAGCTACAAGTAATTTCGCAGAGTCACAAGTAGATATGACAGCTTTCCCATCGGGAAGATACATAGTGAAAATCGTTACTAATGATCAAGTGTATACAAGTGCGTTGGTGAAACAATAAGAAATTGAAGCGCATACCGCTTGGCAATACGAGAAAAGGGCTGCAGATTTGCGGCCTTTTTTTTTGTTTGAAGAAAAAGCCAATTGATAATCCTTAAATTTTACACATAAAATTAAGACAATGACAGTTGATATTGCAGTAATTGGTGGGGGGATCGTAGGAGCAGCCACATTTTATAAGCTTCAAAAGAAAAATCCAAATCTCAAGATCCTATTGATTGAAAAAATGGATAAGTTGGCCGATCATCAAACTGGTCACAATTCTGGAGTAATCCACTCAGGCCTTTACTACAAGCCAGGGTCATTAAAAGCTAAAAATTGTATTCAAGGTCGTCATGAATTGGTGGCCTTTGCCAAGGAATATGGCATCGCTCATGATGTCTGTGGGAAAGTCGTTGTTGCGACCAATGAAAAAGAACTTCCAAACCTAGACAAAGTATTTAAAACGGGATTGGAGAATGGCATAGAAGGCATCCAGAAAATCAACGCGAATGAGGTGAAAGACATCGAACCGTATGTTGAAAGCATAGGTGGAATCTGGGTTCCAGTAACAGGAATTATCGATTTTCGCGGAGCTACTGAAAAAATGGCAGAGCTTGCCTTGGCCATGAATTCAGCAAGCCAAATGCACCTTGGCCATGAAGTATTGAGCATCGAAAAGGGAGAGGAAACGTCCAAAATTATCACCAATAAAGGATCATTTGAAGCCAAATACCTTGTTTTTTGCGCAGGATTACAGGCTGACCGCTTGGCGAAAAAAGATGGGGTAAACCTGAAAGAAAAAGTGGTCGGATTCCGCGGGGATTATTACGAACTCACTGAAGAGGCGAAACATAAAGTCAAAAATCTGATTTATCCAGTTCCTGATCCTGACTTCCCGTTCTTGGGCGTGCATTTTACGCGCATGACAGATGGCGAAATTGAGTGTGGGCCGAATGCCGTTTTCACATTCAAACGCGAAGGCTATGGAAAGACCGACTTCTCCATGCGCGATACCGTCGATGCTTTGACATATGGCGGAACTTGGAAATTGTTCTTTAACAACATGTCTTTCGGAATCAATGAGTACCGAAGAGCATTTTCGAAGCGTTTGTTTCTTAAAACGCTGCAACGTATGATTCCTTCTCTGACCATGGAAGACATTCATCCAGGTCGTTCAGGGGTGCGTGCACTTCTATTGGCGCAAGATGGAGATACACGAGATGATTTCCGAATCGAATACCATGGACGTTCAATTCACGTGTTAAACGCACCTTCACCAGCAGCTACAGCATCCTTAGCGATTGGTGGTTACATCGCTGAAGAAGCAGAAAAACACTTCGGATTGAAATAAGTGGGAACTCCGAAAAATTGGATTCCAATCATTGGCTTCTTTGTGTTGCTTTCATCGTGTCAACTGCAGGAGAATATGAAATGTGAGGTAAAATCGATTCGTGAATTGTCCGAAGTTCCTTCTGCGTCGGGAATTGAATACATTGAAAATGTCTATTATGTCATAGGGGATAATGTACCCTGGATAGCTGCGCTGGATTCCTCGTTCAGCCAAATTGCCCGTTATGCGTTAGGTGAATATTCAACTGCGCATGATGGAATTTTGTCGAAAGCGCATAAGCACGATTTCGAAGCAATGACAGAGATTTCATGGAATGGAAAATCACACCTCCTTATTTTTGGTTCTGGTTCAAAACAACCCTATCGTTTTGAATGTAAATTGATTGACCTTCATGCGAAACATGCGATACAAACGTTTTCACTACAAAAACTGTATGCCCGAATTCAAGACGAAGCAAAATTGGACCCAAGTGAGTTGAATATTGAGGCTGCAGCAGAAGTAAATGGAAAACTCTACCTTTTCAATCGAGGGAAGAACAAATTGGTTGTGATGAATACCGATCATTTCATTGCGTTTATGCAGGAAGTCTCAACGGAATTGAAATTGAAAGTGTATTCGATTGACTTGCCTGAAATCAAGGATATACGAGCTGGATTCTCGGGAGCTGCCGGAGATGAGAAGTACAACCGCATTATTTTTACAGCCTCAGTTGAGGATACAGACGATTGGGTGAAGGATGGTGAAATACTGGGCAGTTTTGTTGGTGTAATTGATCTCGAAAATCTTCAACAACATTACACGCCAGAAACGGCTCAAATTGTAGGACAGGACAAAAAAGAAGCGTTTAAGGTGGAGTCGATTGCACTTGTTGAAAATGATGGAGATGTCGTGGAATGTGTGCTTGTCACAGACAACGATGGTGTCAATTCAGAACTGATGACACTGTCGATTGATTTTCGTTAGGACAAGAACTTTTGTTAAGGAAATATTAATGATGTCATGCTTTGCACGGACTTCACTATATTTGTACCAATGTTGAATTTCAAAATAGATCGATTCTTTATGTTTTTGGCGACCCTTGCCATTGCATTCAATCTATTTAGCAGCTCTCTAGTTCAAGCGACTCACCATAGAAAATCAGTTCATTCAGAAACAGTAATCAAAAACCTAAAGGATCACAAATTTTCTGACCAAACGCGTTTTGAAGAAATTGATTATACTGAGGTCGAGGAGGATAGCGAAGAAGAATCGAATTTACTAAAGAACTTTTTTGAAGAAAAATTAAATTTATTTGATGCAAGTCAGGTTGTCATAGAACAACAATTGCTGTCAAGAACGTCTCCTTTTCTGAAACCACTTCGAAGTAAGGAGTTACCACTATTTCTTTTATTGGAGAATATTCGCGTGTAGAACGAGCACTAGAGCATAGGCTTTATTTTACGAATATTCACACAAAAATTTCATTATGAAAAAATCTCATGCATCCTTTGATAAGGATCATGCGCTTCATCAGCTTAAACATTATCTTCCTACGCAAGCACCTTTGAAGGATTTTATCCATCACAATACCTTGCACGCATTTCAGGAGAAATTCTTCCACACAGGATTGGCCGAAGCAGCCCAAATATTTGGCTACAAGGTGTATTTATCCTTAGAAGAATATCAAACGTTGTATGCGGGAGGAAAGATCAAGGATGAGGTGCTAGACAAAATCTTGGAAACGCAAGAAAATGATGGCCCAAAGATCACAAAGGATCAGTTGCTTTCTGCGCGTTCGGAAGATACACTCATTCCACGAATTGGTCGATTGCGTTCAACTTGGAAATCCCAGTTTCGCATTGATCTCGATTCTTTGGTACATCCAACATTATTTCGAATCATCGGAAGCTATCTCGATCAAGGTGTCGCCATTTGGAATTTTCCGCACAACGATGAAGGCTTGCTGTCATCCATGCGAGAATTGGAGAAAAATAGCTTGACAAGTTTCTTTAGAACAAACAAGGTGCGTTCACTGCTTGTGTCGGGTGAGTTCACTACGGAAAGTCTACTTCAGACTATCGTTGGTGATGAAACTTTGTTTGAACAGTATCTCATGGATCAGCAATGCGCGCATCCAGGTTGGTCAGGTATTGTTGCAGTTATTGATGACAATCCCGGTGCATTAACAGATGCTAGAAAAATTTCTTTGGATGAGTTCATTCAGTTGGAATTGTTAATGGAAATCGATGCGCTAGATGATCACTTCGGTTCGATTTGGGCACCATTGGCTACACGCATGCCAGAACGACCTACACCACTTTTTGCTGATGTTGTTCCTTCCGAAACTCAACGGTTGCAGCGCCTTTGGCAGGATGCCTATGAATGGACATTCTACAACAATGTTTTGAGTGGAATAAAAGTTTCGCGTGTGGAAACCGAAAAGTCTACCCGTTCTTTTCAGTCGATTTTCTGCATTGATGATCGCGAATGTTCACTTCGTCGTTATGTAGAAGAAGAGGATCCAAATTGCGGCACATACGGAACTGCAGGATTTTTTGGTGTAGAATTCTATTATCAACCAGAACACGGCAAGTTTTACACGAAAGTGTGCCCTGCTCCAGTTACACCAAAATACCTCATTCGTGAATTGGAAAGCAGTAAAAGCCGTAAAAAGGATTTTCACTTTGGGAAACATACCCATGGACTGGTGCTGGGATGGATCATCACGCATACGCTTGGTTTTTGGTCAATCGTGAAATTATTTTTGTCGGTGTTTAAACCTGCAAAATCAGAGTCCTCTGTCTCTTCGTTCAATCATATGGATGAATTCTCAACACTTACCATTGAAAATACAAATGGTGAAATGAGTCCCGAAGGATTGCAAATCGGTTATACATTAACGGAAATGACAGATCGCTTGGAGAATTTACTCCGCAGCATTGGCCTCATTGATCATTTTGCACCACTCATTTATGCTGTTGGACATGGTTCTAGCAGTGTAAACAATACCCATTATGCGGGTTACGATTGTGGTGCTTGTTCTGGTCGTCCGGGATCGGTGAATGCACGTGTGATTTGTCACATTGGAAATCACCCTGTTGTGCGAAACATGCTCCGTGAACGTGGAATCGATATTCCAACAACGACACAGTTTGTAGGTGCACTACACGATACATCACGCGATGAGATTTCCTTCTATGATGTGGATGTATTGCAGGAGAAAAATCGCATGTTGCATGCTGAAAATGAAGTGCATTTTAACAATGCCCTTACCAACAATGCTCGCGAACGTTCTCGCCGTTTTATGTCCATCAACACACGTAAATCAGCTTGGAAAGTTCACCGCGAAGTGAAACAACGTACAGTGTCGCTTTTTGAACCTCGACCAGAGTTGAACCACGCAACAAATACCTTGTGCATTGTTGGTCGTAGGTCATTGACGGAAAACCTTTTCTTGGATCGACGTTCATTTTTAAATTCATATGACAGTACCACCGATCCAGAAGGTAAGTACCTTTTGGGGATCTTAAATGCAGTGGCTCCAGTGTGCGGTGGTATCAACCTTGAATACTATTTTTCGAGAACGGATAACCAGCAATTGGGCGCTGGAACAAAGCTTCCGCACAATGTGATGGGATTGATTGGTGTTGCGAATGGTACTGATGGGGATTTGAGAACGGGCTTGCCAAGTCAAATGATTGAAGTGCATGATCCGCTCCGTCTTTTGGTTATTGTGGAACATGATCCAGCCGTGGTATTGAAGACGATGAAAATCAATCCTGCGACCTTTGAGTGGTTCGAGAACGAGTGGGTTAAAATCTGCGCGATCCATCCTTTGACCAAGGAGCTTTCCTTGTACAAGAAAGGTACATTCGAACCATTGATCTATCTTGGTGAAACGCCTCCTGTAGCTGAAGATATTGAAGCAATCATTGGCAAAGAGCATGAAAATATCCCTGTGTATTTACTTAAAACTGTTTAATCATGGAGTGGTATATTAATTTATTCATTGTTCTTCCATTCGTCGGTTTCTTTCTTAGTTTATTGATTCCCCGAAAACAGGAAGTATGGTTGTCGCGCTTGTCGTTTACAACCGTTGGTCTTCAATTGTTCTCTGCACTTTATTTTTCCATTCTTTGGTTACTAAAGGGAGCACATGTCATCAACCTCAAGGAATTCTCGATTTTTAAAGCCAAGGATTACGATTTCTACATCGATTTTTATTTTGATGGAATCACCTTGACTTACCTCATTATCGGTGCCTTGCTCACCTTCATTATTACCGTATACAGTCAGTATTACTTGCACAGAGAAGAAGGCTACAAGCGTTTCTTCAATGTGATTTTGTTGTTTTACCTCGGTTATAACATCATCATTTTCTCTGGGAATATTGAAACCTTGTTCATCGGTTGGGAAGTGCTTGGTTTGTCATCCTTCTTGCTGATTGCCTTTTACCGTGACCGTTATTTACCAGTGAAAAATGCAGTGAAGGTATTTTCCATTTACCGAATTGGTGATGTTGGAGTGATCATGGCGATGTGGTTGAGTCACCACCTGTGGCACGAGAACATTTCCTTTTTTAAGTTGAACAATTACGAATTGGTGCACGAACATTTGGCGGAACACAGTATGCTCGGATTTACCATTGCATTCATGTTCTTCATTTCTGCGGCGGCAAAATCAGCACAATTCCCGTTCTCCTCTTGGTTGCCACGTGCCATGGAGGGACCTACCCCGTCAAGTGCCATTTTTTATGGTTCTCTTTCTGTGCATATTGGTGCTTTCTTATTGATGCGTACCTATCCATTTTGGGAACAGCAAACGTCTTTTCGAGTATTTGTTGTACTCATCGGTGTGGTAACCGCTGTTATAGCAACAATGTCCGCGAGGGTGCAGTCTACGGTAAAAAGTCAAATTGCGTATTCGTCCATTGCACAAATCGGATTGATCTTCATAGAAATCGCTTGCGGTTTACAAGAAGTGGCGTTGGTGCATGTTGCGGGGAACGCATTCTTGAGAACGTACCAATTGTTGGTTTCTCCTTCGGTAGTGAGTTACAAGATTCGGGAGCAGTTTTACAATTTCGTGCCGAGAAAAGAGACCATTGAAGATTCATGGCCTAAGCGCGTGGAATACACCTTCTACATGTTGAGTTTAAAGGAATGGAACCTCGATTCGTTCATGTACAGAAACATGTGGAATCCCTTGAAAAAACTGGGTTCCCGATGGGCTTTCCTTACGTTTAAAAATGTGTATTACTTCTTTGCTTTGACTTTTTTTGCAGGTCTTGTGCTTGCGATGAATCCTGATTTTGTTCCATTGCGCTTGAAACCTTTTCTTCCGCTCTTATTTGGTTTGATCGGTTTGTTAATGGTCATCAAGGCCTTTACAGAACGCATGAGCGTGCGTTTGAGCTGGAGTTTGATCATCATGAACCATTTGTGCATTGCTTTGGCAATATCATTCAACAAACACTTTGATATTTCTCATCATATCTGGTATCTGAGTGGGGTGATTGTTTGTGGTGCAATTGGCTATTTGTGCGTTCAACGACTTCGAAATCAAGGTGAATGGGTGAGTTTGGACCGCTTCTATGGCCACGTCTATGAGCATCCGCGCATTGCTTTGGTTTTCTTGTTGGCATGCTTGGGTGTATCAGGATTTCCAATTACACCGACATTCATTGGGGAGGATTTAATTTTCTCGCACATTGAAGAAAACCAAATCCTTTTGGCATTTTTAATTGCCATGAGCTTAATTATAAACGGACTTGCATCGATTCGCATTTATGCGCGCATCTTCCTTGGGCCGCACGTAAAAACATATCATGAAACCGCAAAAAGATCTTCTTAATTTTAACCGTTAAACTTTTGAATTATGTCTAATCACACAAATAAAAAGAACATTCCGCTGGATGGCCTCGAAGGCTTGAAGCAAAATTTTTCTTCGGATGCGATGTCCGGATTTCTAGTATTCTTGTTGGCACTTCCCTTGAGTTTAGGGATTGCCGGAGCAAGTGATTTTCCACCGATTTATGGATTGATTACCGCAATGATCGGTGGTATTGTTGTATCCTTCTTTGCGGGTTCCTTATTAACAATTAAAGGTCCAGCCGCTGGATTGATTGTTATTGTTGCAGGATCAGTCGCAGAACTTGGTCATGGCGATTCTGACTTGGGTTGGAAGCTAGCATTGGGCGCAATCGTAGTTGCAGGAGTGATTCAAGTACTCTTCGGTATTTTGAAATTGGGATCTTTGAGTGACTTTTTCCCTCTGTCCGCCGTACACGGCATGTTGGCAGCAATTGGGATTATCATCATCAGTAAGCAGTTACATATCCTAGTTGGAATGAATCCGGTCACTGAGGCAGGAAAGCCAATGGTCGAACCGCTGGAATTGTTGGCAGAATTGAAGAACACTTTTGCTAACTTTTTCCTTCATAAAGATGTTGCCATCGTTGGGCTTGTGAGCTTAGGGATTGTATTTGGTTGGCCAATGTTACCAGTGAAAGCGTTGAAGAAAATTCCTTCTGCGTTGGTTGTATTGGTCGTTGCAATTCCATTGTCGATGTATTTTGGAATTCACAATATTCCAGATGTGAAAAATGAAGCAGGCGAAGTGATCACGAAAGGGTTTGCTCCATTGCTTGAGTTTAAAAAAGGGTTGTTTGATATTTTGAGCATCAATGTAAATTTTGATGGGTTCTCTCAAACAGGGACCTTCATCAAATTTGTGATCATGTTCGCCTTGGTAGGTAGCTTGGAAGCATTGTTGACGGTAAAGGCTGTGGATATGCTTGATCCATACAAAAGAAAATCGAATGCGAATAAAGATCTTATCGCGGTAGGAATCGGTAACATCATTGCCGGTGTTTTAGGTGGTTTGCCAATGATTAGTGAAGTGGCTCGTTCTTCTGCCAACGTGAGCAACGGTGGTAAAACACGTTGGGCAAATTTCTTCCACGGTGTATTCATTTTATTGTTCCTGATTTTTGCGGTGACATTCAGTGACCTAATCCCTAAAGCTGCGCTTGCTGCGATGTTGATCGGAGTTGGCTGGAAATTGGCGCACCCACGTGAATTTGGTCACATGGCGAAAATTGGAATGGATCAAATTGCCGTTTTCATAGTTACCATCCTTTTCACCCTTGCAACAGATCTATTGATTGGTATCGCCGCAGGTATTGTATTGAAATTGATTTTACACCTTTCTCGTGGCGTTTCTTTCGGTAGTTTGTTTAACTCAAAAATGACCGTTCGTGAAAATACAGTGAAAGTGCAAGGTGCGGCTGTGTTCAGCAACTTTATCAAAGTGAAAAATCAACTCTTGAAGTTTCCGTACACTGCAGATGTCGTTTTGGATGTGCGTGATTGTACCTTGGTGGATCACTCTGTGATTGAAACGCTACACCATTTGAAAGATGATTTCGAAACAGAGGGTGGTCATTTGACAATTATGGGTATTGACGAGTTCAAACCAACGTCAAAACATAAGTTGTCAGTTCATCGCAAGCGCAAGTAATCATGAGAAAGTTACTCATTGTGTGTGTTGTTGTATTTACAGCAGCACACACTATTTCTGCCCAAAAAATTATTTCGCCTCAAGCACATGGCTGGATCATGTACTTTGGAAATCACAAAATCAATGACCGTTGGGGATTGCATACGGAATACCAATGGCGACGTGCAGGTCGCGATGAAAATGCAAATGTTTTTCAAGATTGGCAGCAGTCCTTACTTCGTTTGGGAGTGGACTATTACGCAAAGAACCAAACGCAATGGACGGCTGGTTACGGATGGATCAAAACCTTTGAATACGGCGATCAGCCGGTGTCTCACTCATTCAATGAAAACCGCATCTGGGAACAATTTATTGTGAAAAATAAGGTTGGACGCGTAGACATTCAACACCGTTATCGTTTGGAACAGCGTTTCGTCGAACAGTATAAGATGGGGAATTCAGGAGTGTATGAACAAAACGGGTATGCCTTCAGAAATCGAATTCGTTATCGGTTCATGTTAACTGTTCCTTTGAGCCGTAAAGAAATGAAAGACAACACCTTGTTTTTAAGTATTTACGATGAACCGTTTTTGGGATTCGGAAAAGGAATTGGTAAAAATATCTTGGATCAGAACCGATTGTATGGCGCGCTGGGATGGCGTTTCAACAAAGACTTTAATGTGCAACTTGGTTATTTGAACCAATATGTTGTGAAGACAGATGGCATTAAAGCTGAACGAAATCATACTTTGCAGTTGTCCATGACGTACAACATCAACTTTTTAAAGCCAAAACAATAGTTTGGAATAATTAACACAAAAAAAGAGTCCACTTCGGTGGGCTTTTTTTGTTACGAATTACGATTAGATATCAAGATATTAGGATGTTAAGATATTAAGAGACAATTACATTCGTAAAGCTTCCAAAGTAATTATTTGTCCTTCAGTGCAGCGGGTCTTTTTTTAGTTACGAGTTACATGAATCCTTAACTATCTAAGTAAAATCAAGTCTTAAAATCTTAATGTCTTGAAGTCTTAACGTCTTTTGAGTTACGAGTTACGAGTTCGTCCACCGTGGCGTAACGAATTACTTGAATCCTCAACCATCGAAGTAGAATTAAGTCTTAAAATCTTGAGGTCTTAATGTCTTGAAATCCTTCATCTACCAGCGCAGCGGTCCTTTGTCCCTAAAGTAACTCATTACCCATTCACCGTATACGTATGACCATTGATGGTAATCGTAAATGTTCCATCACATGTACCATCGCCATAATTGATGATGCGAACGGGTTTGTCCGTCGGAGTAATTTCCAATTCTCCTTTCGTGATATAGCCACAACCAATTTTAATGTGGAGCGGTGAGGTAATGTTGGCAACATATCCGTCACCATTGACAACTGTCGCATTGGCAGTTCCTGTGATGTCGTATTCGTCGTCGTAAAAGTTCAATAATGTTGTGAAGCCATCTGTGAATGTTCTCACCCGTGAGGACGTGTAATTCACGATCTCTCCAGTAGCAAGGGTAACAACACCATCGACAGCTACATTGTAATACGGCTGTCCGAGTGTGTTCAAGCCCATGTTTGTTACAACCTTGGTTCCTTCGACTTTATTGTCATTTACATAATAGTCCACTGGTGTATGCGTAATTACAGTTCCTTGCGCATAGTATGAACCTGTAAAGGTTGTGATGAGTTTACCACGTCGTTGCTTTCCATCGTTGCAGTCACAATTACTTGTCCCCCAATCGATTGTGATTGTTTTGGCTGAATTGAGTGTGTCTAAAGTAATGACAACACTGCACGGAGATTTGACGGCATTGTTGACCGTCCCCGTCGCTAAGTCATTCACGATGAGTGTTCCATTTTTGTAGTAAAACAAATTACCTGTAATGGCTTGATCGGCCATATTTGAAAATTCCGAAAATGCCGTTTCCACTGTTGCATTGATTTTTGGAGCACTGCTGTTGTCATATTTGCCCTTACATGCTGAAAGCGATACAATTAGACCTATAACTAGTGTTGAGAAGATGATTCTTTTCATATTTCGAAAGTTTAACTCGCCGAAAAATACGTGCATTTTGCGATTTGACAATGGATAAACTCAATATTTGATGCTGCGCAATTTGATGCCGGAGACAATTGAGAATTCGATACTTCGTAATTTGAAATTTGATTGCTACGCAATTTGAATTGAACAAGACTTGTAATTTTACAATTCCCGCAGGGATCAAATTCTGAATTGCACAGCATCAAATTCCGTTAGGACCAAATTCCCGCAGGGATCAAATTTTTATTTGCCTCAGGCATCCAAATCAGTACCTTTGTGAAAAATCAATAAAATGACAGAAGAAGTAAAAGCAGTGAGCTATTGTGTGGGGATGAGTATCGCCGGAAGTTTGATGGAACAGAATCTTGGTGGAATTGATCCGTCTGCATTGGCTGAAGCCATAAGTGATGCCTTTCAAGGGAAGGAATTGAAATATACGCCAGAGATGGCCAATACTATCATTCAGAATTATTTACAGGCTGCTGCCGAACAAGAATTTGCCCAAAACAGAGTGGCTGGCGAAGCGTTCTTGCACGAAAATGGTGCGAAAGAGGGAGTTCATACAACAGCAACTGGATTGCAGTACGAAGTGCTTACTGCAGGGGATGGAGCAAAGCCAGCAGCGACAGATACAGTGACGGTGCATTACCACGGAACCTTGACGGACGGAACTGTATTCGACAGCTCGGTGCAACGTGGACAAGCGGCAACATTTGGTGTGCATCAAGTCATCCCAGGTTGGACAGAAGCACTTCAACTGATGAGTGTTGGATCGAAATACCGGTTGTACATTCCTCAAGAATTGGCTTACGGTGCACACCCACACCCAGGTGGGCCAATCAAGCCATACAGTGCATTGATTTTTGATGTTGAACTTTTAGAAATTGCCTAATGAAACGCTTAGGATTATTTTTGTTTTTACCAACCCTTTTCTTGACTTCTTGTAGTGGAGAGGAGACTAAATCTGGCGAAGAGCCAGCAGTAGTATTGAAAACACACAAAGACACAGTTTCCTATGTGTTGGGTGGCATGTATAAAAACTCCGTAGTTGGCGGTCAAGACCCGAACATTGCGAAGTTGGACATGCAACTGGTATCAAAAGGATTCAATGAGAATTTAGACGGTACTTTTCCTCAAGATTGTCAAAATACCTTGAAGCAGTTGTTTGGGCCAAACAAACAAGATTTCAATGAGAAATATGCCAAAGAAGGAGCTATTTGCTTGGGTAGGATTACAGGATATAGTTTCTATCAAGACATGAAACGTCTCAATGCCATGTCTGAAGTGGATTTGAAGATGGTGCGCATTGGATTTAAACATGGAATTTTGAACATTGACACCTTGTTGACTGAGCCTCAAAAACAAGCCATTATTGGAAGTTTTATTGCGGAAGTCAACGAAGCCAATGGCAAGAAAATGATGGACAAGGCACGCAAAATACCGGGAGCGAAAGTTTTCGACAATGGTGTTGTGATTCAAGTCATCAAAGAAGGAACGGGTGGTTACCCATCTGCTACAGATGATGTGAAAGTCGAATACATCCTAACATCTGCGGTTGGTGATACTGTTCAAGATTCTTATAAAATGAAGAAAGAGCGAGGAACGACAGATGCTGTTGCTCTTCAACTCAATGGTGGCGTGATTCCCGGTTGGTCTTTCGCGTTGCCTAAAATGAGAAAAGGGGGTCTTTACCGCTTGTATTTGCCTTGGAATTTGGCCTATGGCGAAGAGGCAGGACGTGAGTCTTTGTGTTTCGTGATTGAGTTGGTGGATTATGCCAAACAAGGAACTTTTGTGAAGCCGGATCCGAATACAGCAATTCCGGGGAATTAAACATGAAGAAATAAGAATGAAAAATGAAGGCTTGAGAAATCAGGCCTTTTTTTGTGGGAATTACACATGAAGTATATTTTTTATAGAAAAAAAATTAAGTAATACATTAATTATTAAATTCAGCACTTATAATCTAGCTT
>JBDKGB010000102.1:0-6442 GCA_039798485.1 Bacteroidota bacterium
TCATGTAAGAGCTAATGGTGAATTTATTTTCAATTTGATCTGTAATTTGGTAGGAACCAAAAAATTGCACGGTCAATGGTGCAACGACGAAATAACCAAAAAGAATTCCCAAGAAAAATAGTACGGAAACATAAAAAACAATACCACTGGCAATCGATCGCTCATTTTGTTTCAAACCAGGTTTTACAAAAGACCATATCTGATAAAAGATAAATGGGAAGGACAACACTATTCCACCCATAATACTCATCATCATCGCATAACTGAACTGACCGGACATCGTGGTACTTTGAAAACCTAAGGGTATTTCGGGGATGCACACATCAAACCATTCGCACATCATTCGGAATGAAATGAAGTTCGGATTGACCATCGCGATAAAGAAGGTGTTCATGACCCATTCCTGGTAGATGAACAAAACAATGGCAATGACCAAAATTGAAATGGCTATGCGGACCAATCTCCAGCGAAGTTCCTCTAAGTGGTCGAGGAAAGACATGTTTTTTTCTTCATTCATGCGCTGCAAAAGTAGTGAATCTGAGAATAATTGTCACTTGTAAAACAAGGTTTCAACGTGTTTCTGCTGGAAGATGAGAAACTTTTCGTTGTAGATTGGGATTGATTGCGTAAATTCGATGTACTTTTCTTACATTTAGATAGGTAATTCCAGAGAATGGTATCGAACGATCTTAGAAGCGCATTGCGAAAATATTTTGGGTTTGACGGCTTTAAAGGCAGTCAGGAGCAAATTATTAATAATGTACTGAATGGCAATAATTCTTTTGTCATTATGCCCACAGGAGGTGGGAAATCAATGTGCTATCAATTGCCAGCTCTTTTGTCAAACGGAACAGCAATCGTTGTGTCACCGCTCATTGCCTTGATGAAAAACCAAGTGGACTCTATTCGAAATGTGAGTGACGAGGAGGCTATAGCTCACTTTTTGAATTCATCACTTTCTAAAGCTGAAATTGCGAAGGTCAAGGAGGATATTCAAGACGGCAAAACGAAATTACTTTATGTGGCGCCCGAATCGTTGACGAAACAAGAAAACATCGATTTTTTAACTTCGGTAGATATCTCCTTTTTTGCCATTGACGAAGCGCACTGCATCTCTGAATGGGGACACGATTTTCGCCCGGAATACCGACGGCTTCGTGAAATATTCGAGAAGATTTCAAGTGTTCCGATTATCGCGCTAACGGCAACAGCAACACCTAAAGTTCAATACGACATTCAGAAGAACTTAAACATGTTGGATGCGACGGTCTTTAAGTCGTCGTTCAATCGGGATAATTTGTACTATGAAATCCGACCAAAACGTGATGTTGAGAAGCAAATTATTCGGTACATCCGATCAAAGGAAGGTAAGAGTGGAATCATCTATTGCTTGAGCCGTAAAAAAGTAGAGGAATTTGCTGAATTGCTTCAAGTAAATGGCATCGATGCCTTACCGTATCATGCAGGATTGGATGCAGTTACACGCGCAAAGCACCAAGACATGTTCTTGATGGAAGAGACGCAAGTCATCGTAGCAACAATCGCCTTTGGAATGGGAATCGATAAGCCCGATGTACGCTTTGTCATCCACCACGATATTCCAAAATCATTGGAAAGCTATTACCAAGAAACGGGTCGCGCAGGACGTGACGGTGGAGAAGGCGAATGCTTGGCATTTTACAGCTACAAGGACATTGAAAAGTTGGAGAAATTCCTCCAAGGAAAACCTGTTGCTGAACAAGAAATTGGAAAGCAGTTGCTCAGCGAAATCGTTTCTTATGCCGAAACATCCGTTTGCCGTAGAAAATTCATCCTTCATTATTTTGGGGAAGTCTTCGATGAACATGAATGCAATGCCTATTGTGACAACTGCCGAAATCCGAAAGAACGTCGTGAAGGTCAAGAATATGTGGGCATGCTTCTTAAGGCATTGGTGGATTTACAAGAAACGCAAAAAGCAAAACACTACTGTGCATACCTTTCGGGGCATGTTACAGCGGACATTAAATCCTACCGCCACGACACCTTGCCTGATTTTGGGTGCGGGAACGATAAGGATGAACATTTTTGGAATGCCGTTATACGTCAAGTAATTGTTGGTGGATTGATCTACAAAGACATAGAAACCTACGGTACACTTAAACTGACGGAAGAGGGTAAAGCATTCCTCGAAAAACCTCAGTCTTTCACGCTGTTGAAGGAACATGATTTCTCAAATACGGATGACGACGATTCGGTCATCAACGCTGGTGGAAAAGGTGGTGTGTTTGACGAGACCTTGTACGACATGTTGGTTGATCTGCGCAAATCCATCTCGAAACAAAAGAACATTCCACCCTTTGTCATCTTCCAAGAACCGTCGCTGAAAGACATGTGTTTCCAATACCCAATCACGATCGATGAACTCACAAACATTCAAGGGGTTGGGACAGGTAAGGCTGCGCGTTATGGACTTCCTTTCGTTCAAATGATTGAGAATTACGTAGAAGAAAACGACATCGAACGTCCGCAAGACATGGTGGTAAAATCCTTGGTCAACAAGTCGGGATTGAAGGTGCAACTGATTCAAAACATCGATCGAAAATTACCTTTGGAGGATATCGGTCGTGCACAAGGGAAGTCTATGTCTGAGGTTTTGGAAGAAATTGAAGCCATTGTATCTTCGGGAACACGCGTAAACATCAACTATTACATTGATGAAATCATCGATGTGGAAGATCAGAAGGAAATCTACGGGTACTTTATCGAAGCGGAAACGGACGATCTTTCTGACGCGTACAATGAGTTTGATGGCGATTATTCAGAAGAAGATTTACGCTTAATGCGGATCAAGTTCATGAGTGAAATGGCCAATTAACGGCTGAAAATCATTGTGATATAATTCCCAAGATTATCGGGATATTCCAACTCTAGATCTGTTTTTGTCAGTACTAAAATCCGGTAGGTATACACGCCAATCTCTGCTCCTGAAGCATCGAGTTGTTTCACGGTCATGTAATCTCCTTTTTCGATCATTTCGTAGGTGCCCTGTTGACTGATTGTACTTTGGGCAAGTCCTGGAAATGTCAAAGCGGCAGTAAACTGAAAGGTCGATTGCACTGGGTTGCTTGAAGCATTGTCAAAATGCAGCGTTCCCGAACCTGTGGCATAGGTGCTCAGCCCTTCCGCATTTTTAACCTTATAACTTGTCAATTCCCAAGTGCCCTCCAATTGACGCGCGGCTTGTTTTTGCTTGTCACACGAACTGATGAAAACGAGAAGTAAAAGTAGGCTAGCTAACGTCTTCATAGGGATTAAAATGCGGCGTGACACATCAGTTGCACTCCAGTCAATAAAGCATTTTCATCGATGTCAAAGCGAGGATGATGCACACCATAAACAATACCTCGTTCTTCGTTTCGCACGCCAAGTCGAAAGAAACATACCGGAACATGTTGCCCGTAAAAAGAAAAGTCTTCGGCTGTAAGTCGAATGGGAAGTTCTTCCACGTGATCTGCACCCAGCACCGCGATGGCTTTTTGCCGCATACGCTGTGTAAGCTCGGGATTATTTTCCAAATAAGGGTATCCTTTACTGATTTCCAAATCAACCGTTGCACCATGTAAATGAGCGATTGCTTTAATTTGAGATTCTATTAATTCCAATGCCTGTTTTCTCCATGGCTCATTCATGGTGCGGAAGGTACCTTTCAATTTTGCGTGTGAAGGAATGATGTTGGTGGCTCCCAATGCTTCAAAATGTCCAAAGGTCAACACACAAGGAATCTTAGGATCGCATGTTCTACTCACGATTTGTTGCAACTCCAACACAATGGATGAACCAATGACAATTGGATCAATACACTGATGAGGTGTTGCCCCATGTCCACCCTTACCGTTAATGGTCAAATGGATTTCATCACATGAAGCCATGTAAAGACCTTCCTTGAATCCAACAGTGCCAGTATTCATTTCTGGAAAGACATGCAACGCGATCATTTCACGAACCGTTGGATTTTCTAAAGCACCGTCGGCAATCATGAGGGTTGCTCCACCAGGATTTTTTTCCTCGCCAGGCTGAAAAATAAACTTGACGGGTGAGGGAAGGTGCTCTTTTAACGAATCGATGATGATTGCAGCACCAAGCAAAATCGCCGTATGCACATCGTGTCCGCAGGCATGCATCACCCCATCAACCGAAGATTTATAGGGAACATCATTCTCTTCCAAAATGGGAAGCGCATCCAAATCTGCACGCAAGCCGATACAAGAATTGTTTTCGGAATGACGATCATTTCTAACAATAGCGACAACACCAGTTTTTCCTATGCCTTTCTCGTGTTGAATATTATGTTCAGTAAGAACACTTGAAACGAACTCCATTGTGTTGTATTCTGAGTACGACAACTCTGGGTGCCTATGCAGGTGCTCACGAATTTCTTTCACTTTACCAAAAAGTGAAGCCGCATGCTTTTCGATGAGACCTTTTAGTTCAGGATTCATGACCAATTGAATTTATTCCAGAGATGATGAGGCGCACGGAAACATAAGCCATCAAAGTACCGAATATGAGTTTCACCATCCCGGGAGGTGTTTTGAGTGAAAGTTTTGAACCGATATACCCGCCAATGAGAAAACTTGCCGCGATAATTAATCCGTGTTGCCATTGTACATTCCCAGTCTTCCAATAATTGTACACACCTAGTGCAACGACAGGCATGGCCAAAACAAAGAGACTTGTGCCCTGCGCTTGATGTTGTGTAAACCCTAAGAAGAATACCAATGCAGGAACAATCACCACGCCACCGCCAATACCAACAAAGCCACTGAGCACACCGGCCATAAGTCCGATGACGATCAATAGTGCGATGCTTGTACCTGTCATGTTGGTAAATTTTAAAGGTAAAAGTAATGAATTATCACTTACTCAACGAGCAAGTTGCAGCCCCGAACATCCGACTGGTCATAACGACCTAGGATTTGAAACGAATCCTGATCAACGCGCCCCAAGTCTTGTGTGGCGATAAAACTGCAACTGTAAAGGTTGGCAAGGTCAATGACATTGATTCCTCCAGTTTTTCCCGGTTTTCCCCAACTTAAAGGATCATTTATGTCGCGCACTAAAACTTTCATCCATGGTGGGGTGCGAAAATTAAGTTGATCATCGCAGTAGGCTTGAGAAAGTAACTCGGTCATACCGTATTCCGAAAGAACCACTTTCGCTTTGAGCTGATTTTTTAAGGTGTCATGCAAAGCAACTTTGGTCATTTCTTTTCTGCGCCCTTTCATGCCTCCTGTTTCGATGATCGTCGCGTCGGATAGATCTATGCCTTTTTCTGCTAGGTCGAGTAGGGCATAGCTCACCCCAAATAAAATTGTTTTTTTACCTTGACGTCGTGCCTGTTCATAGCGTATCTCCACATCGTCGATGGAATGCAATAGAAATCCTGAATGTTCTGATTTACTTTCTGCAATGAGTCGATCAACCATATAGACCAAACTTGAATGTCCTTGTTCGAGGTAACTTGGCAATAAGGCTAAAATCACCTGATCTTCGGGTTGGCCAATTTGTTTTCTGTAGGTTTCCATAAATGAGCGCTCATACAGTGCTGAGCGCGCCACCAAATGTTGAGAACGGTTCATCCCCGTTGTTCCGCTACTTAAAAAGGTAAGTTGAGGAGTAAACCCTTCGGCAATAATCTCTTGTTCTTTAAAAAATGAAATTGGCAGAAAGGGTATTTCGGTATATGTTTTTGGTTCAGGCCGACCTAGTAAATCAATGAAGTTTTTATAGACAGCACAGTGGGTTTTCTGAAAGGCATATATGTCCAAGGCCAAGCGATTGAAATCATCAATGGAGTTCAATGAAAAGATTCGATCCTCCGAAATGACGGTGCTCATGTTGGATTAATGCTGAATGGAAGAAATTTTTTCTGGCTCGTGTTTGTGACGGAACATCAACGCAAAAAGCACAGCAATCACCAAGGCGTAAGCTGCAAAAGCAATCCAAATCGCTGGCCAGTCATTGAATTCAATGGCTTTAGTGAAGACGCCATCGGCACCGATAGAGGTGTTTTCGGTTAGGCCTTTGAAGATTTTTTCGTGGGCATCATTCGTTAAATCAAGTCCAAAATAGCGCACGAGTTCGCCCGAATTTTCAAAGTGAATTTTAAAGTATTGGGTAATCAACAATCCACTTAAATAGCTTCCCAAGATAGCACCTACACCATTGGTCATCATCATGAAAAGACCTTGCGCACTCGATCTAATTTTAGAATCAGTATTTGTTTCAATGAAAAGCGAACCAGAGATGTTAAAGAAGTCGAAGGCCATTCCATAAACAATGCATGAAATGATGATCATCCATAGTCCTGAACCTGGATCGCCATACGCCAAAAGTCCGAAGCGAAGTACCCATGCCAACATACTGATGAGCATCACCATTTTGATTCCAAAACGCTTTA
>JBDKGB010000103.1:0-25177 GCA_039798485.1 Bacteroidota bacterium
GACATCTTTTTCACTGGCATGCGCAATTTTTGAAAGCACCTTTTCATTAGCTGGATTGATGGTTTCGAAGTACTTCCCCGAAGAAGGTTTTACCCACTTCCCATCGATGAACAAATCATACGATGCTTTCAAGTCGATATGTCCAGTACTTTCCAATGAAGGAGCATACTCCCACCCTGTTTCCTTGGATGTGTTTGTTGTTTTCTTTGCCATTTTAATCCATTGAGAAATAATCCGCAGACTGATAAGCTCCTGTCTCCGTTTTCATGATTTGCATCAGTACATCATTTGCTAAACTGCTTGCGCCGAAGCGAAACCATTCATTTGTCAACCATTGTTCGCCAAGAACCTCTTTCACCATGACTAAATTGTGCAATGCCAGCTTTGATGTCGAGATTCCTCCAGCTGGTTTCATCCCGATCATAATTCCTGTGCGGTCGTAATGGTCGCGAATGGCCATCAGCATGGTGTAGGTCACTTGCATCGTCGCAGCAGGTTGAATTTTCCCTGTCGATGTTTTGATGAAGTCTGCACCGGCATGTATCGCAATGTCACTCGCGCGACGTACATTGTCTAAGGTAGAAAGTTCGCCCGTTTCCAAAATCACTTTCAATCGTGCTTTTCCGCAAGCTTCCTTGATTGCGGCAATTTCATCAAACACAAAATTATGTTCGCCTGAGAGGAACTTTCCTCGCGAAATCACCATATCAATTTCGTCTGCACCTTCTGAAACAGCAAATCGGGTATCCTCCAACTTCACCGACATGGGCGCTTGTCCGCTTGGGAAAGCCGTAGAAACGGAGGCAATTTTAACGGCTTCATTTTTCAGTTCCTTCCGTGCGACACCCACCATGGACGGATACACACAAACAGCTGCTACTGTTGGTAAATCGGGATATGCATCATGTAAATGTTGTGCCTTGTAGCACATCTGCTTTACTTTTCCCGGGGTATCTTTTCCTTCCAAGGTGGTTAAATCGATCATGTTCAAGACCATCTTTAGCCCTTGCATTTTGGATGCATTTTTAATGCTACGCGTTTGAAAGCGTGCACAGCGCTCCTCTACGCCTACCTTATCAATTGTTGGAGATGCCGGTATGGATAGAAATTGGGGAGAAAGTTTAAGTTTACTCATTCACTTGAAAATCCGAATTCAGTCAAAGATACGTATTCCGTGGCAAAAGCGAAGCAATCAAAGCTGTCCGTCCGAATGGTACACACCATTCTTGAACACCTTCACTTTCAGCAAGATTCCGTCGCGGTCGTACTCATAGACCTTTCCGTCCCACAAGAGGCCATTTTTAAAGTCTCCGTCTTGCCAAATTTCATCGTTGTCATTGTAGACTTTGTTGTAACCATTCGGCAAAAACTTCGCGCCTTTCGTATTTGGTGTTGGGATTTTCGGCGCTGGGGTGACTGACGCCCCTGGATCATTTACCTTTACTTCTGGATGAATCATTTCTCGTGACTCACTTTTCTTCACTGTTCCATCCGTACCATAGTAAATCACTTCTTTCACATCGCCATTTTCGTAATAGCGAACAGCCTTTCCTTCAGGCTTCCCTTCAGACGCTTGGTATTGAAATTCGACTTGACCGTTGGGATAATAGTATTTCACCGTTCCTGTTTCTTGACCTTTCTCCGAAAAATTTGCTTCGTACTCCAATTTTCCGTTTTCGTGATAACGCTTTAAAGAATCTTGGTATTCATTCAGCGTAAAGGTGCCTCGTTCCTTCACTTTCCCATTTGGATAGTATTTCACATAGCTTCCTTCAGGACGATTGTTGTGGTATTCACCCTTTAATTTTGGGGTTTTCCCATCATTGTGGTATTTGATCCAAAGCCCTTCTTTGCGGTCGTTCAGGTAACTGCCTTCTTCAATCTTTCCATCAGTCGGGTATCCTTCCTGCGGACGATCTTTTCCGAGATAAATCCATTTCCCCTGTTTTCGTCCTTGGCCATCTTTTTCGTTCAATCCATCGCCCGAACCAGACATACACAAGAGTGATGTCATGGCACAAAGAAACAGGGTAATTGAAAATTGGGTTGGACGCATACATGCAAAAATTAGCTCGTCATAAGTGAACGAAAGGTAGTTTTCTTTTTTCGAATTTCAAAAAATCAATTCAACTTTGATGGATCCACATTGTCAAGCATGATCTGCACCATCTCAGCCGTTCCATACTGTTCTTTCCATCCCCAATCGCTGCGTGCGGCGCTGTCGTCAATCGATGCTGGCCAACTGTCTGCGATCTGTTGTCGAAAATCGGGAACATAGCTCACGTTGAAAGCAGGAAGATGCGTTCGGATTGCCGCGGTGAGTTCGGCTGGTGTAAAGCTGCATCCCGACAAATTGTACGAAGAACGCACACGAACTTTTTCTGCTGGCGCTTCCATCAATTCAATTGTTGCACGAATCGCATCGGCCATGTACATCATTGGGAGTGCTGAATCGTCGCGCAAGAAACACGTGTAATCTTTGTTCATTTTAGCTTGGTAGAAAATATCTACAGCATAATCCGTTGTTCCACCTCCAGGTAAACTTGTGTAAGAAATGAGTCCAGGGTAGCGAATACTGCGCACATCCACGCCGAATTTATTGAAATAATATTCGCACCATCGTTCACCAGCCTGCTTTGAAATGCCATAAACCGTGGATGGTTCCATTACCGTATATTGCGGCGTATTGTGGCGCGGGGTTGTTGGACCGAAGACCGCGATAGAGCTTGGCCAAAAGATTTTTTTTAGGTATTTCTCCTTCGCTAAATCAAGAATGGTGAATAGGCCTTCCATGTTGAGTCTCCACGCAAAATCCGGATTCTTCTCTGCTGTTGCTGAAAGAAGGGCCGCAAGAAGATATACTTCATCAACTCCATTGTCAATAATGTACTGACGCACGGCAGGACGATCAAGAATGTCCATTTTCACGTAAGGACCATTCGCAAGGATTTCCGGACAAATGTCCCTTACATCTCCTGCTATAACCTGGGAATTACCCTTACGTTTTCTTAATTCAAGGACAAGTTCAGTTCCGATTTGTCCACATGCACCGATTATAAGTATTTTTGACATTGGCTTCGACTATAGAGAACAAAGGTATCATTTGAACGAATTGGGAAATGTCAAAATGCAAAATAATCTCAAATCGTTAAAATTATGACGCCGGTCATTTTTTCCACTTTTGTTCAATAGTTATTTTTGCCATGTTGAGAGAATGCACTGCAAAATGCGCTAGAATTAAACTCTCGAGAAACAAACTCGGCTTAAAATGCCGAAATTTAGGACTGAATAAAACTTTTAACTAAACCGTATGCCTTTTTACCACAAGCTAGGAAGCATCCCACCAAAACGCCATACTGTGTTTCGTCAACCCGATGGATCATTGTATCATGAGCAATTGTTTGGCACCATCGGATTCGATGGAATGTCAAGTTTGCTCTACCACATTCAACCGCCAACCATTGTCCAAGAAATCAAAGGGACCAGCAATGTTGCGCCGGAAATTGGACTTGAAAAAAACATGACAATGCGTTCATTGATTGGCTTCAATGTTCCGGCTGAAGATGATTTTCTCGACAGTAGAGTGCCTGTGTTGGTCAATTCAGATTGCTACATCGAGTTGGCATCGCCACGCAATTCAATGACGGATTATTTTTACAAAAATGCCGATGCCGATGAAATCATTTTCGTTCACAAAGGTGAAGGAACACTGAAAACACAATTGGGCAACATCGACTTTGGTTATGGCGACTATTTGGTGATTCCCCGTGGAATGATTTACCAAATGCATTTCAAGGATACGGACAACCGTTTGTTCCTTGTTCAATCATTTAGCCCGGTTTATACGCCAAAAAGATACCGCAACTGGTTTGGTCAATTGTTGGAACATTCTCCCTACTGTGAGCGCGATATTCGTCCGCCACATGCATTGGAGCCGATTGATGCGACAGGTGAATTTCTTGTTCGCATCAAGAAACAGGACGTGCTTTACGACTATGTATATGCCAATCATCCGTTCAATGTTGTCGGTTGGGACGGCTACAATTTCCCGTATGCGTTTTCCATTCACGAATTCGAGCCAATTACAGGGCGTGTGCATCAGCCACCTCCCGTGCACCAAACATTTGAGACGGGTGGATTCGTGATGTGTTCATTCGTGCCACGCTTGTACGATTATCACCCAGACTCCATTCCAGCACCATACAACCACAGCAACATTGATTCGGATGAAGTGATTTACTATGTGGACGGTGACTTTATGAGCAGAAACAACATTGCCAAAGGACAAATCACACTGCACCCGGCGGGTATTCCACATGGACCGCATCCAGGTGCTTACGAACGTAGCATTGGAAAAACGGAAACGCAAGAGTTGGCCGTGATGGTCGACACATTCAAGCCTTTGAAATTGACAAAAAGAGCTTTAGACCTGCAAGATCCTGACTACCACAAAAGCTGGATAGGCGCATAGAAATTGTTAATTTAGCAACACGAAAATAGATAGTACTCGCTATGAGCAAAATTGTAAAAAATGTAGAATATGGCCTCGAAAAAATCTTCGAAGGCGCCCAGGATTTCCTCCCCCTGTTGGGAACCGACTATGTAGAATTTTATGTGGGAAATGCCAAGCAGGCAGCTCATTTTTATAAAACAGCTTTTGGTTTTCAATCGTTGGCCTATTCAGGATTGGAAACAGGAGTAAGGGATCGTGCTTCCTATGTCTTGAAGCAAGATAAAATTCGATTGGTGCTCACCACAGCTTTGAACAGCGATTCTCCTATTGGCGAACATGTTAAAAAACATGGCGACGGGGTGAAGGTGATTGCATTATGGGTAGATGACGCACGTAAATCATGGGAAGAAACAACAAGCCGTGGAGCAAAATCATTCATGGAGCCAACGGTAGAAAAAGACGAGCATGGTGAAGTCATTCGCGCTGGTATCTATACCTACGGAGAAACTGTTCACATGTTTGTTGAGCGCAAAAACTACACCGGAACATTCCTTCCTGGCTATAAGCCTTGGGAATCTGATTACAACCCAACACCCGTTGGATTGAAGTTTATCGACCACATGGTCGGAAATGTAGGTTGGGGCGAAATGAATACATGGGTAAAATGGTACGAAGATGTGATGGGTTTTGTCAACTTCCTTTCTTTCGACGACAAAACAATACACACCGAATATTCTGCCTTGATGTCAAAGGTGATGAGCAATGGAAACGGTCGCATCAAATTCCCAATCAACGAGCCTGCTAAAGGAAACAAGCGTTCACAAATTGAAGAATACATCGATTTTTATGAAGGTCCAGGTGCACAGCACATTGCCGTTGCGACCGATAACATCATTGAAACAGTAGCTCAATTGAAAGCACGTGGGGTTGAATTTCTTTCCGCACCACCTCAAGCGTATTACGATGAGATTCCAGCACGTTTAGGAGAACACATGGAAATGATGAAAGAGCCGATTCCTGAAATTCAAAAATTAGGGATTTTGGTGGATGCCGATGAAGAAGGCTATTTGCTACAAATCTTTACCAAGCCAATCGAAGACCGTCCAACACTTTTCTTTGAGATCATCCAACGCATGGGTGCTCGTGGATTCGGTGCGGGTAACTTCAAGGCCCTGTTTGAATCCATTGAGCGTGAACAAGAAAAGCGCGGAACATTATAAGATCCAATAAATTACAGAAAAGCGCGTCATAATTTTGTCGCGCTTTTTTTATGCTCGAAAGGGTTTCTTACTTTTGTAAAAAATATAGGGTATGATCGAAGTTGGAATTATCATGGGAAGTGCATCGGATTTGCCGGTGATGCAAGATGCAGCAGACATTTTGGATAGCTTCGGGATTCACTATGAAATTGATATCGTTTCGGCGCACCGCACACCTGAGCGCATGTTCGACTACGCGAAAGGTGCCCACGGACGAGGCCTAAAAGTCATCATTGCAGGCGCGGGTGGTGCAGCGCATCTTCCGGGAATGACAGCATCCCTTACACCACTTCCGGTGATTGGTGTTCCAGTGAAATCATCCAATTCCATTGACGGGTGGGACAGTATCTTGTCTATTTTGCAAATGCCAAATGGTATTCCTGTGGCTACCGTAGCGCTTAATGCTGCGAAAAATGCGGGAATTTTAGCTGCAAAAATAATTGGTGCATCGAACCCTGAGGTGCAACAGAAATTAATCGCCTACATGGAAGAGATGAAGGCGCATGTGATTGATAGCGCGGAAAAGCTAAAGTAATTACGGATATAGCAAGTATTTCTTTCGAATCGCTTTGAACGATTCTAGGCCCGGCTGCCATGTCGCACGGATTTCCTTCGCAGACCAGCCTGCCATAATTTGTTCCTTCAGCTTCGGCGTACCCGCCAAGCGGTTGAAAAATGCTGGTTGATCAATGAATGTCAACGAATCCAAGATCTCCTTGGCCTGAATGACATAATTCAAATTGATTTCATAGCGACGCTTCGACAAGCTATGTTCAAGATTGTACCCATAGCACACTTTATTTTCGTACATCGGGTTTTTCGCACCCGGCATGGACACTGGCGTAAAATGATAGGTCGTGTCCGTAAATTTGGGGTGACCAAATACTTCAAAAGGACGATCTGTTCCACGACCCACACTCACCGTTGTTGCCTCAAATAAGCACAAACTTGGGTACAAGGTGATGGCCAATTCCGATTTTAAATTTGGTGAGGGAGGCACAGGCAACACATATTTCGTTTTGTGCGTGTAATTTCGGCAAGGGATCACCCACAATTTACAAGAAAGGCTATCTCGCAGCCAATGTTCTCCATTGATCATCATCGCATATTCCCCAATCGTCATTCCATAAACGATGGGAACAGGATGCATGCCAACGAATGACTTCTGTTCAGGTTCACGAATCGGACCATCCACATAATGACCATTTGGATTAGGCCGATCCAACACAACGAGTTGTTTTCCATTTTCCGCGCAGGCCTCCATCACATAATGCAAGGTAGAAATATAGGTGTAGAATCGAACACCCACATCTTGGATGTCATAAATGACGATGTCGATGTTTGCCATTTCAGAAGGCAGGGGTTTTTTATTCTGGCCGTATAAGCTGATCAATGGCAGCCCCGTTTTTTCATCCACCGAGCTGTGCACCTTTTCACCAGCATCCGCTTGACCTCGAAAACCATGTTCTGGAGCAAATACTTTTTTCACATTCAAACCCAAAGAAAGCAGGGTATCAACGAGGTGTACATCACCCACCATTGACGTTTGATTGCTCACCACAGCGATGTTTTTGTTTTGCAAGGAATCCATGAAGAGGTGAAGGCGGTCGATGCCTAAAACAGGCGCGCGCATGGGGTTGTGAACTTGTTGTTCCTCGACGCGAATGCAATCTGTGTCGCCCGGTTCGCATTGCTCAATGACTTGGGTTTCAGCTATGGTTGTACGCTTGGGCTTATGAATGCCGCAGGAAGTGACCAAAAGAATTAAAATACTTTTTAAGCACAAAAGCTTTGTGTACTTTCGTACATTCAAAACAAGCAGTTTGCCGTTTGAGTATTTCATATCACAAAGAATCCTGAAAAGCGAGGTCGAAGGTAAGAAAGTTTCCCGGCCCATCGTTCGCATTTCCATGTTAAGTATTGCACTTGCTGTTGTTGTTAATTTGATTACAATCGCAGTGGTTACGGGTTTCCAACACGAAGTTCGCGACAAAGTTACGGGTTTTGGTTCGCATATCCTTGTAATGAATGCAGGAGAACAGAGTGTTTATGAAGCTGAACCTTTATTGCGAGATACCCTCTTGCACAATTCATTACAGAATTTCAAAGGAATTGCTACTGTAAATCCTGTGGCGTACAAACCTGTTTTGTTTCAATCTGGAAAGGTAGAACGCACGATCAGAACCAAAAACGGGAAGGACTCTGTGTTTGTTCAGCAAGAGATCATGGCGGGACTTCTCAAAGGAGTGGATTCGGCGTACGACCTTCATTTTTTTAAAGAAAATCTAACTTCTGGTCGTGTTCCAGATTTTTCCTCACCTGAAGCGACAAACGAAATCTTACTGTCGGCCCAAGTCGCCAAAACTTTGGGTGTAAAATTGAACGAGGAAGTGAAAGCATTTTTTGTGAAAAACCAACCGATTCGACGCAATTTCAAACTTGTGGGAATCTATGAAACGGGATTGGAGGAATTTGATAAAAAAATGGCCATTGGCGACCTTCGACTTGTACAATCCCTCAATGACTGGGGCATCAAAGCAGCAATCACCATTGAAGATACGCTATACAATGGACAATTGATCGTTCGCGCAGCAAGCAGTGGTGGAAATGGCAATTACCGCTACGATTGGGGCAAAGGTTTTGAGAATTATTCTGGCTTCCCGCTGTGTCCAACAAAAGATACGGTCATTCGGTTGATTGTTTCAGACTATTGGAGCAACATTGACGGCAGAAATGAAACAACCAGCAAAGCAGACACGGCATACATGTTCATCCATGTCCAACCACACCATGGGGCTGTCAATCACATCGATGAAGACTGCGGATTTCAATTGAACGCGGATGGAACCATCGACAAGACAGTGACCTCTGATGGATTCAGCATTGAAGGTTTTCACCGTACCATAGCATTTAAGCCTAAAGATGGCCCTGGAAGCTCATCCAACTATATCGGAGCGTATGAACTCAGCGTGAACGATTGGAATGCCTTGCCTGAGATCTATGAAAAAATGAAGCGCCAATTTTCGCTCATTCCAACATCAAGCGGTCATATGCTGCGGGTAACGAGCATCACAGATGAGCAAGCAGATATTTTTATGTGGCTCGGATTTTTGGATTTAAATGTGTTGATCATTTTGACCTTGATGATATTGATCGGCATCATCAACATGGGTTCTGCCCTACTAGTATTGATCCTTGTACGCACAAGCTTCATCGGATTGTTGAAATCCATGGGGGCAACAGATTGGAGCATTCGAAAAATCTTCCTCTACCAATCTGGACGATTGATTTTACGCGGAATGCTTCTCGGAAATGTTGTCGGCTTGGCGCTCTGTGGATTGCAAGAGTACTTCGGGATAATAAAGCTCAATCCTGAAGTGTACTATTTAGATTCAGTGCCTATTGAATTGAATGCCATGGCATGGATTGCACTAAATCTCGTCACTTTCGCAGTGTGTATTTCCGCGCTAATTATTCCGAGTATTGTGATTACACGAATTCGTCCATCGAAGGCGATAAAGTTCAATTAACCCTACTGCGTCTTCAACTCCACAAACTGGAATTCACGGTACTTTCCTTGATCTTCGTAATCACTGCTGTATTTCGGACCTTGCACTTTTGAAAACTCGATCACAACGGTCACCTTTCCTGACAAACCAGCTGCGGCGAAATAACTGTCAAGTTCCGTTTTCATGCGTTCAGCCCGAGCATCCGCTAGCTTTTGATTCGATCCTTCAAAGGCTTTTGTTGGCACTCTCGATGCAGACGAAGTAATGTAAATTTTCACCCCTGAACGACCACTTTTCACTTGAGCTTCCACTTGTTTTACAAAGGCAGCCAACGATTCATTTTCAGCGCATGTAAGGTTTGCATAATTGTAATCGTAGACATGCTTGAAACTTAGGTTTTGCAGTGGAAGAGGTTCACCTACATTGGCAATACATGATACTTTTTGTCCAATGGCATCCGTTACGTTTACGACATAGCGTCCTTTCACGACTCCTGTTGGGTTTTGCATTGAGGAGCCATTCGACCATGCATAACTAAATGGAGCGACTCCACCAATTGGCGTAGAGGACAATGCTCCATCTGATCCACCGAAGATGGTCACATCGGTTCCTTGGCATTTCGTACTTAATGCTGGCGGTGTTAGAATTGAAGCCATATAGATATCACTTCTTTCGCCATCTCGGTTACTCGACCAATACATTGAATTTCCTGAGTAGGAGAAATAAGCATCAAACTTCGGTGAATTGACTTTGTCGCCAAGATTCTTCGGTGCAGACCAATTGGTATACGAATTTCCTTGCTTTACGGCATAAAAGATGTCTGCATCACCCAAACCACCAAGGCCATTGCTTGAGAAAAACAAAGTGTCCTTTCCTTTCGATAAAAATGGCGTTGTTTCAAATCCTGCAGTATTGATGACATTCCCCATGTGTTGAGGAGCAGTCCAACTTCCATTCTGTTTCGTGCTTACATACAAGTCCTCCTCACCCAAGGTATTCGGTCCTTTGTAAGAGAGTACCAGTACATCTTCCGATTCAGCGACATAGAACGTGTAAAATTCCCCTTCAATATCTAACGTAGGAATGTTCACCTCAGTGGGTGTTTGCCATTTATTGTCTTTCGAAACCGACGTTGACAAGCCTTTCACCAAATCCTTTTTACCTTCATACGAATTCAACACATACAGCGACTTTCCGGATGCGCCAACACCTACAATACCGTTGTTGAATTTATTGTTTAATGCAGTCAAAGGTTGACATGCACCATAGCTTCCATCAGCAGTACGCTTACTGAACCAAATGTCTTGATCCGATTCGCCAGCAACAGAAGCAGGATCAAAGGCACGCACAAAATATAGGATTGAACTGTCCTTTGAGAAGACAGGCATGATTTCTTCATAAGAGGGTGTGTTCACAGTTCCTTGGAGTCTCATTGGCTCAGAAGTTTGCCAGAATTGAGCCATTGCGTCCACACAAAAGCCGCAGAGAAAAATCACGAAAAGGATTTCTTTTTTCATTCGAATAGGTCTATAATTGAACATCGATTAACGGCCAAGCATTAAGCCCAGTACCAACTCGTGTCCTCCAGAAGTGAAATTATTGAAGCGAGAAAGGGAATAATCGTAGGAATACCCCAATTTGAACCGTTCGGAAATGTTCATACCTACCATTCCAATGATGGCATCTTTGTTTCGGTATGAAACACCCACCCACAACCATTCTTTGTATTCCACTTGCAAAGAGCCTTCGATTGTCAAAGGTGCAGGTGTCATCTTTTTCATCAGGACAGCAGGTGTAAGTGTCACATTTTCACTCACAGGAATCTTCACCCCTGCCGTTGCGTTGAAATGCATTTGCGTGTTAAAATTGGCTGTCCCTGAACCAAAATTCACCAAATCCTTGGTAAGGTGATCCGCGGAAATTCCAACAAAGTAGTTCTTCGAATAAAGATAAAATCCAACACCTAAATCCATGATAAATCGGTTTGATTGATTCATCACGAAGTTGTTGTACGTCTGGTCGTTGTACCCGAGAGTTGGATCAACTTGATTGAGCACTTGTGCTTTATCCTTCAAAAAAGAATGATTGGAGAGTCCTAAACGAGTTCCAAATGATAGATTTACCTTCGACGAAAGCGGTAAATGTAAGGCATATGTTCCAGCGAACTGCATGCGGCGAAATGCACCATATTGGTCCGCAACGAATTGACCACCAACAGCATGTTTCAGCTTTCCTGTTTTCACTTCAGGATTCTTTACCGGACCTTGGCTTGTGCGCAATGCGGGATTGTATTTTGGTTTATCCGGCAAATTTAATGGCGATGAAACGGATAGGTATGCAGTTCTCGGCTCATCACCAAAGCCTGCCCATTGCCAACGCCCGCTCATGGTAATGTCTGTGAAGTCATATACTCCGGCTGCACCAGGGTTGACCATGTATTGATTTCTAAGGTATTGACTGTACTGCGGAATTTGCTGAGCATACGCAGTAAGCGTGAAAAGAAAAACAGAGACAAGTACACTTTTTTTCATGAAAAAGGAATTGTGTTAATTACACCAATGGCTCAACACAAGTTGTAAACTGATCTAAAAAACACCTTGTTTTTGGCATTTTAACGAAACGTCAAGCGCAGTAGCATTCCAAATATAAAATAAAAAAATGAGTTAAATCGGAGTTTACCAAATATCACATTGGTTTCATAAAAAATTAATCCCCTACTCCATGCAGTCGCAAGGAGCATCGAAATGGATTTCGACCCAAGGCAGACGCTTTCTGAGTGCCTCTTGAAAGGTAGGCCCATATTTTACCCCTTGAATCTCAATAAATTTAAGGGATTTTAATTGATCCATTGACTGAGGAAAATAGGCTATTGGCACCTCCCACAAATCTATCATTTCCAACTTCGTGCAATAGCCAAAGCATTCTGGAATACGATCAAAAGTATTCCTATTGATGATCAGTGTCGTTAGATTTGATAAGCGACAAATTTCATTTGGAAAAATGGCCAATTCGTTTTTAGACAAGTCCAAGATTTCAATGAATTTCAAGTCTCCAATAAAACTTGGCAATTCAGTCAATTTATTCTTTCCAAGATCAAGTACTTTGACATGTGTAAAGCGTGCAATGATTGCCGGCACCTCAGTCAATTTTTCACGGGCCAATGAAATGGAAAACACTGAATCAGGATTGGCAGATTCCAATTCGGACAAATGATAAACACGCAGCGTATAGGCTTGTGCAAATGCCACACAATTAAGCGCCAAACACAGAAGAAGTACGAACGGATTTTTCATCTTTTTGCAATTGTTCTTTTAACGCTTCAACCGACTCAAATTTTTGCTCATTACGAACGCGAGCCATAAACCGAACGGTAATCATTTTATCATAAATGTCCTCCTGAAAATCAAGAATGTGTACCTCCAAATGTACGTCATCTGTCGAAACAATTGTTGGACGTTTGCCAATGTTTAACATCCCACGGTGTACTTGACCATTAACCTCTACTTCTACGGCATAAACACCGATCCCTGGGACCAACTTCAAATCGCTGTTGACATCAATGTTCGCTGTCGGAAAGCCAATTGTTCTCCCCAAAGCTCTACCTCTAACCACTTTACCCGAAAGCTCATAGGGCCGACCTAGAAAAACAGAAGCGCGCTCAACATCACCCTGAAGTAAGGCATCACGTATTTTCGTTGAACTGACATTTACCTCATCAATGTCTTGAGCCGGAATTTCAATCACCTCAAATTCGTACATTTCAGCGATGTCTCTCAAGTAATCAATGTTCCCCTCCCTATTCTTTCCGAATTGGTGATCATAGCCGATGACAATCTTACGCACATGCAACTTTTCCACCAGGATATCGCGCACAAATTCCAAAGCGGACAATCGCGAAAAATCAAAGGAGAAAGGGTAGATGATTAAATTTTGAAGTCCATATTCTGACAACTTCTCCATTTTCTCAGCTTGCGTTTGCAAGAGTTTCATGCCATGACTTTCCGGGAAAAGGATCATGCGTGGATGTGGGTAAAATGTCAATAAGACAGATTCGCCATCAACACCTTTTGCCTCATCCAACAGGGTCTGAAGAATTTTCTGATGTCCGAGATGTACACCGTCAAAAGTTCCAATCGTAACAACAGGATTGGGAATTTCAGATATCGAATTTAGGTCATTAAAAATTCTCAACGCTCCCCACCATTAATTGATCCTTCAGCACTATTTCGAACGACTTATCGCACGACAGTGATGTCACCGTGACCCTTGATTTCCACACCATTGATGCCGGTAGCAACATACTTGTAGAAATAAACCCCATCAGTTACTTTATTTCCATTCGGTGTTGTACCGTCCCACTTCGGATCTGGATCTGTCGTTTCAAACACCACATTTCCCCAACGGTTCAAGACCACGATGTAAATTTCTTTGGTGTACAAATGCGTCAAGAAGAAGATGTCATTCACACCATCCTCATTCGGCGAGAATACGTTTGGCACAATGACTTCAGGATCTCCAAAAGGCAAGACTATGATTTCCAATGAATCCACCGATGAACATAAGCCATTCGATGCGATCAAGGTCACGATATATGTCCCCACCTCACCATAAGACTGATTTGTTGAATCTGTAAGGTTTGACGTGTACGAATTTCCATTGCCAAAATCCCAATCGTAAGTTGTACCAAACTGAGAACCATTGGCAAAATTGACATCCAACACAGGGTTTCCTGTTTGAACATCACTTGATACGGATGCAATTGGGAATGGAAGAACATTCACATTCACGGTAGCTGTTGAAATACATCCATTCACATCTGTACCAGTCACGGTGTATACATTTTGTCCGACAGCTGGGGTAAACGATTGACCGTTCAAGGCACCACCACTCCATGTGTAAGTTGCTGCTCCAGTTCCATTCAAGGTAACGGTTGTTCCTTCACAAATCACTTGTGCACTTCCTGCGCCTACAATAGGCAATGGATTTACGACGATGGTCGCTGTAGCAGAAGTGGTACATCCGATCGCATCAGAATACGTGTACGTCACTGTTTGTGTTCCGACACTTGGATCAAATGTTCCACCTGTCACACCTGTACCTGTAAATGTTCCACCTGCCGGCGTACCATTCAAGACGACATTCGCCGCATCGATACACACCGGTGTATACGTACCTGCGTTAGATGGTGTCAACTGCACTACGGTAATTGTAGCCACGTCTGTATTGACACAACCATTCGCATTGGTATAGGTATACGTCACTGTTTGCGTATTTGCCGAAGGATCAAAAGCATTGGCTGTTACACCCGTTCCAGAGAATGTTCCTCCCGCTGGTGTTCCCACCAAAGGCAAGTTCGCTGCATCTGCACAAATTGGGTTGTATGTACCCGCATCAACCACAGGTAGTGGATTTACCGTTATGGTCGCCGTTCCTGATCCAGAACACCCATTGGCATCCGTATAGTTGTAGGTCACGGTTTGCGTTCCAGAAGCTGGGTTGAATGATGTACCCGTAACCCCTGTACCAGAGAATGTTCCCCCTGCAGGTGTACCTGTTAAGTTCACAGGAGTGGCATCAATACACACTGGTGTGTATATACCCGCTGATACCGGAGGCGAAGCATATGACGTTACTTGAACAGCATCTGTACTTACACAACCCGCAGCAGATGTTCCTGTTGCTGTATAGACTGTTGTTCCAACAGTAGGCGTAAATGGCGTACCGTTCGTGATCAGTGGTGACCAAGAATACGTCGTTGCTCCAGTAGCTGTTAATGTGACTTGCGTTCCGATACAAACGGCTTGATCTGCACCCGCATTGACAGTCGGCAAAGGATTCACAGTAACCAAGACTTGATCTGTGCTCGTACATCCAGCTGCTGAAGTTCCTGTAACGGTGTAGGTCGCTGTTGCTGGCGGTGCAAACGCAGTCCCGTTTGTTGCTGCTGGAGACCAAGAATAAGTCACAGCACCCGATGCGGTTAATGTTGTTGTTTGCCCAGCACATACTGTCGCATCAGCCCCACCAGCAATGGTAGGAAGCGTATTCACCGTAATTGAAGCTGTAGCTGAACCTGAACATCCATTCGGATCTGTGTAATCGTAGGTAATCGTTTGCGAACCTGAAGCTGGATTAAATGTCGTTCCGGTGACACCAGTTCCAGAGAATGTTCCACCTGCTGGAGTTCCCGAAAGTGTCACTGCAGCTGCATCAATACATACAGGCGTGTAGTTACCTGCATTCACGGATGGTTGTGTATTTACTGTAACATCTACCGCGTCTGTGCTTGTACACCCAGCGGCTGTTGTTCCTGTTACGACATAGGTTGTTGTTCCATTTGGTGATGTGAAAGCCACACCATCAGTAATTGTTGGAGACCAAGAATACGTTGTTGCTCCAGTTCCTGTTAAAGTCACCTGAACACCGACACATACGGTTTGATCAGCACCCGCGCCGACTATTGGCAATGGATTCACCGTAACCACTACCTGGTCTGTATTGAGACACCCATCGGCACTCGTTCCTGTAACTGTATAAGTTCCTGAATTCACAGGGTTGAAGGCTACACCATTATTTGCCGCTGGCGACCACGAATAGGTAGTTGCCCCTGTAGCTGTCAATGTAATTGTTTGACCTTCACAAATGATCACGTCTGAACCACCTGCCACAGTTGGAAGCGCATTCACCGTGATGTTCGCGGTGGTAGAACCAAAACATCCGTTGGCATCGGTGTAACTATAGGTTACTGTTTGAGAACCTGAAGATGTTGCGAACGTTGTACCCGTAACACCTGTTCCAGTAAATGTTCCTCCCAATGGAGCACCAGTCAAGGTTACAGAAGCTACATCACTACACACCGGAGGATATGTTCCCGCGTCTACAACAGGAGTTGTATTGACAGTTACAACAACTTGATCTGTATTCACACATCCTGCAGCTGAAGTTCCCGTTACAGTATACGTTGTTGTACCTGTCGGTGGTGTAAAAGGTACACCATCTGTAATGGCTGGTGACCAAGTATACGACACAGCATCCAAACCTGATAAAGTTACTTGGGTACCTACACAAACCGACTGATCAGCACCTGCACTCACATTAGGCAATGAATTCACATTGACCATTACCTGGTCCGTATTCGTACAACCCAAAGAAGAAGTTCCAGTTACCGTATACGTTGATGAAGTTGAAGGGGTAAATCCTACGCCATTTGTTGCAGTTGGTGACCATGAGTATGTGTTCGCACCAGAAGCGGTAAGCGTTACGGTTTCACCCGCACAAATCGTTACATCTGCACCACCGTTTACTGTTGGCAATGGATTCACTGTTACCAACACTTGGTCTGTATTTGTACATCCACTTGCAGTTGTACCTGTAACGGTATATGTCCCAGTCGCTGCCGGAGTAAACGCTACACCGTTGGTAACTACTGGTGACCATGAGTAGGTTGTCGCTCCTGAAGCGGACAATGTTGCTATTTGACCAGTGCACACCGTGACATCTGCACCACCGTTAATTGTTGGTAATGTGTTCACAGTCACAAGTACTTGGTCCGTGCTCACACAACCAGCTGCGGTAGTTCCTGTTACAGTGTATGTTCCAGAGGTTGCCGGCGTAAATGCCACACCATTGGAAACTACTGGGGACCATGTATAGGTGTTCGCACCAGAAGCCGTTAAGGTGACGGATTGTCCAGTACAAACGGCTTGGTCCGCACCTCCATTTACTGTTGGAAGAGGATTCACGGTAACCAATACTTGATCCGTATTCGTACATCCATTCGCCCCCGTTCCTGTTACCGTATAAGTTCCTGTTGCCGCTGGCGTAAAGGATACTCCGTTTGTTACCACAGGCGACCAAGAGTAAGAAGTTGCACCAGAAGCCGTTAGCGTTACCGTTTGACCAGCACATACTGTGGCATCGACACCTCCATTTATTGTTGGTAAATTATTGACAGTGACCAACACTTGATCTGTACTTGTACATCCTGCTGCTGTTGTACCTGTTACCGTATATGTTCCAGTTGCAGCCGGTGTAAATGCCACACCATTTGTTACCACAGGTGACCAAGAATAGGTTGTCATACCGGAACCTGCTAAGGTTACCGTTTGACCTGAACACACAGTCACATCTGGACCTGCGTATACAGATAAACTAGGATTCACCGTCACCACCACTTGATCAGTTCCAACACATCCAGCGGCTGTGGTTCCAGTTACTGTGTAGGTTGTAGTGGATGGTGGCGAGAAAGGCACTCCATTGGTGATTGCTGGAGACCATGTATAGGTTGCACCACCCGTTGCTGTTAAGGTGACATTCTGACCGGTACAAATCGATTGATCTGCCCCGGCATTGATCACTGCTGCACCAGTTACCGTAATTGAAGCTGTTGCAGACGTACTCGATGGACACAAAGGATTTCCTGTGGAAGAGTTTACTGTGTAGGTATACGTTCCAGGAGTTGTCGGTGGTGTCACCGTTACATTGGCACCCGAAGTTGCGGAAAGTCCTGCTGCAGGTGTCCATGTATAGGTTCCATTCCCTCCTGTTGCTGTCAAGTTGACAGAGCCACCTGAACAAACAGATGACGTAACTGGAGTTAAATCAACCGGAATATTCACTCCTGTATTTGCCCCGATGATATAGTTACAGACGTCCCCTGCATTTCCATCAACCATGATGTAATAGGTATTTCCTACTGTCAAGCCTGCTGCGGAAACTGTGAAAGGTCCACCAGAGGAAGTCCCTGGATTCCAACATGTGTAACTCGTAACCGGACCTGAACAATTGGCCGCTGAGAAGATGAACATCTGAATTCCAAAGCCTAAAGTTGAACTTGTAATCCAAACGTTAAAAGATACAGTCGTTGATGACGCAACGAAAGAGATGAATGAGTTGTTTTCAATGGATCCACAAAACGCAGTACCCAATTGTGCCCAATAATCGGCAGTATAGGTAGCTGCTGTACTTCCACAATATCCGTTTAACTCGCAAATTGCTGTCGCCTGTGCACATGTATTTCCAGCAGGTGGATTTCCAGCACATGATGGCGGGGGCGGTGGCGCAACCACACAAATAGAGAATGTTCCTGTTCCACCCGCGTAATCCCAAAAGCGAATGTACAAGGTAGTACCCGGTGTTTGTCCTGTCAACGAAATATAGGGCATCAAACCGTTCGGGCTTGAGTCATCGTTACATTGAACTAACGTCAACGACGAACATGTTCCAGAATAAACGGCCATACCACCATCCGTCATGGTACCTGTATTGGAATCAATGTTTATGGTTCCTCCCGCTGGTACAACCACACTGAACCACACATCTTGACCAACATAAGCGGCACATCCAGGTGCAGGCACACCTGCTGTGTTTGTAGATGCCACATTTGTTCCAGCCACATAGTTACATGTTGTTCCAGCAGTTAAAGGTATGGCATTACATGGATTGTCATTGGACGGTTGCGCAAAAGCGGTATTGATGGACATCAACACCACACAACAGAGCAACAACGTTTTGATGAAACGTGCTGGAGCTGCTCCAATAGTAGTAGTTATTGCTTTCATTTCGTTGTAGTAGAAAGTAAGTATTGCTCTTGGTAACCGACAAGATACACTTCGTATTTTGCCATGATGTCTTTACAAGTTTTCAAGAATCCATCTGTATCTGATGTTTCTCTTGGGAAAACTACTGTTAAAACCGATTGATTCCCATCGAAGACGATCTCCGTGATTGGCGTCGCTGCATTTAGGTCTTCACCCAAAGCATTGAATGATCTTTTCAATTTCCCGAAGTCTTCAACTGTAAATGTCAATGCCAGAAACACGTCTTTGTAGGCTGGATTGCCCGCATGAATGTTCAAAATCATACGCTCTTCCAAACCTTTTGCGTCCAGTGTGGTGTAATTCCAAGAAGAATTTTGTGCTTGAGCCGTGGTGCCTAAGAGGCACAAAATCAGCAAAAAAGAAATCGTAAAATATCGTTTTCCCATTGTAAATAGTGTAAGTTGCAAGTCCTTTGACGCTTTATCCGCCAATTTAGTTGCACAAATATAAAACATTGACTGCGTGAAATCATTAAAAAAAGGGATAAAAGTTGTATTTATTTCAATCGATGTGTGTTGCTTGAAAAGGATTAATGTGGTATTTTTGTCGCAGATTTAATCTTTATTTATATTCAATCTAAATAAAAAGAATCAGAAGACATGATTACAGTTACAGATACCGCAAAAAAACAAGCACTTCGTTTGATGGAAGATGAAGGCAAAGATGGTTTCTTCATTCGCGTGGGCGTAGAAGGTGGAGGCTGCTCTGGATTGATGTACCAACTTACCTTTGACAATCAACTCAACGAGAACGACAAATCATTTGAGAACAATGGTGTGCAGGTTGTTGTTGATAAAAAGAGTTTTCTCTATTTGGTGGGAACAACGCTCGATTTTTCGGGTGGTTTGAACGGTAAAGGATTCGTGTTCAACAATCCAAATGCAGGCCGCACATGTGGGTGTGGTGAATCATTCTCACTTTAAGTTTTTCGATAAAAACGAACTTTCATTCTGATGGGATATACCGAAAATGAATTGGCTAAGGACCTCGAAAACCAAGAATACAAATTTGGTTTTGTCACAAATATTGAGTCCGACAAAGCGCCGAAAGGATTGAATGAGGACATTATTCGGTTTATTTCAGCCAAAAAAGAAGAGCCAGAATGGTTGCTTGAGTTTCGCTTGAAGGCTTTTGGGCTCTGGAAAGAAATGACGGAACCAGAATGGGCACACGTCCACTACGAAAAACCGGCATTTCAAGACATCACCTATTATTCTGCTCCAAAGCAAACCAAAAAATACGAGTCCTGGGATGATGTGGATCCTGAAATGAAGGAAACCATGAGCAAGCTGGGCATCTCCATGGAGGAACAGCAGCGCTTGACTGGTGTTGCGGTAGATTTTGTGATGGATTCGGTATCCGTAGCGACTTCATTCAAGTCTAAACTTGCTGAACTTGGTATTGTTTTTTGCTCCTTTTCTGAAGCGGTAAAAGAACATCCAGAATTGGTGCGCAAATACATGGGAACAGTGGTTCCAATGACCGATAATTTTTACGCCGCTTTAAATTCAGCAGTGTTCACCGATGGATCATTTTGCTACATTCCTTCTGGCGTTCGTTGTCCCATGGAATTATCGACTTATTTCCGCATCAATGAAGGCGGTACAGGTCAATTTGAACGGACTTTGGTCGTGGCTGATCGAGGTGCCTATGTTTCCTACCTCGAAGGGTGCACCGCTCCTCAACGTGACGAAAACCAATTGCATGCTGCGGTTGTTGAATTGATTGCTTTGGAAGATGCTGAAATCAAATATTCGACAGTGCAAAACTGGTATCCAGGTGATAAAGAAGGAAAAGGTGGCGTTTACAATTTCGTGACGAAGCGGGGATTGTGCGAGCGCAACGCTAAAATTTCATGGACCCAGGTGGAAACCGGTTCGGCTGTGACATGGAAATATCCATCGTGCGTGCTGAAAGGTGACAACTCCATCGGAGAATTTTATTCCGTAGCTGTGACAAACAATTTCCAGCAGGCGGATACAGGCACGAAGATGATTCACTTGGGAAAAAACACCAAAAGCACCATCATTTCTAAAGGTATTTCTGCAGGAAAATCTCAGAACTCCTACCGTGGATTGGTTCAAATACACAAAAACGCAGAAAATGCGCGCAACTTCTCACAGTGCGATTCCTTGTTGATGACCGATGAGTGTGGTGCACATACCTTCCCCTACATTGAGTGCAAGAACAGCTCTGCCAAAATCGAGCATGAAGCTACAACATCAAAAATTGGGGAGGATCAAATCTTCTATTGTTTGCAACGCGGAATCAGTGAAGAAAAAGCAATTAGCCTCATTGTCAATGGATATTGCAAAGAGGTTCTCAATCAGTTGCCGATGGAATTCGCTGTTGAAGCACAAAAATTATTGGCCATCAGTTTAGAGGGTTCAGTAGGATAAATAGACATTTCGATTTAAAAAAATACACATGATCACAATTAAGAATTTACACGCATCGATCGACGGGAAAGAAATACTAAAAGGTTTGAACCTCGAAGTTCCTGCTGGACAAGTACATGCTATCATGGGGCCGAATGGTGCTGGAAAAAGCACACTAGCCTCTGTGCTTGCCGGACGTGAGGACTATGAAGTTACCGAAGGAAGCGTTGATTTTGACGGTACTGATTTGTTGGAATTGTCTACTGAAGATCGCGCCCGTGAGGGAATGTTCTTGGCTTTTCAATATCCCGTTGAAATTCCAGGTGTTTCAAATGTAAACTTCTTGCGCACCGCGTTGAACGAAATTCGTGAGTACAGAGGTCAGGATGCCATTTCCGCAAAAGACTTTATGGCTATGGTCCGCGAAAAATCAGCCATCGTTGAACTCGATGCAAAACTCGCTTCTCGCTCGGTCAATGAAGGATTTTCTGGAGGAGAAAAGAAGCGTAACGAGATCTTCCAAATGGCCATGCTTGAACCGAAGTTGGCCATTCTAGACGAAACAGATTCTGGTCTGGACATCGATGCCTTGCGCATTGTTGCAAATGGTGTGAATAAATTGCGTTCAGAGAAAAATGCGACAATTGTGATTACCCACTACCAGCGCTTGCTCGACTACATCGTGCCTGATGTTGTGCACGTATTGTACAACGGTCGCATTGTAAAATCTGGACCTAAAGAACTTGCTTTGGAGTTGGAAGAAAAAGGCTACGATTGGATCAAAGCGGAACAAGAAGCACATTAAAGTGAATCTCATGAGCGAATTACAAACCGAAAGCACCCTTTCATCGTTTACGAAGCACCTGCGTCAAACGGAAATTTCATTGCCTGCTGCCCTCATTGAGAAATCCTTGAACGACCTCAATGGCCAATCATTTCCAACACGACGCACCGAAGCATGGAAATATACGCGTCTCACGAAACTTTCAAAGTTAAGTCCAGCCGCAAGTAGCCATCGTGCAGCTGTTTCATTCAATGATTATGCTGTGCATTCCACCGGCAACCGAATCGTCCTTGAAAATGGTGAAATCAATCTTGATGAAACAAGCTTGGAAACGACCTCAGGCTTGACCATCAAACGTTTCAGCGAATGCACTACGGATGAACTTCAACAGATAGGCAACTTGCTGTCACTGGAGAATGAGTTGTTCAACTCCATGAATACTGCTTTTTTACAAGAAGGAATCCTTGTGCAGGTAGCGGACAAGTCGCAGATTGAGGCACCTATTGAATTGATACACCTCCTCTCTGCTCAAGAAAGCGCAGCGAACATCCGTGTGTTCATCCATGTCGGTAAATTTGCAAAAGCATCCATGACAATAGGCACTTGGGCGCTTGGGGCCAATCAATCCATCTTGAACGCCGTAACTGAAATACATGTCAGCGAAGGTGCTCATTTTACACTTCAAAAAATCCAAGCTGAGGAAGAAGGGAATTTCCAAATCTGTGCAGAAGAAGTGATGCAAGAAAAGGATTCTACCTTCACTATGCACACGGTTACGTTAAATGGAACACTTGTAAGAAACAACGTACGTGTGCGCGTCAACGGCACCAACTGTGAAACGAATCTTTACGGCGCTTACCTATTAAAAGGCGCACAACATACTGACAACCATACGGTGATTGACCACATGATGCCACATTGTCTTTCGAATGAATTGTACAAAGGCGTGATTGATGACCAAGCGACCGCTGTATTCAACGGGAAAGTTTTTGTTCGAAAAGATGCCCAAAAGATCAATGCCTTTCAATCGAATGGAAATGTATTGATGAGTGATACGGCTTCGGTAAATTCAAAACCAGAATTGGAAATTTACGCGGATGATGTGAAATGTTCACACGGCTCGACGACAGGACAATTGGACGAGGAGGCAGTATTCTATTTGCAATCACGTGGCGTATCCGAACGTTCAGCGCGAAACTTGTTGGTTGAAGCCTTTATCGGTGAGGTACTTGACAAAAACAACGATTCAGATTTTGTTGCAAAAACCAATGCGATTCTCAACGAACGTTTTGGCTGGGAACGATAATTAATCCTCGTCTTCGTCCATGAATGAGGCGATTCCATCATCATCTCGGTCGTTCAAATCCTTGATGAAAACGGCGATTTCACTCATGATGTGTTGTTTCTGAGGATCTTTTGGCTCTTTCGATTCGATATAATCCCGTAAGAAAAGTTGAGACTCTAAGACATGACGCTCTTCGAAAGGACCTTCCATGTTTTCAATGATGGTCAAACAATCCAAGGCCTCCATAAAGTTACCCTCAACGGCAATATCTACAAAATCTGGTAAGTAGTAGCTATAATCCAAGGGACTGTTCCAAATGGTCGTCAACAAGACCTGACGAATTCCGATAAACCGTGCTTCGCTCAGCAGTCGCATCATTTCATCGATGGCAGAACTGTCTTTCATCGACGAAAGAAACTCAACAATCTCCTTGTGTGAGTCTTCCAATGCACCATCCATCAACACTTCTGCTAGGGGCTCTAGAATCTGAACATTCCCTGATGCTTCAAGGGTTTTTAATGCTGTGCTTATTTTTTTTGCATTCCCCGATTTTAAATCGGCTATCAGCGTTGCAATCTTTTTCGATTGTGGGTTGGGTGTTTTTTCGCTCACGGTTTTTGTGTCTCTGGCAAAGGTAAATATTTAATGTAGAACGTGCGCGTCACACTGAACTTCAATATCTTTGCACCATGCCATTTTACCGCTGGACTACCTTACTTTTTCTTTTTTGTGTGCTTTACAGCTGCAGCCCTGGAGAGGCACGTCCATCGCGGAAGCAACGCATCGTGCTCGCTACTGACTGTTTGACAAAAGAAGATGAGCGACTTTTCAAAAGCTTCAAAAAGTACCATCACATTGACGTACAGATTGTTCAGTTATCGGCTGATACGATTTTATCTATCCTTAAAAACGAAGGCATAAACACAGAAATTGATGCTGTTTTGCTGCGTTACAGCAAAGGTTCAGAAAACATTGAACGCAATCATTTCCTCAAAAGCAAGGTAAAGAGCCTTGTACCAGCAGCCCAATCTTTGGATTATTTCACTGTCGGTCAAGACCCGTATGTTATTTTTTCATCCTTGAGAGATTCATCCAACAAACAACCCGATTTAGCAGACCTGATCCGCAAGACACCATGGACAACAGACCTTTCTATTTCATCCGATTTCAATCCTTTGCTTTCTGGAGTTAAAGCTCGAATGAAGGATCAAAAGAAATACAGTTTCTACGATTGGGAAAAGGATTTCCTGAAGAACAAAACGACTTCATCTCGTAATGTAGACAGCACTGGTCGAGCGATTTGTTTATTTACACTTTATTCTCATTTTGCGCAGCAGCCTGATGTACTCGAACATTACCATGTACGAGCGATGCCCTTGTTCATCAACCAACAAAATGGGGGCAGTTACTATCAACCCGTTCGCTTTGGCATCGTTCGACACGCACGAAATTTCAGCAATGCCATAGAACTGTTGGACTACATGTTCAATGTTCCATTCAATCGTCGCTTAAACAATCGAATAGGCACTTTTCCGGTCGTTGAGCGTGGCAAAAGTCCATATCCGTATCAGAATGAAGGACCGAAAATGTTTGCATGGATGGATCGTGCGCTGAGGAAATTCCCTATTTGATTTAGCGACTGTGAGTCACGAAGTGTCGGGACAAGATGCGAGAACTCAGAAAAAAAATAAAAAAGCAGATCTATAAGCCGGGTTCTGTTTCCACCGAAATGGATGCCTATCATTTATCTAGCCCTACACTCACGTGCAGGATCCATCGACCTACCCTTCGGGATCAGGCGAGCAACCCTCAAGCCCCGGTATACATGGTCTTTCAGTCCGTAAGGTTTACCTTGCCTCCCCCATTGCTGCGGAAGCGGTGAGCTCTTACCTCACCTTTTCACCTTTTCC
>JBDKGB010000104.1:0-3901 GCA_039798485.1 Bacteroidota bacterium
GTAGTGGATGCGGTATGTCGATTTCTCTCCGGAAGTAAATGCGTAGTTATTGTTGCTGCGCAGTGCGTGCACAGGTAAATTTTCAACTTTAACTGGCGTAGGTTTAGAACTTTGGCCAAGCATGTTCAGCGCTCCCACTGACAATGCTGTAAACAAGAAAAGGTGTTTCATAAAGTCGTTTTGTTTTTAGTTAACGGAACTTTCGATCCGAAATTTCAAACATTGGACCAAAAGTTTATTCCACCACCACGCGCTTCACGGTGAATGAATTTTCTGTTCGGAAAATGAACTCATAAAGTCCAGGTGCGAAATCAGAAACATCAACGGAATAGCGCATACTGTTGAACTGGAAGTTCGAAATATTCTTTCCAGAAACATCTTTCACCTGTACCGAAACATTTCCAGCGTGAGCATTCAATTCAATATTCAAATCAGATGAAGTTGGATTCGGATAAAGGTTCAAACCAATCTCATTCAATGTGTAAGTATAGATATTCGTTTCGTCGATGTATCCATCGCAATCGTTGTCTATTCCATCTACTGTCTCAACTGCTGAAGGGCTAATAGCCGGATTAGAGTCGTCGCAATCATCGTTGTTCGTAGCTGCTCCCGTTGGCACAGTGCAAGAATAAAGAACAACACCTGCACCATATCCATCGCCATCAATGTCCATATAGTACGCTTGTCCCAATCCTTCGTCAATGGCGCCGTTACAGTTGTCATCAATGTCGTTACAAAACTCCGTTGCATTTGGATTCATACCGCTGTTGTTATCGTCGCAGTCGCCCGCGCAAGCCGAGTATCCATCGCCATCTGCATCGAATCCTTCGTCTACAATTCCATCACAGTTGTCGTCAAGATTGTTGCACAATTCCATTGCGCCCGGATAAGACAATGCGTTACCGTCGTTACAGTCATCAACACACGAGAAGTAACCATCTCCATCTAAGTCGGCGTTAGTTGTAACGAATGAACTGTTGTCGTTGCAGTCGTTTCCGTTGGTCACATACCCCGAAGGAATTTCACAACCTGTTCCCATCGTTTGCGGATCGCCAAATCCATCACCGTCGGCATCAGCGTAGTATTCAATTTGGTTAGATACGGTTACAGCGCCGGTCCAAGTAATACTGTCGTTCGCTGTTCCGTTTGTTACCACAAGTGTTACGTCGTATATACCTGGAGTTGTATACATCACGTACGGATTTTGCAGCGTAGAAGTACTTGGCACACCGCCCGGGAATGACCAGTTCCATGTAGTCGGATTGTTGTTAGTGTTGTCTACAAAGTGCACAGGGTAATTCACGCAAGAAACATTGTTGAATGTTGCATTTGCGGCAATGTATTGAAGAGGCATACATGGTCCAATTTCCGTAAGCACGTTGTGTATGTATACATTTAATGCTTCGTCGAATGCGGCAATACATACTTCATCTCCTGTGAACGATTCAACATAAACACGAAGAATAGGAGTTGGTGTAAAGTGAACAGGAATCATACTTCCCAAGTGTCCGAGTGCACCAATTTTTACTCCGCCTACTTCTTTATAAATAACCGAAGACCAAGTGCTCAACGGAACGAGAGAAGTAACGCTTGAAATTGTAGCTCCTCCGATATCGAATTGAAGTGCATTTATTTCGCCATTTGGATTAGTCAAAGTAATGTCGAAGTATCCAAGTTCAGCATTCACGTTTGTTACTCCAAGTATGGCTGTTTCAGATTCGTCAACAATTTCTGGATCCCAAGGACAAGGCTGCATTAAACCAGGTGCGATTCCTTCATCAATTTGGGCATGAATGCAGGCTTCAAGATATGCGGCGTCTGCGATACTAATATCGCCGTCGCTGTTTAAGTCGTTGCAAATGGAAGCGCTTAAATCAGAATAGACAGCGCTGTTTCCATAAAGGTCTACATCTGCTTGCGTGTAACTTAAGTCGGTGTTTAAATCACCTTTTTTAGTTTCAGCCGGGCAGTTTCCAAGACAGTCTGGTTGCGCATTTCCGAACAATTGTCCAACGCAGTCTACAATTTCAGGACAAGATCCTATTGGAAGTTTAACAAAGTTGACGATGTTATTCATTGCATCTCTTTCGAATGAAATACACACTTGCGCCCAGTTGTTATCGTAACGTAATTCATAGTTGCCCAATGCATCTGGATCTTGGTCCCAGTTGGTGCGAACAACCAAGTGATAGGTTCCAGCAGGAACATTCGTAATGTCAATCCACTGACAGCTCAATCCAGAACTGTAGACGTCGTAACAACCAGCAGTAATACCCATGTTGCCACATCCGAATTTCGCAACACCTGTAACGCAACCCAAATCCAACACGCAGAAACCGTTTTTAAATCCGATTTCAGGCATAAGATTCCCATTCGAATCATAGAGCAAATATTCTGCATAACCAGAATAGTGATAGTGATTGTGGCAAGGGTCAAATATGAATTGTGGATTCGCAACGTTAGGAACACCAATGAAGTAATCTAAGTTTCCAATGTTATCAATACGTGTAGAGAAGCGAACAACTTGTCTTGTTCCCAATCCTTGAATACATCCTTCATTAACTAAACATCCATCTGTAGCATTCAATGTGGTTTGGTAAAGCGAGGTGTACAAGACATTTCCTTCAACAAGTAAATCTGGACCGACATTCGAACAGTTTGGATCACCGTTGTAATAACAAACCGAAGGCGCTTCAGCAAGCGGGCTGTAGTTACAAGCATTCAAGTCCATGCAACCAACGATAGGACCCATGTATTCAAACAACACTTGGAAAGAGTTCAATCCGCATGCGCCACCATCGTCACCTACTCGTATGTAATAGGTAACACCACCTTCAAGGTATGGTGTTACTTCAGCTTCAACACCGCATAGATCGTCGTTGTAGGTGTAGGTTGCTTCGTTCGAGTTGTCGAATAATGCCATGTTGCAGTAATCGTACAACCAAATTTTTGTGTCACATCCGGCTAATCCGCAAGTTGAAATTTGATACTGTCCGTTTACCGAAGGAGTGAAAGAATACCATGAGTTAGGAGTAGGCACAGTGTTCAATCCGAGATTCGCTACAATTGCGTTATCGCAGCTTGTTCCTTGCGGACAATTCACTTGAATGGTCGCAAGTGCGCCGAATGCGGTGCCTGTCGCAACTGAATTTCCATCTAAATAAATGTTGTAGTTACCGGCTCCGTTCGCGCAGCACAATCCATTTCCACCTGTATCGTAAATCTCTACGCGGTGACAGTTGTTGCTAATGCAGAAGTTCGCATCATTGCTTGTTCCTTGTTGTATAACTAGGTTTTCTTGATTGAAAACCTTCCAAGAAGTTTGTTGTGGTAGGTTGTCAGTGGTTATATCAACAGTCAAGTTGTGTCCACTTGTTACAATCACATTTAAAGTAACGCTATTGCTGTTCCCTTGTGGATCATAGGTTGTAAGTGTTACTGGGAACATGCCAACAGCAGCGAAAGTTGTAGTTGGATTTTCCAATGTTGAAGTTGAAGGAACGCAGTCGCTTGGGAAGGTCCATTCAAATGAAGTTGCATTTCCAGTTGAAGTGTTGTTGAATTGAAAATTCATACAGTTCGTTCCGGAAGGATAATAATTGAAGTCTGAGGCTAACTCAGGAAATACGCACGTGCCATCATCTGTAGTAGCGCATGTGTTGTAGTTTGTGGCATTAGCGTCTGTGCAACCTGAAACAGTTGTTGTGGTTATGTTGAAGTTGAACTCGCCCATGGTGCTGTTGTATCCGCCAACTTGCACGAAGTAGGTCTGTCCAATGACTAAATAGTCATCTTCATTTGCGCCGGCCGTTCCATTTCCAATCGGACAACCAAATTTCACCAATGAATAATTACCCGTGTTATCATCGTCGTCACATGCTATTATGGATCCGTTGCATGC
>JBDKGB010000105.1:0-12283 GCA_039798485.1 Bacteroidota bacterium
ATGCGCTCGGTGCCGTCCGACATGATCAGCGAGTTCCCATCGTTGCACAACCCCCAACCTTCACCAGAGTATTTCAAATCTTTGAGCAAGGTTAAATCGGCCTGGTTGTATACAAAACACGTTTGCTCTTGCCAAGTAATTTGGTAGATTTTTCCCTTTAAAATCGTAATGCCCTCACCAAAGTAATTGCCATCCAAGCCCATGGATTTTACAATTTTTCCATCGGATAAATTCACTTGTGCCAAGATGCTTTCTCCTCTGTTCCCAGTCCCTTCGTAGAGCTGTCCATTACTGAACTCCAAGCCCTGTGTAAAGCTCTTGCTTTCATGCGGATATTCACGTAAAATTTCTGCGATCCAAATTTCAGGAACGATGTCGGAAAGTACGCGTATGATGCGTTTGTCGGATGATTTCGTTCCGTCTTTCAAGGTAGCAATCAATTCCACTTGACGCGCGCCGAGCCCATAGAAACCTGCCTTTAGCTGATAGGTGATTTTCTTGCCCGGTGAAGTCCACGTGGCAAATGTGCTGTCGTTGTAAATCAACTCTAGCGTTTCTACGTCTGGATTGTTCACCACGATATCAATGGCAACTTTTTCATCCCAACGCGTTGCTAGGTTGTCTTCAAAAGCAAAGGCTGCTGGAAGTTCTGTGGCTGAGTCATCGGTCGATGATGGTGCACATGAACGAAAAACCATCGCGCCGGCAAACGCAATCAACAAGCCAATTATAAGGTACTTTTTCATAATCAATGACGTAATACAGTTGCGATTTCCGTGGCATCAATATCTCCATGCGTAGCAGAATAGATCACCTCACCGTTGCGCCAAATAATGGCTTGTGGCGATTGGTGTACAACATTCGTTTGTGCAGCGAGTTCATTGGATACATCGCGGTGATTGAGCAAGTCTATAAAGTAAAGATCACAATCTTCAGGGGCCAGGTTCCACCGTTGCTCAAAACGCGTAAGCGCCATGATGGATATGCTGCAGCGGGTGCTGTGTTTGAAGAAAAGTGCAGGTCGATCTGATGCCGCCAAGGCTGTTGTCAACGCATCGGTGCTATTCAACGAAATCCACGGTAGTGATTTTTCTTCCGCTTCTGTTTTTGAAAACCATCCCATCGTCTTAAAGTCCTGGGGTGAATTGTTTCAAGAAGCGCACATCATTTTCTGAATACAGACGAAGGTCACTCACTTTAAATTTCAATTGTGCGATGCGCTCTACCCCCATTCCAAAAGCAAACCCAGTATATACTTCAGGATCAATACCGCAGGATTTCAATACGTTTGGATCAACCATTCCACAGCCAAGAATTTCTAACCAGCCTGAGTATTTACACACATTGCATCCTTCTGCATTGCAGATTGAACAGGAAACATCCACCTCCGCACTTGGCTCTGTGAATGGAAAATAAGACGGTCTCAATCGAATTTGTGCTTTTTCACCAAACATTTCTTTGGCAAAATAGAGTAGCGTTTGCTTTAAGTCAGCGAAAGACACGTTTTTGTCTATGTACAAGCCCTCGACCTGATGAAAAAAGCAGTGAGCACGAGCAGAAATGGCTTCATTGCGGTAAACGCGCCCTGGGGAAATGGTGCGAATTGGTGGTGTACTGTTTTCCATCACGCGCACTTGCACTGAACTCGTGTGTGTACGAAGCGCCATTTCCTTCTCACCCTTTTCAATGAAGAAGGTGTCCTGCATGTCCCGAGCGGGGTGTTCAGGCGGAAAATTCAAGGCGGAGAAGTTGTGCCAGTCGTCTTCGATTTCAGGTCCTTCCGAAACGGAGTATCCAATTTTCGAAAAAATAGAAATGATCTCACTGCGCACAAGCGATAAAGGATGATGTGCGCCAATAGGTGCTGCTTCAGCAGGACGAGAAAGGTCGATGCGTTCGCTAGTCGTTTCTTGAGAAGCCAAGGTCTCTTTGTAGTGCTCCAATTTCGACTCTGCTTTAATTTTCAGGTCGTTGAGCATTCTTCCTACCTCCTTTTTCTGTTCATTGGGAACGGTCTTTAGGGACGAAAACAATTCTTTCACCACGCCTTTTGACCCTAAAAAATGAATTCTGAACTCTTCCAGCGCTGCAGTATTCGGAATTGAATATGCATCGATCTGTACAGCCAGCTCGTCAATATGTTCTTTCATTCGATTGGCTTATTTTTTAAGTTTTTGAGGCCCCTTGTAACTTTTGGGTGCCCGAACTTGTTTGAAACAGCGCAACGAAGGTACGAATTAAGGGCTACAATAGTATTGCATATGCTTAAAATTAGTTTATCTTTGGGGCGCATGTGCTCTCTTAAACAGAAAGAAAAGTGAAAAAAGCGATTTTATTTTTTGGGTTGATTTTGGTTTCCGTGATGTTCTCCGGGTGCAAAAACAACGATCCTTCGGTACTCAAAATATTTGTGCGTTCATCCAGTAACGAACTCGTAAACGGCGCCCAAGTGGTGATTGTTGGTGACGTGAATTCAAATCCCGCAACCTTGGCATTTGTTGACACCTTAGCGACAAATGCTTCTGGATTTGTGGAGTTCAACATGGATACGTACTTTACAATGGCGGGCGAAGGCAACACAACAGGTTATTTTGACGTCATTGTGAAGAATGGATTGAAAACAGGAACTGAATATGTTCGTTGCCGTTCACACATCACTACAGTGCAGACTGTTTATTTAATGAACTAATTTTTTACCTATGCATACATTTACTCGATTTGGTTTAATTACCGCAGTTGCATTCCTCGGAGTATTTTTCTCTTCAGGATGCCGCAAAAAGAAAGATACGATTGCGATTATCTATGTGCGTGACGTTGCCAATCAGCTTGTTGCTGGAGCGCAAGTTGTTGTATATGGACAATCTACGATCAATCAACCGGCAAATGTTGTGTTGTACGATACAACGCTTACCAATACTGCTGGTGAAGCAAAATTCAACTTCAACGATGTGTACCAACTTGGACAAGCGGGTGTTGCCGTATTGAACATTGAGGCAAGCTTCGGTGCTGCCATTGGTGAGGGAATCATCAAAGTAGAACAAGAAGTAACTTCCGAAGAGACTGTATTTATCCAGTAATTTTCAGATCACTTGATATTGGAAAACCTCGATTCATTCGGGGTTTTTTCATTTTAACAAGGTGACTTCTGCCTCATCAACCATCGACTCTCCTTGCATGCGTAAGTACAACTGAATCAGAGCCACAACATCCTTTTCACAATACCGCTTGATGCGGTTCAGATCATCTTCCTCATGGTACACACGGGCCACATCTGCTCCCGAGATATCGTCTTTGGAGGTCGGTATTCCAAAAACATGGCACAATAGCGCCAATGAAGTATAGGCCTTATAATCACCAAATTTCCACAATTCCATGGTGTCGATGTGGGCAATTTCCCAAGGCTTTTTTCCAGCAATCGAAAGCAATCGCGGTAAGGGCAATCCGTTGATCAGTGCGCGGCGACAAATAAAAGGAAAGTCAAACTCTTTCGCGTTGTGCCCACACAAGAGGTAAAAGTCATTGTCGTCAAGGAATTTTGCGAACTGACGCAGTAAGGTTTCTTCATCAGGATGCGCGAAAGATTTGATGGTGATTTGTCGTCCTGTGCGGGTTTCTTGTAAAGAACCTACCGAAATACATACAATCTTACCAAATTCTGCGTAAATGCCTCCTCGCTCCCTGTAGAGGGCCTCAAACGTTTTTTCTTCCGAATGCATGAATCGTGTTTTGGATTCGAACAACCCACGCGTCGTGTCGTCAAGGTCGCTGTATAAATACGTTTGAGGAACTGTTTCTATATCTAGAAATAAGATGTTGTCGAGAGTGGTTTTTTCGCGCATGATCGTTTTCGTTTGTTACTTGAAGATAGGAAAATAATTGGAGAATCAATCGAAAAAAGGCAATTTTGCTAAAAATAGCGCCCACGACATGGCAGAAGACCTCATCAAAATTAACGGAAACAAAAACGAGCAATACCTTGGCTTGCTGCCACAAATTCAGGCCTTGATGCAGGGAGAGGACGATGCAGTTGCCAACATGGGGAATTGCTGCGCTGCACTGCGTGAAACCTTTGGGTGGCTATGGGTCGGTTTTTACCTGGTAAAAGGTGATGAACTTGTCCTAGGTCCATTTCAAGGTCCCGTTGCCTGCACACGCATTGCCTTCGGACGTGGTGTGTGTGGCACAGCATGGAAAGAGAAAAAAACACAACTCGTTCCCGATGTAGAGGCATTTCCGGGTCATATCGCATGTAGCTCACAATCGAAAAGCGAAGTGGTTGTTCCTGTTCTGAAAAATGGGGAGGTTATCGCTGTGCTCGATGTAGATAGCGATACATTGAGTGCTTTTGATGCTACGGATGTCACATTTTTGACTCAACTTTGCACATGGATTTCCGACTGTTTATAGCACTTGCACTTTTCGTTTGTTCCTGCGCTCAAGTAGGCACAATCACTGGCGGTGAAAAAGACACGGTGGCACCAAATGCTGTGGCAACAAATCCGCCAAATGGCACGGTAGGATTCAATCAATTGTCATTTACAATGGACTTCGATGAATTCATTCAGCTGAACAGTCCACTGCAAACCATGAGTATTGTTCCAGGCGGAATCAAACTCGACGCAAAACTCAACAAAAAACAAGTCACCGTCACGCTGGATGGAAATCTTCTGCCGACAACGACCTATGTTGTTTCCTTCAACGGGACGATCAAGGATGTGACTGAAGGAAACGACTCGCTCCTACAGTATGTGTTTTCCACAGGCACAAGCATTGACTCAGCCGAACTTTGTGTGCGCATTTCCGATGCGTGGACCTTGGCGCCTTTGGATAAAATTACCGTTGGTTTATTCACCGACACGAATGAAATTAGCCCTTACTATTTCGCGAAAAGTGGAAAAGATGGTCTAGCGCGTTTTCGCTACTTGCGCAACGGAACATACAGGCTGCGTGCATTTGAAGATGTAAACGGGGACGTGAGCATCCAACCCTATGAGCGCTGTGGATTTACTGACGATGCTGTTGTTGTTCAAGCCGGCGTATTGGACACCTTGTCTCTTCGGGTTTTTAGTCCTTTGGCAACAAGAAAAGTAAATGCTTTCAAAACGGCAGGGATCAACCGCTTTGTTGTCGGTGCAAATTTCTCCTTGGTGGATGCGCAACTTGTATTGAATGGCTCACCTGTCACTTCAGAAAACCGAAGTCACATCACTGAAGACAGTGTCTATGTGTACGGCGCATTTTCCGACTTGACTGAAGCCAACTTGGTGGTGTTGAAGGACTCCTTTGTAGACACCCTGAAAACACGCATTACCCCTAAAGACAAAGCTTTTCCATTGCGTGTGATGTCGGACAAGAAGAGAGGAATGCTCACACCTATTGATACATTAAGCTATTCCGTGAATGGAAAAATTACAGCCTTAGACAGCGCGTTTATTTTGGTGAAAAACGCTGTAGATTCGAGTTTCGTTGCTTTTGATCTTACCTATCTTGGCGCGAATCAGTTTTCCATTGTGCCGAAAACAAACATTGAAAAAGGGGTGGTTGTTTTTAAGAAAGGGGCCATGAACTGTGGGAGCACCATGAACATGGACTCTACGGGATTTGCTTTTCAATATGGTGCGCTGGAGGATTTCGGGGTGCTTGATGCGGTATTGAACGATTTTTCAGGAAGCTTCATTCTGCAGTTGAAACGGGGAAATGAGCTTGTGAGTGAGCGGACTGTTTCGGGTGGAACGACCGTTCATTATGAATACCTCGAACCTGCTGAATATACGTTTGTGCTCATTGAAGACCTTGACGGCAATGGAAAATGGACGACCGGAAATTTAATCCAAGGTATCCAGCCTGAAATGGTGTATCGCTTTTCGCAAGTGACAAAGGTCCGCGCCAACTGGGATGTGTCTGTAGAACTTCGACCGTAAGCCATGGAACAGCAGCACGATATCCTCAAAAATTCCTTTAAACCATGGAAAATTTGGTTGGCGGTAGTGCTCGGATTGTTGATTGCTGCGGTGATGCTTTTTTCAGGTGTGCGGCAAGTACAATTTGTGGAGGTTGTCGATGGAACAGGGGATTACGCTTGGCACGATGCAAACCACAACGGAAAAATTGACAGACACAATCAGCACGACTTTATTGCTGTTCCTCATGGAAACTACATCAAACAACACGCATCAGATGCGTTGAAACAACTCGATTGGTCAAACTATTCCTTCGCATGGATTCTATTGGCCATGGTTTTTATGGTCGGCCGCGATTTGTTTTACATGATCCGAATCCGTGTGTTGACGCATAAAAAATTAAAGTGGAAAGCTTCGTTTAATGTCATCATGCTTTGGGAGTTCGCGTCTGCACTTTCGCCAGGTGTGGTTGGTGGAGCGGCGGTGGCGATGTTCATCCTTAACCGAGAGAAAATTCCCTTAGGAAGGTCAACAGCCATCGTGTTCATCACCACCATGATGGACAACCTCTTTTACGTGTTGTTGATTCCTTTTGTGTTTCTGTTTATTGATAGCGCTACACTTTTCCCTGAAAACACAAGCTATAGTTTAGGAATTCAATGGGTCTTTTGGATTGGGTTTTCCATCATCCTGATGGCCTGTGTCTTTCTGTTTTGCGCCGTATTTGTATTGCCTTCATGGTCTGCTTGGCTGCTCAACACCCTTTTTAAGTTGCCCTTTTTAAAGCGATGGAAAGAGGGAGCTTCGCGCACTGCGGACGACTTAATGGTATCTTCAAAAGAACTTCGCAAAGAACCCATCTCTTTTTGGGCTGGGGCCTTTCTTTCAACCTTTGGAAGCTGGATTTGTCGGTATTTGGTGATCAACGCCTTGTTGCAAGCATTCCTGCACCTCGGACTTTTAGACCACATCCTGATCCTTGGAAAGCAACTCGTTTTATGGATCTTTATGCTGATTAGTCCAACCCCTGGTGGCAGCGGTGTAGCTGAATATGCCTTTGGAGAATTGTTGATGCCTTTTGGTATGTCGGCCACGCTGCTCGCCGGACTTGCAGTGTTATGGCGCTTGATCTCGTATTTCCCTTATCTCTTTATTGGTGCCATTCTCTTACCGCGCTGGGTGAAACGAACAGGTCAATCTGGTTTAAAATAGAGCGTGTACGTCGTTGTCGCTCCAACGGCTGTCAACACATAGACGAGTTCGGGAAGCACAATCAATTGAGCAATACCCAACAACATTCCTACGCCACCAATGAGCATAAAATACACGCGAAAATGCTGGGTCCAAAACGCTGAGAGCGTCGTTGTTCTGAATTTTCCACGTATCAGAAACTCCATGCGGTAGCGTTGAATGGCCACAAAAACAATCAGTGGGACAAACACATAACCCTGTGGGATACCCATGTCTTCGTAAAACCAAAAAGCAAGGGCTTCTTTCTTAAAATCTATTCCTGGAAGAGCAAGACCCGTAAAGATGTGCAGCATGAGACAAAGGACACACAACAAGAAAAAAGAAAAAATCGGGCGCTTGATGTCTGTACCTTGTTGACCCAGGTATTCTCGAATTTTTTTGGTCGACAAGTGTGCAATAATTTCAGACGCGAGAAGGTCAAGAATGTAAAACAAAAGAATAAAATACAGATTCCATTCCCATAGGAAATAGCCTAAGAGAGGAATTGCCGCATCAGCAATAGCCTGAATAAATTTCGGGTTGAGCTTCATGCGTTATAGCAGCGCTTCAATTCGGTCTTTCGAAATCTTCATGTTCGGGTCATACTTGATGGCCCATCGGTACGCTGTAATTGCCTTGATGCGTTCTCCTTTTTGTTCGTAACAAACACCCAGGTTGTGCCACGCATTCGCCAAGGTGGGATTGCTTAACGTTGCGGAATTGTAATAGTATATCGCACTATCAATCTCCTTGTATTCATACTGTTTAATCACGCCAATTTGATTGAGTGCTTGTGCTTGATAAAAGGCTGTATCGAGCACTGCCATTTTGCGGTACAAGCGCAACGCTTCGGAGGGTTCATTGAATTGTTGCTTTGCATAAGCTAAGGAGAAGATCACCTCAGGATTTTTAGGCTGAAGTTTTACTGCTGTGGTGTAATACTCCATACAAATTGGGTTCCCCTCAGCTTCGTAGAGCATTCCCAACATCATATCTGCCTCATAGAACTTTGGGTCTTCTTGAACCGCACGTTCGTAAGCAGCCTTTGCTTTTTCCAAGTAGCGCGGATCTTCTTCCATTTGTGCCAAAAGGCGATAGATTGAGCCTTCTAAGGTATAGGAGTCTCTGTTTCTCGGGTCTATTTTTTGCGCCTTTCGAATGTACTTAAATGCGCTTTCAAAATCCATTAGCTGGGCATACGACGAGGCAATACCAACAAGAACAGTTGCGTTTTTCGGTTGCTGCTTGAGCAAAACCTTGTAGTGTCTTTTGGCTATAGCTTTGTCATCTTCCGATCTATCTGGACTGTTGTTCAATACGTTGGCATACAGCAGGCGCGCCTCAAAAACGGTACTGTCCTTCCCAAAAGCTGTTGCTGCGTCTTTCAACGCCCCTTTAAAGTCTTGGGATTCCATGCGCTGATTTCCACGCTTCACGAGAGCTTCTATCAAGAGTTTTCGTGTCTCAGGATTCTTTGGGTCAGCATTGAATTCCTTCTGACGGTAAACCACCAAGCTATCAATGTCTTTTGGAACGCTAAGCGCCTGCTCGTTGCCTGTGCAAGAAGCCAAAATAAGGAGGACTAAAAAAACCACTTGTTTCATGAAGCATGCTTAAAATCGAAGTGCAAAGTTACGCTAAAATCCGATGATTTCGTTGGCTGTTTTGGAGAATGGAGAACCCAACTTCGGGGCAGAAATTTGTTTTGTGAATATCAAAATGTCTTACCTTTGGACTATGAAAATTCGTCACGCTATATTCACCGCTGCGTTCATTCTTTTTTGCGTTGCACATTCCTTTTCACAGGGGTGTTCGCAATGCCGTATGATGACGGAACAAGGTTCGGGGTTGGACGAAGATTCTTTTGGAAACAACATCAACTCTGGCATCTTGTATTTGATGATTATTCCTTATTTGCTCATCCTCTTTTTATTCCGTCACCGCATCATTTCCTTCTTCCGCGGATTGGCTAAGAAATAAAAAATCCATATATAGGGTTTAACTTGGGTTACTTTTTTCTTTCTACCACAGAGGCACAGAGGTTTTGTGGATGATTTTTTAGAAGCGTTTGTACCCCTATCGTTTCTTAAACAGGGCGTGACTCAAATTCGTGTAGGAAAGCGAGAATTCGATCGAGCCTCCTTTGTATGCACGGACCATGGAGGAAACCGTTGCATCGTAAGAAACGCCGAAACGGAATCCGCGAAAATCAACTGTTATTGACGGGATAATTGCATCATTCAAACGGTAATACGCACCAAAACCAAAGTAGGCGTCCTGACTGTATCCTGTGATTTTTGTTCCGTCTTGAAAGCGGTATTTAAACATCATTCCCAAAATCGTCTCCAGGTGTGGCCCTTGAATGAATTCCAAGACACTTGCGTCCAATGACCAATCCGTATTGGCAAGATCGGTAGTCACAGCACCATGAAAGACAAACTTGCTGTACATGCGTTCGCCATTCACCGTTGCATATTTCAATACAGGACGATTGAGATGGTATCCTGAAACACCCAACTGGAGTTTAAAGTCGTTGTTGCGGGCAAATGTTGATTTTCCGCCATCATACACGTAGTAAATTCCAGCTGACGCATCGATGTAGCGAAAGGATGCTGATGCCGCTTCGCCAGAAGCGATGGTTTGATCAAAGCCTCCACCCGACCATTGAGAAGAAAAACTCAACTTTGAATAATCGGCTGTTCGATTGCCAAAACCACCCTGAATTCCTGCGGAAAGGATGTGTCCTGTTCTCCCCATCGGCAAAATACCACTTAAGGTGATTGCTCCTGTTTGATTTCCAAAGCGTGAATCTCCGCCAATGTCGTTGTAAAACAACACCCCAAGGCCCATGTGCGCTTTGGAGTTGTCGCGGCTCTTCCCAAAATTGGCATCTGCCGCAACAGCGCTAGTCATGAACTGAGTGCCCGCACCTAACCATTGATTTCGGTGATTCACAACTACACGTTCCCATCCGTCGTAAACACCCGCACAGGCAGGATTAATGAGCAAGGGTGTTTGTGCGGTCTGTGAAAAATGAATGTCTTGAGCGGCACCTAAAAACGGCAACGCAAAAGCAACTGCGATCAATCTTCTTCTCATCATTAACGGATTAATGTGATGTTACCTGAGCGGGTTTCTTCTACACCAGTGACAAACTTCACGTCCAAAATGTACGCATAGACTCCTGCGTTGCATGGTTTACCATCGTAGTTTCCATCCCATTTGAAGTGTTTGTCGCTCGTTTGAATCATCTTGTTGCCCCAACGATCGTATATGTAAAGCGTAAAGCTTGCCACATCTTGTCCAACGAGGATTTCCAATTGCTCGTTCATACCTGGACCGTTGCCATTCGGCGAGAATCCCGTCGGTAGATAGATACCATTGATACAGTCGATACCTGCATTGTTTGGATCACATGGGTCGAATGGATTGCTTCCGTTTGCAATCTCATCTGTATCTAACAATCCATCGCTGTCGCAATCTGTTCCTGAAGTGATTGGCAAGGTAATCGAAGCCACCACATACGAACATGGATCTGTTATGCTTGTTCCGTCAACCCCTTCTTGCGCATCCGTAACTCCATCTGCATCAGTATCTACCTGGCAATCTGGTGATGAGTCATTCGGATCGCACGGGTTTAGTGGATTTGAGCCATTCGTGACCTCCATGCCATCGGTTATTCCATCTCCATCCGTATCTGGGTTGGTTGGGTTTGTGCCCAATGTGCCTTCTTGCGCATTCGTTAATCCATCGTTGTCTTGGTCACAAGGTCCGGCGTTGATGTTCGGAATACATGGGTCGGTATTGGCTGGATCGGCCTCATCAAAGACACCATCTCCATCTGTATCCACAATTGACGATTCAAGTGCGTCGATGATTCCATCACCATCCGTGTCAAGCGGCGTAAGGATGTTTCCTCCAACTTCTAAGCTGTCGTTTTCACCATCTCCGTCCGTATCTGGGTTGTTGGGATTGGTACCGATAACACCTTCATCGACATTCAACAATCCATCTCCATCAAGATCTGGGTTGTCTACAATAAATACGGCTACGATATTCTCCACACCATTGATGTTGATGCTGTTTGTGTCTTGCGTAACTGCTGCGCCCAATGGGCCCGTTGTATATTCCCAATGGTCAAATACGAATCCAGGGTTCGCTTTTGCAATGAGGTTTGTATTGATGCCTCCGAAGTAACTTGTTGTCCAAGGATATGTCGGTGCCCAAATGGAATTTACCTTAATTTCACCTGAAAGTGGTGGTGAAACATTGAATGTCACCGCAAACGGTCCTGTAAGCTGATAGCAATCGATCAAGCCTTGTTGAAGTGCGACACAGCGTGCGTTGATAAAATTCTTTAACTGTAAAACCGATGCTTGCCAACCGGGGACTGTACCTCCCCATTTTGCGATTTGGCCTGGCATTTCGGGGGTTATTTCAAGAATCATACTGTCGAGGAGCTGATTCATGTAGCTACATGAAAAATAAGTGTTGATCAAGTCGGCATAACGCGTAATGTAGTACTGCTCGACAACAGGGTTTTCATTGATCAGTTTTTGAAGTATTGCGGTATGGCCTTGGCCCCCAGGGTTTGGTAAGCTTTCCACATTACATGGGTCGGCATTTGCCGTCGCATCGGGAATTCCTGTGTAGTTGATGTAATGCCCAAAAGTGGCATCCATATCCCAAAGCGCATAACGCCATTTTTTATGTTGTCCGGCAGTATCCGTTCCTCTCCACCAAGCTGTATTCCAGTTTAACCAGTCTTGACACACCACATACGAGTTGTATACGAAGTAGTCACACATGGACTGCCAGTTCAGTAAGCTATCAACATAATTAAAATTTGCTGGAACTGACATGTTGTTGGCGAGAATGTAGCTGGTCAGTGAGTTCCATGCGGGCAATGCGTTTGGCGCGCCGTATTCTTGCCATGTACCTCCCCAAGTTTTCAGGTATTGCAAGTGGTATTTATCTTGATTGTCGTAGAATTTCGTGTAGTCATGATCGTCTGCTTTCTCACGAATTTCGTAAACTCCCCAATACTGTCCATTGATATACAAAACACAAGGTCTCCACGTTCTCTCGTCCAATTTTAGGTCTGCACGAATGGACAATGTATGCACAAAAGCATCGCGAATGTGTGCGCCATC
>JBDKGB010000106.1:0-14901 GCA_039798485.1 Bacteroidota bacterium
TTACCTTCGTGCAGCAAACACTTCAAAAAATAAATCTATATGAATAATCCATTTACTGGTTCAGGCGTTGCGCTCGTTACACCATTTGCCCATAACCATGATATCGACGTTGATGCTTTGAGAAATCTGGTTCAAATGCAACTTGACGGGGGAACTGATTTTCTTGTTGTTCAAGGAACTACGGGGGAGTCCCCAACGTTGTCGAGCGATGAAAAACGCAAAGTTTTGGATACTGTGTTGGAGGTAAACAATGGCCGATTGAAAATCGTTTTCGGTGTGGGTGGAAACGATACAATTGCCGTTGGAGAGACCTTGAAGTCAGTGCCAGCAGGTGTTGATGGAATCTTGTCTGTATCACCTTACTATAACAAGCCGATTCAAAAAGGCATCATTGAGCATTACAAACACATTGCTTCTTGTACTGATTTGCCTATTATTCTATACAATGTTCCAGGACGCACAGGCTCAAATATGTTACCTGAGACAACTTTGGCGTTATCGGAAATCTCAAACATCGTTGCAATGAAGGAAGCATCAGGAAATATGGAGCAAATCATGGAGTTAATTCGTTTGCGTCCAGAAGGATTCGGAGTACTTTCGGGTGACGATGCTTTGACGATGCCATTGATTGCAGCAGGTGCCGATGGGGTGATTTCTGTTGTGGCGAATGCCTTCCCGAAAGTGTTCAGTGAAATGGTACATGCGTCAATGCGTGGGGATTTGGCTGAGGCGAGAAAAGCACATTATGCGCTATTGCCAATCACAAAAATGTTCTTTGAAGAAGGAAATCCAGGTGGAGTGAAAGCTTCATTGGCAGCACAAGCCATCATGACAGAATCTATGCGTTTGCCTTTATTCCCGGTATCGGAAGGGTTGAGAAATCGCATTCAGAAAGAAACACACGCTTTGACAGCTAAGAACTGATGACGCACATACACACGAAAAATCAAGAAGAAATGAATGATTTCAAACGCATTATGCAACAGGTGAATGGTGCTGAACGAATCGTCATTACTTCGCACAAATCTCCCGATGGCGATTCCATTGGAAGTTCCTTAGCACTGTACCATTTTTTGAGAGCTTATGGGAAAAATCCAGTGGTATGCCATCCCGATGCGGCGCCGAATTGCTTAACGTGGATGCCTGGTGGACATGACATTTTGCATTTTGATCATGCCCCTGAACGTGTTGCAGAGAAAATGGCAGAAGCAGATTTGATTTTTTGTTTGGATTACAATGCGAGCAACCGCATCGGCAAAGACATGGAAGTGCATTTGCTTTCGTCCGAAGCCATTAAAATTATGATTGATCATCACATGGATCCAGCAGATTTTTGTGAGATCATTGTTTCTGAGACGAGCGTTTGTTCTACATCTCAGTTGATTTATGAATTGATAGATCAATCGGGGAATTTGGAACTTTTGGATGAAGATTCAGGTACCGCCATTTATCTCGGAATCATGACGGATACAGGATCATTTCGTTTTCCTTCTGTGCAACCGCGAACACATGCGATATTGGAGCATTTGCTCAATGCAGGGGTGAAGCACTACAAAGTTCACGAAAATGTATTCGATACAAATACCATTGACCGCTTGAAACTCCGTGGTTATGCCATCAGTGAGAAAATGGAAATCATGCCCGATTTGCCAGTCGCCATTATTTCACTTACCGAAGAGGAATTGGCGCGCTTCAACAATCAAAAAGGAGATACAGAAGGTCTTGTCAATGTCGCACTTTCCGTTCAAGGGATAGAGATGGCGGCGTTTTTCGCTGAGAAAGATGGGGTAATCAAAATATCTTTTCGTTCAAAAGGTGAACGCTTTGTGAATGAACTAGCCGGCGATTATTTCTCGGGTGGAGGACACAAGTATGCCTCAGGAGGTATGAGCACCGATTCCATGACTGAAACCATCAATCGCTTTAAATCTGTAGTCTACAATTACTTTAATTAAATATGTATAAATTATTGATTTTTAGCATTTTGTTTATTGTTTATTCTTGTTCTGAGGAGCCTAAGAAAAAACAAGAAGTGGATTGGGATCAGGAGAAATCGACGGAGCTGAATAAGAACTTATCGATGGAGGAAGAAATCAATATTGACTTGTATTTGGAAGAACATAAGGATTGGAAGGTTGTAAAAACGGGTTCAGGCTTGCGTTATTGGATTTATGAAAATGGGACCGGCGCACAGGCGGCCACGAGCAAAACAGCAGAAGTGGAGCTTATTGTTGAATTGTTGGACGGAAAAGAATGCTACCGGACAGCCGAAGACGAAGTGGAGGTGTTTGAAATCGATCGTGCTGACATTGAATCTGGTATTCACGAAGGCATCAAGCACATGCGGGTTGGTGATCGCGCGAAGTTTATTCTCCCAAGTCATTTGGCGCATGGTTTAGTCGGAGATTTGGACAAAGTCCCGCCTTTGTCTACCTTGGTAATTGATATTCATTTAATAGGACTTGGAGAATGAAATGGTTGATGTTGACGGCAGTGCTCGTTTTTGTGACTTCATGTGACGTAAGCGGTACGACGAAAAAAACGGTTGAAACGCCGAAGCAAACGGAGAAGGGAAATTCCTTGAAAACCAACAAAAAGGTTATTGCGAAAGAAAAATTGTCCAACGGGGAGCAAATTCAGTGGTTTGAAAAAGGAAATGGAGCATTACTTAAAGCCGGAGATTTGGTGATGATCGATTACCGAGTCGAACTGCCGGATGGTTCGGTCGTGGATGGCAACCATTTGCTCAATAAACCTTCATTTCCCTATTTACTTGGATTCCAAATGCAGCCAGGCTGGGACCCAGCTTTGGAAAAACTACATGTTGGTGACTTTGTTAAAATTTCGATTCCTAGCCAACAAGCACGCGGAAACAAAGGTGTCGATGGATTAATCCCAAGAAATGCAGACAATTATTTGATTGTTCGTGTTTTGGCAACTGAGAAACCGAATTCGACAATAGATGGTGTTAAAGTGTGGTTGCTGGAAGAAAATAAAAAGAATAAAATACGATTTAAAGAAGGGAGGACAATGACGATTCACAGCATGGTGAGTTCGCCAAGTAATCCACTTTACTACAATTCTTACCGTGACAACAAGCCATTTACCTTCAAATTTGAAGATTATGGGATTGTTCCTGGGCTAAAAAAAGCGTTAACGAATGCTAAAAAATCTGACCGTCTATACATTTACGTTCCCGCAGAGCAGGCCTATGGCAACAAGGGCTACCTCGATATTGTTCAGCCAAACGAGCCGCTATTTTACAATGTCCTTGTGATGGATGTTCAATGATAATCTGAGTTTTTGCCGTATATTTGGGCCTCAATCAAAATCTAAGGCTCAATATAGAGCAAAATGTTTGTGCGAATGCAGAGAACTCTGTTCATATTATTTCTGACGCTAATCGGTTCTGTCAATGCTCAACAACGAGTGATTGATACCGTTGAAACCATCAATGGACCAATTCTGATTTATGCCAACCGAACATGGGAATACCTGAAGGACAAAAATTTTGATGGGATCTTGAATCCCCGCCTCAATGCCTTAATGATTGAAAAAGGCTACAATTTCGTTCAAACTTGGGACAACAACATGTGTTATTCTTCGGGAAGAGGCAATGACATGTCAAAGTTGAAGGATACCATTTGGCTTTGTGTTTTGGACGACACGCACAGCGAGTTTCGCATTCCCGTCGATGGTATCGTTACGTCGCGTTACGGTTACCGTAGTGGTCGTCATCACAGTGGAATCGACCTTGATTTGGAGACTGGAGATACAGTGCGTTCTGCATGGGGAGGAAAAGTGCGTTACGCCAAGTTCAATGAAGGAGGCTTTGGAAATCTTGTCATTGTTCGACATTACAACGGATTGGAAACATTTTACGCCCATTTGAGCAAATTACTTGTCGTTCCAGATCAAGAGGTAAAAGCAGGTGATGTGCTTGGTTTAGGAGGGAATACAGGACACTCCTTTGGTTCACATCTCCATTTTGAAGTGCGTTTTTATGATGCCTCAATCAACCCAGAAGAGGTCATTGACTTTGAAAAACGGGTATGTAAAGATGACAACTTATTTGTCTTTAGTAGCTTGTTTAGACCAGGGGCAAAACCTACTGATTTAGAGGGTGACGATGTGGATCCTGCCTTAGTAACTCCACCAGTTGTTCAAGCAGCACAGCGCAAATACTATAAGGTAAGGGCAGGAGATACGCTGTCAGAAATTGCAGACCGCAACCAAACTACCGTTTCCAAAATCTGCCAGTTGAATGGGATTCGACCAACATCTACCTTACAAATTGGACGTAGTTTACGCGTGAAATAGTTCCATTACTTAACAAAGATTCACACATATCGTGTATATTTTAATCGTACATTTGGGCTCATGATTCAAACCTTTCGCTTTAGTTTTTTTCTTTTGTCAGCACTGCTTCTTTTTGCCTGCTCTGATTACAACAAAGTGATCAAAGGAGACGACTACAAGCGGAAATTTGAATTGGCAGATGAGTTGTACAACGACAAACAATTTGCTAGAACGATTGTGTTGTACGAACAAATCTACCAACGAATGCCGAAAACGGGTGAAGGCGAATTGGCCTATTTCCGTATAGGAAAAGCGTATTATGAGGATGGTGATTTCTACATGGCGGGATATTATCTTGGGGCTTTTACGCAACGTTTCCCATACAGTGTGAAAGCACAAGAAGCATTGTTCCTCTCAGCAATGTGTTCGGTAAACAACTCACCTGAAGCCTCGTTGGATCAAAACGATACCGAACTTGCAATCAATAATTTACAACAATTCATCGATACTTATCCTCAGTCTTCCTTGGTAGATTCGTGCAATAAAATCATGGACCGACTGCATTTGAAACTGGAAAAGAAAGATTTTGATGCGGTGAGATTGTATTCTAAAACGGAAAACTATCGCGCGGCCGTAACATCAGCAATGTCCTTCATGCAAGATTACCCACGATCAAAAAATAGGGAAGAGGTGATGTTCATCCTTGTGAAAAACTCGTATTATTTGGCATTGAATAGTGTCGACGAGAAAAAAAAGGAGCGTATTGAGCAAGCTATGGAAAGATATCGTACTTTTGTAGCCGAATTTCCCGAGTCTACGCACGATTCTGAGGTTGATGGGTACAATGATGCGTTGGTGAAGGAATTGGAAAAATTAACGACCAGAAAATAAAAAATATGAATTTCAAGAACAGTACAGCAGAGCGTTCAACGGTAACACGTGATACAATCTTAATGGAAGAAAAAACTGGAAATATCTACGAATCAATTGTAGCTGTTTCTAAGCGTTCAAACCAAATTAGTTCAGAATTGAAAGAGGAGTTGACGACGAAATTGCAAGAATTTGCATCATCAACAGACAACCTAGAGGAGATTTTTGAAAACCGCGAGCAAATTGAAATCTCTAAATTTTATGAGAAATTGCCTAAGCCAGTTGCCATGGCGATGCAAGAATTGCTTGACGATAAAATCTACATTCGTAAGTACGAAGAAAAAGAAAAATAATCCATGCACGGAAAACGCATACTTCTGGGCATAACAGGAGGTATTGCAGCGTATAAAATCGCATTCCTCATTCGCATGCTTAAAAAATCAGGGGCAGAAGTCAGATGTATAATGACTCCTGCCTCTTGTGATTTTATAAGTCCCCTTGTTGTATCCACACTTTCCGAAAATCCAGTTGGCATCGAATTCTGGAATAAACAAACAGGAGAATGGACAAATCACGTCGAGTATGGACTTTGGGCCGATGTGCTGGTCATCGCGCCACTAACAGCATCTACCTTATCAAAAATGGCGGTAGGCAATAGCGATAATCTCCTTTTGGCGACCTATTTATCCATGAAATGTCCAACAATTGTCGCTCCAGCGATGGATTTGGACATGTATCAGCACCCTTCTGTAAAACGAAACCTACTTCAACTCGAGGCTGACAATGTACAGGTGATCCCCGCAGAGCGTGGTGAACTTGCAAGCGGTTTACAAGGCGAGGGGAGAATGGCAGAGCCGGATACAATCTTTTCCGCTATAGTCTCCTTTCTTGAGAAAAATCAATCCGGAAGTCTCATAGGACGCAAAGTACTCATTACCGCAGGTCCTACTTATGAAGCCATTGATCCTGTGCGTTTTATCGGGAACCACTCTTCAGGAAAGATGGGCTTTGAAATTGCCAAATCGTGCTTGGCCGAAGGGGCTGAAGTGCTATTGATCACAGGTCCCACGCACCAATCATTGACGCACCATCGACTTCAACAAATCAATGTGCTCAGCGCTGATGACATGTTTGAGGCCGTTCAAACCCATTGGGAATCAGTAGATATTGGGATTTTTGCGGCAGCTGTAGCTGATTACAAGCCGGTGAATGTTGCGACCTCCAAAATCAAAAAATCGGAAAATGATCCGACGATTCAATTGGTGAAAAACCCGGATATTCTTGCTTGGGCTGGCGCAAACAAAACACAGCAGCAGTACTTGGTTGGATTTGCACTTGAAACAGAAGATTTGATCGAGAATGGACGCCTAAAACTTCAGAGGAAAAACCTCAATTTTATCGTGTTGAATAGTCTCGCGGATGAAGGCGCTGGATTTTCGGTGGACACGAATAAAATTACTATCTTAGATGCTTACAATAAGCAAACGGATTTTGAGTTAAGCTCAAAGCATGCCGTTGCTCAAAATATTGTTGAATACTTGATCAAATCTATCCAATGAGATCGTTTATTTTTTCGCTTATCATGCTCTTTACGGTTGGACTTGCGTCTGCCCAAGAGTTGAATTGCCAAGTAAGTATTATCACAGATGCCCGTTTGGAGGTAACTTCTGTGGAGAAAGAAATTTTTGACCAGCTCAAACAAACGATTTACGACATGATGAATACCACGCAATGGACGAAGGATAAGTTCAAGGTGGAGGAACGCATCAATTGCAACATTCAACTTCAAATCAATTCAATTCCCTCACCTGGGACTTATGAAGGTTCGATGCAAGTGCAGTCGACTCGACCAGGATTCAATTCATCGTACAACACTACACTGTTTAATTTTCAAGACGATGACATTCAATTTGCATATTCGCGCAATGCAGTATTAATTTATGCACCTAACCAATACCGTGATAACCTAACGTCGATTTTGGCATTCTATGCATATTTCATTATTGGAATGGACTACGACTCCTTCTCCTTGAAAGGTGGGACGCCTTACTTCAATGAGGCTCAGCAGATTGTTTCAAATGCGCAATCTTCTGGAGCGAAAGGATGGAAGTCCAATGAAACAGGAAAAAGAAACCGCTTTTACCTTGTAGACAACGTACTTCATCAACTGTTTGAACCTCTTCGTTTGTGCAACTACAACTACCACAGAAAAGGTATAGATGTGTTGTATGACGACAAAGTAAAAGCGCGTCAGGCTATTTATGCTGCACTTTCTGAATTGAATAAGGTTGTGGCGACGCGTCCAAATTCAATCAATCTTTTGAATTTCGTGCAGGCAAAATTGGTGGAATTGAAAAATCTCTACGCCGATGCAGAGATCAAAGACAAAACAGAGGTGGTCAATCTGCTGAAACGTCTTGATCCGACAAATGCTTCGAAATACCAGGACATCCTCAACTAATGCTCCGCAATTTACGAATACGCAATTTTGCACTTATTGAAGAGGTTGAACTCCAATTCAATGGTGGATATACGGTCATTACCGGTGAAACGGGTTCAGGAAAATCTATCTTACTCAATGCCTTAGGTTTGATCCTTGGTGATCGTGCAGACTTCACGGTCATTGGAAATCATGGCGAAAAAGCCATTGTTGAGGCAGAATTTGACCTGACAAAATTTGACTCTTCAGACTTTTTTAGTGAACACGAATTGGACCATGAGCCAACTACGTTAATCCGCCGTGAAGTTACAAAGCAAGGCAAATCAAGGGCTTTTATCAACGATACACCCGTACAATTGACGGTTTTGAAAGCGTTGACTTCTCAGTTGCTGAATATTCATTCTCAGTACAATACGATTGAATTGAAAGAGAAAGAGTTTCAATTGAATGTATTGGATATCTTGTCAGATTTAAATGCTGAAAAACAAGATTACCTAACGACCTACAAAACCCTTCGTCAAAAGGAAAGAGAATTGGACCAGCTTCGGGATTCCATCGAGCGCATCAACTCTGAACGCGACTACAATGCGTTTCAATTGAATGAATTGAATGAACTTCAGCCTGATACTACGGATTTTGAACGGTATGAAAATGAATTGAAGCGCTCGTCAAATGTTACCCAACTCAGAGAAGTTCTTGGATTAATTATTACCACAGTTTCTGGTGATGATCAAGTGGCCGACCGCCTTCGAATGTTGCGCAATCGCTTGGAAAAAGTAGGTGTTTCAGATCCTGAAATCGATCTCCTAACACAACGAATACAGACTGCATTGATTGAGTTGGAGGATATTTCTGGAGAAGCTGAACGTATGGTTCAATTGACAGAGATTGATCCTCAAGAACTTGAGCGAATGTCTCACATCATCGATAAATACAACAGTGTTTTACGCAAGCATCGTCTCTCAAATCGCGAGGAAATGATAGCGCTGCGGGATCAGCTCGAAAAAGTTGTGCTTGGTGGAGAAGAGTTGGAAAAGGAAATAGAGATGCTTTCAGCTACGGTTAAAGAATTAACGGATTTGGCCGTGCACAAAGCCAAGGCGCTGCATGAGAAAAGAGTAAAATCCTCCTCAAACATTTCGCAGTTGCTGCAAAATATATTGAAGGATCTTAAGTTACCCGATACGCGTTTAGAATTTGATTTGAACACCAGTGCCTCACTCAGAGAATCTGGTTTTACAACCATTGAAATGCGCTTTTCAGCAAATGCTGGAATGGAGCCCGTTCCAATTGAAAAGGCGGCAAGTGGAGGTGAACTTTCACGCGTGATGTTGGCACTTCAGCAGTTGATTTCTGAACATACTTTATTGCCAACGGTCTTGTTTGACGAAATTGACACGGGAGTTTCGGGTGAGGTAGCACAAAAAATTGGCATGCTCTTGAAAAAGATGGGAACCCAATTTCAACTCTTGGCCATTTCCCATCTACCACAAGTCGCAGCAAAAGCCGATTATCATTTTATCGTCGAAAAAAGTTCAGATGGAAAACGCACTGAAACGAGCGTTCGTGCCTTGAACGGATCAGAACGTGTTGATGAAATTGCGCGTTTGATGAGTGGAGAATTGATTACGGACTCAGCACGTGAAAATGCCTTGGCTTTAATGAACTAGTCATGCAGCCCTTTTATCTCAGTTTTCCAATCCCTTTACTTCGTCCTGAACTAAGCCATTCAAAAAATCTTGCATTTCTAGGCTCTTGTTTTTCGGATGATATTGCTGAGAAAGCAAGCTATTCGGGATTTCAAACCATTTCTAATCCATATGGTACCGTATTTCATCCTTTGGCCTTGGCACGTTTTCTTTCAGATTGTCTGATTGAGAAGCCAAATGAACGACTTGATGCGGTCAATAATCGGTTCATTTCTTGGGATGCTTCTTCTAAATTTAGTGATGGAATTCGATGGGGACTCCTGACGAAATTAAGTGAAAAACGCAAAGTTTTTAAAGAAGCGTTAAGTTCTTCATCCCATCTATTTATCACATTCGGCACGGCTTGGGGCTATGTATTGAAAGAGGATGGTCTCCTTGTTGCAAATTGTCACAAAGCACCAGGAAATCGGTTTACGAAGTCACTTTCGGAATCCGCTGAACTTGTAGATGTTTGGACCTCCCTCGTTGCTGACTTACATCAAGCATTTCCAGATCTGACGCTTGTATTTACCGTAAGTCCGGTGCGTCACGTGCGCGATGGTATGGTACAGAACAATCAAAGCAAGGCTGTATTGCTTGATGCGGTGCGTCAAATTTGTGCAAAAACGAACGCATTTTATTTTCCGTCCTATGAAATTGTTGTGGATGAATTGCGCGACTATCGTTTTTTCAAGGAAGACCGCGTGCATCCAACGAACGAAGCAATAACGTATGTTTGGAGTCGTTTTGTTGAGGCTTCTTGCTCACCTGATACAAAATCCATGATCGATGAGATTGTTGCCTATAGAAAGTTGAGCGGTCACAGATCCATCCATGCTGATCAAAGTGAAAAAGAAGCAAAATTGGATGAGAAACTTGCTTCAATCCGCTTGAAACTTCCCCGATTTAAAGGATGAAAAAAGGGCCGAAGCCCTTGTGCTAATTGAGTCGAATGACTGTACTTTTGTATTCTTGTTGTTCTCCCGGTAGGGGATTCAAGATGCGTACAATCCAAACATAAGGTTTTTGAACATCCACCAATTGTCCATTTCGTTTGTCAATACCATTCCATCCATCTGATGCATCGCTCGTTTCAAATACGATCGCTCCATTGCTCGGGTCGATGATTGTAAGTTTGAAATCTACATTTCTCACTTTCAACGCGTAGGGCATAAATGTCGACTTTCGCGGATCGGAAGAAGTAGAGGTAAATGTATTCGTCGCTAGCAAGTTGTAATCATCCTCGATGCGAATTGTTTTCGTTGTCGATGCTTGACACCCCGTTGAAGAATTGGTTACAATCAATTCTACATCTTGGTTTCCTTTGCTGAAGAAATGTGCTTTCGCAGTTAATCCAGTCAATTCATGCTTTCCATTGATTGACCAAGTGTAAGTTGCCTCTTCAACCGATGTTGCCATCAATGTGGATGTCGGAATCCCTTCGTCATATTTATCCGTCATATCGACTTGAAAGTCTGAACGTGGCGCTGGTTTCACCGTAAAGTATGCACTGGAAATTGTATTCCCATTTTCAACATAAGAAACGGTGTAAACTCCAGCGTATTTAGGGAAAATTGTTACCTCTTTTCCTGCGGGAACAATGGTTTGATCATCATTTAAACCAATTGTAAGGGCTACAGTGTTTGCGTTGTCAATGTACACAGGTTGAAGCGCACAAACGGAACCAATCTCTGGAATTTTGACGCTCCAAGCAGCAGTATTTTGATTGTTGAGGTTTTCTGGCGATTGCATGCGCTGCATATCGATCACACCATTGTCAATGATTTGCTCTGCTAGCGTAGTTCCTGATGTTTCTTGAGTTTCTGGGTTAGATTCAAACACCTGATCAAATACAGTTTCAGGTTTACCGCCTTTAGATTGTTCGTTGCGATGAACTTCGGAGGTCGTTATGTTAACGGTTTTATTCTCAGTTTTCGGATTTTGCTTCTCTTCGGCTGTTTGTGTAACTTCTTGATTCGACTTTAGCGCCTCTGATTTGTCTGTGAAAAGGTAAACTGCTGAAATACCAATCGCTGTTACGACCGCGGCACCACCAATCCACCATTTCCAACTCGAGGATCCACTATTTGTCGGCATCTTAGCATCCAAACGTGCACTCATAGATGACCATGCTGTAGCATCGTAGGGATACTCGTGACCGTTTAAACTCTCTTTAATTTTATTTTCTATACTTTCCTTCATGTCAATCTATGTTCATGAATTGTTGGTTTAATATTTTTTGAAGATTCATTTTCGCTTTCGCTAAATTGGATTTTGATGTTCCCTCACTGATTCCGAGCATTTCGGCAATCTCTTTGTGAGAATATTCCTCGAGAACATACAAGTTGAAGACTGTGCGGTAGGCAGGAGATAATTTTTGAATGGCTGCCATTGCCATTTCTGCTTTTATCTCTCCCAACTCGACGTTTTCTTGTTCTTCCATCGGATTTTCGCCGCCAATTTTAAAATCATTGTCGTTGTCCGTGAGGATCGGATTTTTCTTCGAACGGCGTATGGAATCAATGGCGGTATTCGCAACAATTCTTCGCACCCATCCTTCAAAGGAACCCTTGTAATCAAATGCACCCAATTTTTCAAAGACCTTCATGAATCCTTCTTGGAGAACTTCTTGGGCGGTGTCCTTATCGTTGGTATAACGCATACACACCACCATCATTTTCCCATAAAAAAGCTTAAAGATCGCCTCTTGTGACCGTCTGTCATTTCGAAGGCAACCTTCAATAATCTCCTTTAATTGTTCTTTATTCTCCACATTCGATTCGTTACTAAAACGATGCATTCAACGCCCGGTTGCCTTGCAATGAATTTTTTATCGACAAAAGCGTAATTTTCCCCACAAAATAAGCGAAAATATTGGCATTTGTACTAAATTCGTCATCGTTAGTAGATACAATAAAAATCGTATAAAATGAAGGTAACTGTAGTTGGCGCTGGAAACGTAGGCGCAACGTGTGCTGATGTTCTCGCACACAGAGAAATTGCAAATGAAATCGTGCTTCTTGATATCAAAGAAGGTGTTGCTGAAGGAAAAGCATTGGATATTTGGCAAACAGCGCCAATCAATCTCTATGATTCTCGTACAGTTGGCTCAACAAATGATTATTCAAAAACAGCTGATTCTGATGTTGTTGTCATCACATCTGGTCTTCCAAGAAAACCTGGAATGTCAAGAGATGACTTGATCGCTACCAATGCAGGAATCGTGAAAACGGTAACTGAAAATGTGGTCAAATATTCACCGAATGCAATCATTATCGTGGTGTCTAACCCATTGGATGTGATGACGTACTGTGCATATTTGAATGCGAAAATTGACTCTAAGCGCGTTTTTGGAATGGCTGGGGTATTGGATACTGCGCGTTACCGTGCATTCCTTGCGACAGAATTGAATGTTTCTCCAAAAGATATCCAAGCAGTATTGATGGGTGGTCACGGTGACACAATGGTGCCGCTTCCGCGTTATACAACAGTTGCAGGGATTCCTGTAACGGAGTTGATCAGCGAAGAGAAATTGAACGAAATCATCGAACGCACGAAGTTTGGTGGTGGTGAAATCGTTAAATTGCTAGGTACTTCTGCATGGTATGCGCCAGGTGCTGCAGCTGCTCAAATGGTAGAAGCAATCGTTCGCGATCAAAAACGTATCTTCCCGGTATGTGCTTGGTTGGATGGAGAATACGGCATGAAAGACATCTACCTTGGTGTGCCAGTAGTTCTTGGAAAAAATGGTATCGAAAAAATCATCGAACTAGATCTTAATGCCGACGAAAAAGCATTGTTGGACGAGTCAGCTGTTGCAGTAAAATCTGTAATGGATGTGCTTGATAACATGAACGCTGCGAATGCATAAGTCATTCAAACATATTCTGAAAGGCCCCTCGAAAGTGGGGCTTTTTTTATTCCGTCAAAGAAATGTCCTGCTTTTTCTGGTACTGTTCCCTTTACTACTCAGTACGTTTGGTCTAAATGATTCAGGACAAGCGAATAAGCAGAAAATTCGCATAGCTCAGGCTTCTAATCGGAGCAAAGTTATCCGTTATAAACGCTATCAACCAAAATCCATTACTGATTTTACGCTACAAGATTTTCAAGTGGAACAAGCGTATCGACTTGGTGAATATAAAGTGGTCAATGTTTACCGTTGGAATGAACTCAATGAAGAGTCAACATCGAATGATTGGGGCGATCGTTTGCTGCTTCTCAATGCCCAAAATGAAATCGTTTTTACTTCTGTAGCCTCGGGTGATTTATACCTATATCAACCTTACTTTTTCAAATCTAACCATTCATCGAAAATCATCGTTGTCTGTCAAATGGGCTTTGAATACTATTGCGGTGGTGATGTGTTTATCATCGAAAATGGTCAAATGACTGCTGCAGGATACCTGAACATCGAAGGAATTGATGAGGATAAACCACTCGTGGACATTTTGGCCATTCACGAATCAGAGGATAAATTGACATTCACCTTTCGCGCTGATTCACTCATTATTGACCCAGGAGGTGAAACGGAACACATCACCAATTCCGCAGGGATACGTTACGAGTATGAGCGGGGAGAGTTGATGTTGAGGGGTGATGGACTTTAAGATTTTAGGATGTTAAGATTTTAAGAGAAAGATTGAAATAAACGATAAGTGAGGTTAACTTTCTACCGAACTCATAACTTGTACCACAAGCCCTTTGTCTATTAGTCCTTTGTCTCTTGTCCAAAAGTCCCTCGTCTTAAAATCTTGACGTCTTTATCTCTTAACATCCAAATCACGGAAGCTCATACGCCCCAATATCTGGCGTGCTCGAACTTCGAGTGACACCTAACAAATCGGTAGGAACCCAAAAACTAGGATTTGCTTGGTTGTTCAATGGTGAATTTGTGGCAATGAAGGTAAAGTCATTCACGTCAATGTCCTTAAAAAAGGGATCGCTGTTCCACTGAATGCTGGAATAATAATTCTCTGTCGCTGGTGTTTCGCGTTTGATGACGCAATTTCGAATGTCAAAACTCAAGGTCACTGCCGCATCAGGAATGGTGTCGAAGACGATTTCGCTGGATAGATTTCCCCAAATCACACTGTTGATGATGCGTCCTTCATGGATGGAACCCACATTGGTGACACCATTTGCATAATCGTTGTAATAATTGCTGATACCAACAGCAGGGGTGGAGGCGTCGCCATTTCCATACCCCAACAAATGGCAGAAGTTAAAAAAGAAGTCTCCACCTTCTAAAACAAGTAGGGCATGATTTCCATTCTTCGCGATGACACAATTTTCTGCTTTTACTTTTGCTCCAGAATAAATGAAGGTTCCATACCGTGCGCAGTTCATGATGGTCGTATTGGTCATGGTTAACGTGTACCCTGAATTTCCAGGATCTTCGGAGAAAAGATGGACTCCAGACGTACCGTTTTTAATGATGGCGTAGTCAATGGTCGATGGTCGAGCTTCTTGGAAGTATATGCCGTAGTATTGTCCAGCGACATCATCGTATTGTGATTCCAAACGATCTCCTTGCAGGGTGACTTCGTTACCCAATGTGCCGTTGATGTTCAAGGTGCTTTTGTACACATACAAGATGGCATT
>JBDKGB010000107.1:0-10437 GCA_039798485.1 Bacteroidota bacterium
ATACAATCTATTCTTTTCTAAATAAATAACTCAAAATGATTAAAGTAATACGCGAATAACATCGTCAATCACCATGGCCATTCGTTTGAAGTCTAAGGTCTCGATCGTATCGCTTGCCATGTGGTAATTTTTATTGCGGTAGAATGCCGTATCTGTAATCATTAATGCGCTGTAGCCGAAGGACCAATAGTTCAAGTGGTCAGAGAAATCTACACCAGGTAAAAGTTTTGGACCTGTAAATCGTTTCGTTCTTATTGCGGCTGTCCGTTTAAATTCTCGAGTAAATTTTCCGGCGAATTTTCCTTTACCAAATTTGTTGACGAGTGTTATAAAATTACCCTTGTTGCCATAAAACATCTTTAGGATGCCGAGTGGGTAGTCTTGGGATCTTTTCGCGTCGCTGAAGTAGCCAATCATTTCGAGTGAAATCATCCCATATACGGCTCGACCTGCATCGGCCAATGATTTCGCATGGACATAACTTCCCATGTGTTCAGTTCGAAAAAATGGTGGCTCTTCTAAGGTATAAGCCACAAGTTCAATGCGGTGAGAGAGAGGTTTGTCACTGATTTGTCGAGCAATTTCAAGCATTCCAGCTACACCGCTGGCATTGTCGTCCGCTCCATTTTGCATTCCACATACATCGTAATGCGCACCGATCACTATGGTTTCTTGCGTAGTTCCGTTGTAAACAGCAACGACATTGCGGTACGTTTGACCGTTGAGTTGAAAAGTCTGGAAATACACCGAGTCCGCACTTTTTTTGAATTCTTGATAAATGTACTGTGCCACGTCATTCAATGCCGGGGTGTTCATGAAATGTCGGAAATCTTTGGTGTTTAAGATTTCTGAAACATGCTGACGAAGTTGAGTTGTATCTGTTTGCGCACGTGCATGAAGAAAAAAGATACACGTGAAAAGAAGCAAAAAGTTATTGCTCTGTTTCATTGAGGCGAATCTCATTTGGAAGAATCGTTATTTTATTTGCCTTGTACAATTGACCGATCGCTTGTTTGAAAGTTTTCTTGCTCATCCCCATGACTTCGCGAATCACATTGGGATCGCTCGAGTCGGAGAGGGGGAGTACTTTCTTCAGTGTCAAAGTTTCCATGATAGCATCCATGGCTTCCGTATAGCGGATGAAGCCCGTGGGCTCAAGGCGGACATCAACCTTACCATCTTCACGGATGTTGTAGATGTATCCCGTAACGCGCTGACCTCGACGCACTGGTTTGCTGATGTCATTCTGAAAAATCAGGCCGTGGTATTTATCCGCAACAATCACTTTCACACCAAGATCGGTAACGTCACAGATCAAGATTTCCTGTGGAGTATTGATCAATTCTTCATCGGCACATGGTTCCAACCATTTATTGATTTTCATTGTCGCGTAGAGTCGGTCAGTCGCTTGATCGATGCGAAGGGTAACGAGGTAACTTTTCCCTTCCTCCATTTTTTGGTTTTGCTCTTTGAAAGGGACCATCAAGTCTTTTTCAAGCCCCCAGTCTAGAAAAGCGCCATATAGACTCACTTCTGAAACCTTGAGGTAAGCAAATTGATCGAGTATGATTTTTGGTGTCTCGGTGGTAGCTACAAGTCGATCTTCTGAGTCTTTGTAAAGAAATACTTTGCCGACATCGCCAATTTCTAGTTCATCGTAGAGGTATTTATTGGGAAGAAGTACATCATTTCCTTCGGCGTCACCTAGGTAGGCACCGACACTTGTGAAGCGAAGTATTTCAAGTTCATTGTATTGTCCTAAATTCATTTTAAAAATATAGCGCAGATGCTGGTTTTGAATTCAGAACCATACATGGGATTTTTTTATCGTTTGTGATTAAATTCTGTGCAAAGGTATCAAATTGTGGGAGTAGGCTTTCTGAATGGTAAGCAATTGCAATCATGTCAACCACATTTTCATTTGAATAGGTTAAGATCTTTTTTGCGTAACTGCCGCCACTTTTTAATAGTTCAACTGTACAAGGTATTTTACGGTCTTCGTATTGATTTTTCACAATAAGAATTCGATTTTTCATTTGTTGGCTGAGCAATTCGTCGTTTTGTTTTTCACCTACGACATGTACTTCTGCCCCAAAAATTGAGGCGATATCTCCGGCAATATTGACAATCTGCAAACTTTCTTTCGTTAAGTCGATTGGTACCAAGACACTTGTAATCGGGTTCTGTGGGGTATCCTTCTGGACAATTAAAAATGGTGTTTCAGCATGGGTAATCACTTTCATGGCATTGCTTCCGAACAATTTCTGCATTCCAGTAGCGCCATGTGTCCCCATGATGATCAATTGAGCGCCTTCTTTTTTCGCAATGGCTCCAATCTTTTCGAAAATGGATCCTTCAATTATTTTCTTCGTGATCGTAACACCCTCTGGCAATTGATGCTGAGCCATAATAGCTTCAAGCTTAGCGTTTGTTTTGGCCAATTCTGATGCTGATTCAACAACATGCAGCAACATGATTTCTGTGTGTACATTTTTTCCAAGGTGCAAAGCATAGTTCAATGCAGCATCTCCAACAGGTGTGAAATCATGGGGTACGATATACAGATTTTTACTCATAGCAGTGAAGTTTTATCAAATGTACATAAAAATAGGTTCCTTTATTCACCTGATTTGTGCCGGTCGAGTAGGTATTCAGGAGACATTTAAAACCAGTTAATTTCTTCGTTTTCTTTTTTTCTTGCCACCTAGTGTCGTTGACATTTGGTTAGGGTCACGTTTGTCTTTTTTCAACGTTTTTGTATCCCCCTCTTTTTTGTCATCCGACCCTTCAGTTCCTTGGTCTTCGGGGGTAATTGCAACATGAGGAATTTCTGATTTTGAATCAGTTGGGTTTTCCCATTCCTTTTTTATTGTTTTCTTCTCCACCCGTCCTGTTCGCTCATTACGGACATAAACAACCATCTTTTCTTGATCATCCGGATTGACACCGATAACATCTTCTTTCAAAAGCCACTTGGTACCGTCTAAAACAAATGCATCGTAGGATAAATCCGGTATATAATACGCGTAGAAACCTTTAAGGTTGGGTGATTCGGGAGACAAGTGATCAAAAATAATTCGTTTGTACTCCTCCTCATAACGCAATGACATCACTGCGCGTTCGGAATGCTCGTAAAACACACGTTTTAATACTTGATCCTTCAATTTAAAAATTGGACTTCCCAGTTTCAGTTGAGTGCCCGTAAAATAAAGTACATCAATGAGCTTAACGTTGCTTGAGGATGAATTTCCATCCCAACCTAGGAGCGTATATACAGTTTTGGAACCTTTTTCAACAGGAATGATTTTGTAATAAAGGGCTCCATACCAATTGTTTGCAGTGAGTATGTCTTCCGGGCGCAATGGCAATTCGGCGGAGTTGTCAATGAGTTCAGTCACGAGAATTTCGTCTTTCCGTTCATCTTTCTTTAGGACAAAACCGCAATATTTCTGAGTTTCATCATCCTGTTCGATGTTCCAATTGATGATACGCACCAATCCGTCAGGACTATCAATGATTCCTACCGTTTTTAATTGTGAAAAGGGGTAGGCGTATGCGCTTTTTTCAGCGAGTGTTTCCCGAAAATAGTCAAGAAAAAGTGTGTTTTTTTCTTCCTTTTCGATGTCATCTTTTGCTGCACGTAATTCTGCAAGTAACTCCACCAATTGACTCTCGCGGTAAGACATGATCGTGTCTTGAGCCCCTGCATTTGAAGCACTCAAAATGATTGATATGGAAATCAAAAGTCGGAACATACACACAAAGAAACGGATAAAATACTGTTTTGTTACTTTTTAAAACGCATTAGGTTTCAATCCTCCAATGGCGTAAGTCCAAACTGAGGATACTTCAGTCCAGACATCTTCAGCGCATAGATGATTTGTCCACGGTGGTATGCTGCATGCTGCAAGAGATGAAAAAGTATGTCAGCTGCAGATTTTGGAAGATTTGACGGAGAATCAATGGCGTTATTCAAGTCTTGTTTTTCAAGAAAATCGCAAGTCTCTCGATGATTTTGCTGGTTTAATTTTTCTAAATAGTGAATAGGAAAAACATCCCATTCGTTTGATTCAGGTGGGATTGCATTCAGTCTGCTATTCCAAATGTGGTGACTGTTGATCATGTGGCAAATACCGTTGATACAGAATTGAGGCACTTCATCTTCCTGCGTTTCGATACAGCGAATCAGCGCTTGAATCGCATGGTATTCTATCTCGAATTTCCTGAGCAGAAATTCCTTCATTAAGAAAGTGCTTTTAAATCGGCAATGGTTTGTGTAGGGTTCTCCGAGTTGAACACAAAGCTACCTGCAACAAGTGCATCTGCTCCAGCTCTCACCAGTTCTTTCCCTGTTTCGAGGTTGACACCACCATCTACTTCGACAAGTGCTCTACTGCCACGACGGTGAATCAAATTCTTCGCTTGTTCCACCTTGAAAACGGCATTTTTAATGAACTTTTGCCCGCCAAATCCAGGGTTTACAGACATGATTAACACCAGATCCAGATCAGCAATGACATCCTGAAGTACATCAACAGGAGTGTGTGGATTCAATGCTACTCCAGCCTTCATTCCTACATCTTTAATTGCTTGAATGGTTCTGTGTAGGTGTGTACAAGCCTCATAATGAACAGTGAGCATGTCAGCGCCAGCATTTTTGAAGTCAAGAATGTACTGATCCGGATTCGCTATCATCAAATGGACGTCCAAAGGTTTGGTCGCATGCTTAGCGATTGCTGCCAAAACAGGGAATCCAAAGGAAATGTTAGGTACAAAAACACCGTCCATCACATCAATATGAAACCAATCCGCAGTCGATGCATTGATCATTTCAACATCGCGTTGCACATTGGCAAAATCACAGGAAAGGACAGAAGGAGAAATTAGAACACTCATACTTGACGATTAAGTGTCAAAGTTACCTTTTTTGGTTTAGTTCTTCAAGAACTTTAGGTATTCTTCGTCCCGTTTGTAGATATCCAGCCAAAAGACAATTCGATCACGGTCAGCTGTAACTGTTGAATACTCGATGAAGATAGGCACTTGGTCTTTTAGGCGGATCACATAATTTTCCTTCAACAGCAATAAACTATCCAACGAGTCTCCAGTTAGGTCGTTGCGTTTTGTGCCGAGTGAGTCGTAATCCAACATCATTTTTCCTAGGTCAACAGGATTTTGACAGCGCATGCAGCCGTGTGAGTAGGAGCGGACATCAGTCCCGAACAAGCCTTTTGACGGCGTATCGTGCACGTACACGCTGAAATCGTTGAAAAATTCAAACTTGATGATTCCCAAACTATTGCTCGGCCCAGGTTGTTGAATGACTGTGTAGGGAAAGGTGTTTTCTTTGATGCGTTTCCAATTGATTTGATGCGCGTCAATTTCAGTTTTGTTGCGGTACAATTTGTAGTTGTGTTTCTCCAGATACCCGCTATTTCGTTTTAAATCAGGCAAAATCTCCTTGCTCGCGATGGAATAGGGGACCTTCCAAAAGGGAAATACCACGATATTCCGAATCTTGGAATTCAACTCCGGTGTTTGATTTTCGGTTTTTCCAATCACGATGTTGTGTACACTTTTTAGGCTGTCATGGGCATAATAGCGCAAGCGGTATTCAGGTAAATTGATGCGCACAAATTTCTCTGGATCCTTCGCTTTCACTCTTAATTTCTCGAGGTTCATTGCTGCGCGCAGCACTTTGTTGTGGGTGCTTTCGTTCAAGGCAATGGCAGTATATTTGCCTGTTTTTCCATCTGTTTTCAACCCATTTTGAGCTTGGAAAACTTTCAACGCCTCAACAACTTTCAGACTATCTGTGTCCTTTTTTGAGAGGTAACCTTTGGAAATGAGTGCAGAACGTGTATCGTTGAAACTGTTGATGGTATCCTCTTTTTGCGGTTTAATTTTGAAGGTGCTTTCGTCTATCGGTGTTGACTTACAAAAGTTAAAGAGATGTGTAGCGAAAAAACGATAGTTCATATCCAAAGGGCCTCGCTGCAGAAAAATGGAATCCAAGGGCAGTTTTGATTTAAAGAGTTTTTGCATTTGATCTTGAGGTGCGAAGGCACGTTTGCTGTATTTTTTTTCCGTGATATTCATGAATCCAGAATCCAAATCACGCACCATGAACGAAGCATTTGCCGTCAACAGAATCTCGTCCCGAACGAATATCTTCGCATCGAAAGTTGGTTCTTTTAATCTGTTCTCTGGAACACCAAACCAGAGAGAATGGCCAATCACTTTTTGAAGTTCGATCCCACGTTCCGTAAGGCAAGAATCATTCACCCAGAGTGGCGAGAATTTACGTTTTGAATAGAAGTCTCTGAGCCATTGTTTCTCCTCCTCGGAATAGCCGAAAGCATCAAGATGTTCATCTTGTAGCATCGTTTTAATTTTTTCCTGAATGGAATACTTGTCGGACAAGAAATAGGAGGTAGCATCAGAATTTTCACCGACAGCGCCAGAGCAGGAATGCAGGATGATGATTAAAGCGCCAAGAATGAAAAAATAACCAGAACGAATCACAGAATTGAGTAGATTTGAAAGACGAAAGGTAAAGTAAAAAAATCAAAATGACACTATCTGTTTTACTCGTAATCATTGTGCTTACAGTTGCTGTTTCATGGCGTGCATTCAACAATAGTGAATTGACGAACAAGTTGTTATTTTCTCCTTACGATTGCAAGCACGAAGGTGCGTATTTCCGAATGATCGGACACCTATTTATTCATGCAGATGTCATGCACCTCGCCTTTAATATGATGTCACTCTATTTTCTGGGTACCATTCTCGAACAGGAGTTGATGTACAACTATGGTGAAGTGAGGGGGGAAGCGCACTTCTTTGTCATCTACTTTCTCGGAGGATTGTTTGCGACATTGATTCCTTACATCCGCCATCAGGACAACCCGTCGTATAGGGCGTTAGGCGCTTCAGGAGCCGTATCAGCTGTGATTTTTGCAGCGATTATTTGGAATCCTCAAATGGAATTGATGATCATATTTCTTCCAATTCCAATTCCAGCATACATTTTTGGTCCTTTGTACATCGCATTTGAATACTGGGCAGATCGACGCGGAGGCACTGGAATCGCTCATGACGCGCACATTGGAGGTGCAATTTTTGGTGTACTTTACGTATTAATTATTAATATTGACAAAGGAAAGGAATTTCTTAGCGCTTTATTCGGATAAGATTATGCTTTACATCAATAACAACGGGACCTTACTTACGAACGATGCGCCAACCATTCATGCTGGAAACCGTGGGCATGTTTATGGTGATGGCGTTTTTGAAAGCATTCGGATCATGAATGGTGTTCCATTAAATTTATCCAACCATATTCAGCGTTTGTTAGAGGGTTCCAAAGCCATACGCATGCGTCCGTCGAGTTACCTCACGGTTGAATTTTTCCGTGAACGCATTGTTGAACTTTGTCAGAAATCAGAAATTACCGAAGGTGGACGCTGTAGAATTTCTTTGGACCGAGTTACCGGTGGTGCATGGAAACCAGACTCGAATGAGTGTTCATTTTTCATTGAGGTTTATCCTTATGAATCCAATAACTTTGAACTTAATGCCAAAGGTTTAGAGATTGATTTGTACACGGACATTAAAAAGCAGAAGAACTTTTTGTCAAATTTCAAGACCAAAAGTGGACTCGTGTATGTGATGGCAGCGATCAATGCAACGGACCGTAAATTGGACGATGTGTTGATTGGAAATGACCGTGGCGGAATTCTCGAGAGCTCAAGCTGTAATTTGTTTGTAGTGAGCAATGGCGTATTGTACACACCAGGTTTAGAAGAAGGTTGTTTGGCCGGAACGATGCGCATGCAGATCATTAATTTGGCGATTGCCAATGGCATCAAAGTTTACGAGTGCAATATTTTACCTCAGAACTTGTTGGCTGCAGATGAAATTTTCTTGACCAATGCCATTCGTGGAATCAATTGGGTAAGTGGTTACCGCACCAAAAGGTATTTCAACAACATGGCTCGTCGTTTTGTAGCGTTGCTCAATGACCATTGGGAAGACCATTACCAGGACCAATAGAAGTTTTTATTTTAAGAGCCCGATTCTCAGGGACAACTTATTTGTCTTATAATTAACATTATGTTAAATAGAAGAAAGTGACATTGCTGTTGGACAAATGACACTAGACATCCTACGTATATCCATTTCGAATGTCGATCCTCCACCTCGTATCGTTCTGATGATGCAACTCAGCTTTCCATTTCGTAATTTTCATTTGTCTTTTATAATTCGTCATTTGTGACAAGTAATTCGTTTGGAGTAATTCGTTGCCAGACATTCGACCTAAGACAATGGATACTACTCACTCGTATTTCGCAACTAGGAATTCGTAATTAAATTGTTCTTTCCTAAGATGAAACGAATCCCACGAAAATAATTCTCTCAAATTCTGACACGTTAAGTTATGTTAAATAGAAATCAATCTCCAACCGCATAAAAAATATAATGTATAATTTTTCAATGCGAATAATAACAATGCGTCGAGAAACTTAACTTTACACCCATGCTAGGTCGCGAAGAACAAAAACTAAGGAACAGCCAATTTTGGGAAGGATTTCGGAATTACATCAAAAAGATTCCCTCCTCCAATGGTCGACGTATGAATTGGTTGAATTATCCGTCCGATGTTAAAGGCATATACATTCGTTTGCAATGCGATCACCTGGGAGCTCGATTGTGTATGGATTTCCAGCAAAAGGATCCAGGAATCAGAGCGATTCTTTGGGAACAGATGACTGAACTGAAAAAACTTCTTGAAGAAGCAATGAAATATCCAACCCGTTGGGATCCCGATTGCATGTCGCCGGAAGGTTTTGCCTTCGGACGAATACACTGGGAATTGGAAGGTAAAAGCTTCTATAAAGATGAAGATTGGCCTGAGATTTATTCTTTTTTATGTGACCGATTGGTTGAATTTGACGAATTCTATCAGGAATTCAAAGAAATCCTCATCACACTCAGCGAATAGGATTATTTTTGTACCACCTTACATTCAAGCCATGAAGCGATTATTATTCGGAGCAGTTCTTATTTTATCACACGCATTGATCGCGCAAGTCGATTTGTTCGTCACAGATTTTCAGTCTGGAATGCCTGCTGCCTATACAATTGTGGACAATGATCATTTGACTCCAGCCGCCCAGGTTGCTGAATATACGGATGCTTGGATTGTGGTGACTGATCCGAACAACCCGAGTGACTCAGTTGCGGCATCAACCTCTTTCTTTGAACCTACAGGAACGGCTGACCGTTGGCTCATTACTCCACCAATGAATTTAGGAGCTTATGGCAATTACATTGCTTGGTCTGCGCGTTCTCAAGATGCTTCATTTCCAGATTCTTACCGTGTTCTTTTGTCAACAACCGACAATGCTTTGGCAAGTTTTACGGACACCTTAGGTACAATAGCTGGAGAATTTGTGGATTGGACAGATCGTTTTGTCAATCTCAGCACGCAAGGATATGCGAATCAAACGGTTTATGTTGCTTTTGTCAATATCACTGAAAATGGCTTCAAGCTTTACATCGATGACATTCATGCGTGGAAGGAAGATCCTGTTTCAGTGACTGACGCTGAAAAGCCTACATTCCGCCTGTTTCCAAATCCAGCGACAGATTGTTTGCACATCGTTGCTGAACAAGGATATATCCGTTCAGAAGTTTACGCTATGGATGGCAGTTTACTCCTTTCATCGAATGCAACTGACCTACAGATTCAATTCTTGCCTCAAGGTGTTCACATTATCCGTGTGTACACAAGCCAAGGAGTTAGCACTCAGCGCTTCGTTAAACTTTAAATTTCCGGGAATGGAATGAGCACAAGCGTATACTTGAAGGATGATTTTTTCAAGGGGGTTAGCTCAATACGTGTACTCTTAATGCTCTTTATTTTGAAGTCCCAGCGTTCGTTTTTAAAGAACATACTTAAAGCGCCTTCATCCGAATAAACGGAAAATTCACCTTTTTTTCCTTGGACATCACCTAAGGATTTCATCGGCTGGAACATGCATGCACCTGAGTCATAAAATACAATCACATCCTTATCTTCATTTTCAATTGGCGCATAGTTTTTTCCGTTTGTGATGACCTCGTCAACCATCCATACTTTACTCCCATTGTCATGAAAAATTGGTCCGAATGGGACAACCTTTAAGGGGACTCCTGTTGAACAAGCCGTTAATCCAAGAAAGAAAAGTATAAAGTATCGCTTCATCCTTAAAGAATCATTTGATTCTTAATCAGCGTATTGCGAATATCATTAGAGACCGAATCTTTGAATTCAGGTTTGATGCGTTGTCTCCATGTTGCGCCTTCAATCAGTTCGCAAGATTTAAAGTTGTACTTGCCATTGTTCCATTGAAAAATGCAGTTGTAAAAAATGATTTCTCCCTCGATGTTGTC
>JBDKGB010000108.1:0-9204 GCA_039798485.1 Bacteroidota bacterium
CATTGAACGCACTTGAGTGAATTCGTAAAATACCGCATTCCAGGAAAGTCAATTGAAGTACTTTCCGGCCAATTTCTCCCATGGAATGGCACTGATCAAGGATTCTTGGTGGCTGACTTTACCCTTGAAAGAATGCTTTTACTCAAGACTGATGCTTCAAAAGTTACGAGTGAATGCCACATTTTAGAAAATCAGCCAAGGGAGACAACCCGTGAAGCATTTATCAATCAATCCAAGCGCATCCATCAAGAAATTACCTCCGGGACTTGCGAAAAGGTGGTGCTCAGTCGAGTGAAATCAGCACCCTATCAAAAACAATTTTTGGCAGAAGATTTTGAGACACTTTGCACGATCTATCCCAATGCCTTTGTTTACCTCGTTTCATCGGTACACTTTGGTACATGGATCGGTGCGACGCCTGAAGTTCTCGTCGAAAAATCTGGCGATGCTTATCGGACTGTAGCCTTGGCGGCAACGAAAAAAGTGGCTGATTTCACCGAATGGACTTCAAAAGAACTTTTTGAGCAAGGTGTGGTCAATGAATTTATCGTGAGACGATTGCGTGATGCAGGTTGTGAAGCGGTACACAGCAACGAGCGTCATGAATACACCGCTGGACCCTTAAAACACTTGCGCAACGAAATCACCTTTACTTCGACACAGATCAATTTAAAAACCTTGATAGAAACGTTGCATCCTACACCGGCAGTTAGCGGATTGCCCCAAGACAAGGCCATTTCATTGATTCAGCGCCTGGAGGATCACGACAGATCTTTGTATGCAGGTGTTATCGGTGTTGTGGGTGAACATTCTTCAAACTTGTTTGTCAATCTACGTTGTGCACAAGTGTTTGAGGATGCCGTTTCGCTTTATGTCGGGGGTGGACATACCGAAGCATCGGATGCCAACGCTGAATGGGAAGAAACGGAGAATAAGGCAAAAACACTGCTCAACATCCTCCAAAATCATTAGCTTTGAAAGGAATGATCACAAGTAACAAATCCATCGTCGAACAAATCGTTGCACAGAGCATGCACCATGGGATGAAACATGTTGTTTGTTCGCCTGGGTCTCGCAACGCTCCCTTCATGATTGCGTTTGATGAACATCCCGAAATAAAGACCTATGTCATTCACGATGAGCGAAGTGCGGCATTTTTTGCGCTTGGGCTCGCTCAACAATTGCAAACCCCAGTTGGAATAGTTTGTACTTCTGGTTCGGCGCCTTTAAACTATTTTCCTGCCATCGCGGAAGCGTATTACCAGTGTGTTCCTTTGGTGGTCATCACGGCGGATCGTCCTGAAGAATGGGTAGATCAAGGTGATGGTCAAACCATTGTGCAGCGGGATGTTTTTGGAAAACATGTCCGCTATGCATGTTCGTTCAGTGACAATGAGCAAAATTCGGATGCGTCATGGTATGTGCAACGTGAAACAGCGATTGCGTTCAATATGGGAAATGGCGAGTGGAAAGGACCTATACATTTCAATGTTGGTTTGCGCGAGCCATTGTACACGCGTTCTGAGGCTCAGGGAATTGTTGGAACAAGCATTTATTCCTCTCACGGTGAATTTCGTCTAGGAAAAAAGGACCTCAAGGTGTGTGAAGAAGGCTTAAGTTTGCCGAAAAAATTGGTGCTTTGCGGGCAAATGAATCCCGACCCGAAGCTTTTGGAGACTTTGGTTCGATTTGCGGATGACCATGCCGTGCTAGTATTGGTAGAGAATACATCAAACCTCAAGAATCAGCGTTTTGTGCACTGCATCGATCGATTGTTGAATGTAATTTCGGAGGATGAATGGGCAGATTTCACACCTGATTTGCTCATCACACTAGGTGGTGCCATTGTTTCCAAACGTATAAAATCCTTCCTGAGAAAAAACAAACCCAAAATGCACTGGAAAATAGGAAACGAGTTTCCGTTTATGGATACCTTCCAGTGTCTGACACATACCTTTCAAACAGATGCCGCATCGTTTTTTGCTGAACTTTTGACTTTAAGTTACCCCAAACATGCCATGAATTACGGGGTGAAATGGAAACAGCAAGATTTTCAACAAATTGACAGGTTACCTGCGGTAATCGGGAATTTACCCTATGCCGATTTGGGCGTCTTCGATGTGATGCACGATTACCTACCCGAAAATAGTGTGCTCCACATGGCCAACAGTTCGGTTGTGCGCTATTGCCAATTGTTCGATCCAATCAATTCTGTCGATTATTACTGCAACCGTGGAACTTCGGGCATCGATGGGAGTACAAGTACGGCAGTGGGTGCAGCAGCTGCAGATGAAGATCGATTGCACGTGATCGTCACAGGAGACATTTCATTCTTTTACGATAGCAATGCGCTTTGGAACCGCTACATCGGGCAAAATTTTCGAATTATCCTCGTCAACAATCAAGGAGGTGGAATCTTCAATATCATCCCCGGACCAGCATCTACCCCTCAACGTGAAGCCTATTTTGAAGCGCATCATGAACATCAGGCTGCAGACCTTTGTAAGACATTCCATATCGGATATACCTCAGTGGATTCATTGCAATCTTTTGCAGATGCCATGGCTGATTTTTACTCGGTTAAACCAGGGGAAGGGGCGAAATTGATCGAGATACACACCCCAGGACTTGAAAACGCAAAAATTCTTGACGATTTCTTCGTGAATATGCGTTCTCACAATTAATAAATTTAATTTTGACCCAAACTTTTTTATTTGATGGAATTTTTTGACGCAATATTTACACTTCATGGAGTTTTTTACTTGGTAGTCTTGAGTTTGCTTGAGATTGTATTGGGTATCGACAACATCATTTTTATTTCCATTGTTACTGATAAGCTGCCAGCGATGAAGCAGCGAAAAGCAAGAAACATTGGTTTATCGCTTGCGCTCATTGTCCGTTTATTGTTGCTCGCCTTGGTCGCTTGGATCATCCAAATGATTACCCCAATCTTTCCAAATACGGACATCGCATTGCTGAAGGAATTCTCGGTGCAAAGTCTCGTGTTGCTCATTGGTGGTCTCTTCTTGATCTACAAGAGTACTGTCGAAATGCACAGTTCAATCGTTGGTAATCACGATATCGGAGGCAAAGAGAAAAGTAGTTTGAGTGGTGTCATTCTTCAAATTGTGTTGATTGATATCGTATTTAGTTTCGACTCTGTGATTACGGCAATCGGAATGACCAATGACTTGAAAAAAGATCTTGGACACGATCCTTTGGTCATCATCTACATGGCGGTGATTATTTCCATGATCGTCATGTTGATTTTTGCACGTCAAATCAGCGAATTTATTCAGAACAGACCTACCATTAAAATGATCGCACTAGGATTTTTGGTGACGATTGGTGTCCTACTCGTCGCTGAAGCATTTGGGCAACACATTCCGAAAGGATACATCTACTTTGCTATGGTGTATTCGTTGGTTGTAGAATTTTTGAATATCCGAATGCGAAAAAATAAACGCAATCACCAATGACGAAAGCGGAGGCAACGGTATTTTTTCCCGAGCCTGATGATGTTGAAAACCAATTGGATGAGCATCTATTTGGATTTAAACAGTTTTTTCTGACGAAGCCTATTTTATCAGCAACATTCCAGTCGCGCATTGCGACCATTGAAAAAATCAATGAAGCAGCCATCTTTTTGGGAATTCCATTGAGGAGTGAAGTCCAAATTGATTTCCAAAAGGTAGCGTTTACAGCGATTGTAGTGGATGCACTAGAACATTATTTTCAGCTTAAATCTTCGTTAAAATTGGCCATTTCACAAGCGAGAACTCCACAGTCATTGCTTTCGTCTGTTCGTGAATTGATCAATGTGCACCAAGAATTTTGTGCGTTGTGGGTATATGAATTTTCAGAGGAGGATGGGGTACTGCTTTCGAAGCCTTTCGATGAGGTTGAGTTTGTGCAATCCATTCATCGGTGCAACGAACGTGGTTTAGTCACCTTTGAAGACTTGAAAAAAGCCAATCTTTCCAATGAACCGATGCTCCTTAAGGAAATGAAACGATTATCTTTGCAACACAAAAAGGAACAAGGATGGATGAACGCTTCGAAAAACTGAAAGAAGCACTTTCGAAAGAGGAGTGGCCTTCGGTGTATTTGTTCAAGTTCATCGTGCCCAACGATTCAGAACGCATCGCGAAAGTAAATGCGCTCTTTGATGAGAAAAGTGAAGTGACCATGCACCCTTCAAGGACGGATAAGTACATGAGTATAAGTGCGAAAGAGTTGATGCTCGATGTTGACTCAGTCATGAAGGTGTACGAAGAGGCAGCAAAAATTCCAGATTTAATTTCATTATGATGGTACTTGTAGGATTTTCTTTGACTAAAACATTGCTCGGCGTATTAAGTGTATCGCTCGGACTACTTGTACTCATTATCGCGTACCGAAAACTCTTGGCCTATCTTGGTAAAGGTACCATCGTGAAGGAAGATTATTGTGTCCTTTATCCTTTGGAAAGTGATCCAATTAGCGGTGAAGCAGAGTTTTACTTTACTACAGAAATAAAAAGAAACATCATTTTCGAGGTGCTCAACTCCGATTTGACATTGAATCAAGTGGTCATTGATAAGGAATGTGCCATCGGTGGACACATCCTTCGATTCGACACAAGCACACTTTCAGATGGCGTTTATTTTTATTGTTTGCGTTCCGAAAATCAAAAGACGATGAAGAAAATGAATGTTCGCAATAAAATTGTCGCCGAATAATGCATTTTGAAGCGCAGATATATTGATTTTGGTTAATTTTGTGACCGCTGAACAGCAGAAAAATAGTTTTAAAAAATAAAGAATATGGCATTAGAAATTACAGACGCAAACTTCGAGGAATTGGTCCTCAAGTCAGACAAACCAGTTGTTGTTGATTTTTGGGCAGAGTGGTGTGGTCCTTGCCGCATGGTAGGTCCAGTTATCGAAGAGATGGCAGGTGAATATGAAGGTAAAGCGTTGATCGGAAAAGTCAATGTAGACGAAAATCCAGGTGTTTCTGCACAATTTGGTATCCGAAATATTCCAACAATTTTGTTCATTAAAGGTGGAGAGATTGCAGACAAATCAGTAGGTGCAGTGCCAAAAGCACAACTTACAGCGAAATTGGACGCATTGATTTAATTCATCCGAAAAGCATATTTGTGAAACCGTCTCCTTCGAGGCGGTTTTCTTTTTTCTATCCTTTCGTATCTTTGTCGAAATTTTCTCATGGATTCTTTTCTGCGTAGGCTCAAATTTTATGGTATCGGTTTTAGCATCGGTCTCCTGTTTGTTGTTTTCTTCTTTCAAAATAGAGGTTGTTCGTGGTTGCCTGCGAACCGCGTAAAGAACAGTATTCTTGAGCGTGTTCTGGTTGTTCCCGATGCCGAAATGGCCGCGCTCAAAGCGAAAGGGATTTCCAAAAACGACCTGATCCAAGTGCTCAATGATGGCGATGTGGACTTCTCACAAAGCGCGAAAAAAGGAAATCCCCAAGTATATAAATTGCTCAAGGAGTTTAAAGGGAAGGAAATGGCCTTTTATTTTACCCTGCCAGACGAAAGCTTTATCTCAGAAATTCATTTTACGGAATCAAAAGCACGTAAAGTGAAAAACACAACGGAGGGATTAGGGACAATTATACGTTTTCCTGCCGATAAGGATTTGGTGATCGTGGATGAAGGAAAAATCTTGACTTGCCTGCAAGAAAAAATGGGGTTGATCAATCCGAAACTTATCTTAGAATGCTTCGTGAAATCCGGGAAAATTGATTTTTCGAAATCAAAACTTAGCGCAAAACCAAAGGCCATTCAAGCCATCTTGTTCAAAGATCCAAAAGGGCGTTCGGCCGAAGCTACCGCAATTTGGTACAAGAATAAAATCAATGTTACCTCGTTTACTGTCAGCTTCGCGAACGATTGTGAAGGATATTCAACCCAAAATGTTGATAAATGAAAATGAGAGTTTTCATTGGCGCAGTGTGATTTAATACTTTTGAAACATGGAATTTTCAGCAGGTCAGATAGCGGGCATTCTCCAAGGCGATGTAGTCGGAAATCCCGAAACTACGGTCAACGGACTTGCTAAAATTGAGGAAGGGAAAGCGGGAGCCTTGTCTTTTCTCGCCAATCCTAAATACGAAGAATTCATCTATACGACAGGTTCGAGCATTTGCATCGTCAATCGCTCGTTTTCACCAGCCAAATCACTCCCATCATCACTGACTTTAGTCAAAGTAGACGACGCCTATGCATGTTTTGCGAAATTGCTCGAAATGTACAGTCAAATGTCACGCAAGCAACCGGCAATTGAACAACCTTCTTTTATTTCCGAATCTGCAGAATTGGGTGAAGGATTGTACCTTGGTGCCTTTGCTTATGTGGGGAAGAATGTAAAAATTGGTGCGCATGTGAGTATCTATCCAAACGCCTACATTGGAGACAACGTGGTCATCGGTGACGGTTCTGTTGTGCATCCAGGTGCATGCATCTACAACGATTGTGTTGTTGGAAAAAACTGCATCATTCACTCGGGTGTTGTTGTCGGTGCAGACGGTTTCGGTTTTGCGCCAAATGAGCACGGTGAATTTCAAAAAGTACCTCAAATAGGTAACGTGATCTTAGAGGATAATGTTGAAATTGGATCCAATACAACAATCGATCGCGCTACGATGGGCTCAACAATCATCCGTAAAGGGGTTAAGATCGATAACTTGTGCCAAATTGCGCACAATGTTGATGTTGGAAAGAATACCGCAATGGCCGCGCAAGTGGGAATCGCAGGTTCGGCTAAAATTGGAGAAAATGTAATGATAGGCGGACAAGCGGGAATCGCAGGACATTTGCACATTGCTGATGGAACAAAAATCGTTGCGCAATCGGGGATTCCGAACACCGTTAAAAAAGCAGATACACTCATGGGGTCACCTGGAATTCCAATCGATGACTTCAAGAAATCTTATTTTGGATTTAGAAAATTGCCATACATCCTGAAAAAACTGCAGGAACTTGAGCAACGTATAAAAGAACTTACAAAACCAAACGCATAATGGCTGAAAAGCAACGCACCCTAAAATCAGCTGTGAAACTCATCGGAGTAGGCTTACATACTGGTGAAAAAGTAACATTAGAAATTTGTCCAGCACCCGATAATCATGGGTATAGGTTTCAACGAACAGACTTGGAAGGTGAACCGGTCATTAAAGCCGATGCCGATTTGGTCGTTGCCACAGACCGCGGAACTACCCTTGAATTCAAAGGAGCCCGTGTTTACACAACCGAACATATCCTCGCTGCCTTAGTGGGCTGTCAGGTAGACAATGCGCTGATTCGTTTGGACGGACCCGAAGTGCCAATCATGGACGGTAGTGCTTTGGCCTTTGTGCATGCTTTTGAATCTGTGGGTTACGAGGAGCAAGCGGCAGAGCGTATTTATTTCGAACTGACGGAAAACATTCCTTGGGAAGATACAGACAAAGGAATTGAATTTTTGGCGGTGCCAGATACCAACTACCGCATCACGGTAATGGTCGATTATAAATCCCCAGTGCTCGGTACACAGCATGCTTCGATGTACCATTTGGGTGAATTCAATTCGGAAATCGCAAAATGTAGAACCTTTGTTTTCTTGCGCGAATTGGAGTTCTTGGCGTCAAACAACTTGATCAAAGGAGGGGATTTGGACAATGCCATCGTACTTGTAGATCGCACAGACGTGAGCCAAGATGAGATGAATCGCTTAGCAAAATTGCTCGGTAAAGAAGAATTGAAAATATCCATTGAGGGCATTGGTGTTCTGAACAGCACCAAGCTGCAGTATGAAAATGAGCCTGCTCGACATAAATTGTTGGATATCGTGGGTGACCTCGCCTTGGTGGGAAGACCAATTAAAGCACACATTTTGGCAGCAAGACCAGGTCACTCTGGAAATGTGCGTTTTGCCAAAGTGTTGAAAGAGCAGATTAAAAAACAAGAAAAAGCAGGGAAGCACTTTGATTTAACCAAAGAGCCTCTATACAACATCAATGACATCGAACGCATGTTGCCACACCGTTTTCCGTTCTTGATGGTTGATAAAATCATGGAGATTCACGAAGAATCAATTGTTGGTGTGAAGAACATTACCATGAATGAACCCATCTTTACGGGGCATTTCCCAGGTAATCCTGTATTCCCAGGGGTACTTCAAATAGAAGCCATGGCGCAAGTAGGTGGCATCTTTGCGTTGAGTAAAGTGGATGAACCACACTTGTATTCAACGTATTTCATGAAGATCGACAATGTGAAATTCAAGCAGAAAGTTCTGCCCGGAGATACATTGGTATTCGAATTAAACCTACTTTCACCAATTCGAAGAGGACTTGTTGAAATGGGTGGTAAAGCCTACGTCAATGGGAAAATGGTGATGGAGGCAGAAATGCTTGCTCAAGTCATAAAGGATAAAGTGGCGGAATGATCAGTAAACTTGCATATGTATCGGAGGAGGCTAAAATCGGTGAAAATGTTACCATTGAGCCTTTTTCAACCATCTATGAGGATGTAGTGATTGGCGATCGAACAAAGATTCATCCCAATGTTACGTTATATCCAGGGACACGCATCGGTACAGATTGCGAGATTTTTCCTGGCGCCGTGATTGGCGTTATTCCCCAAGATTTGAAATTCGATGGAGAGTACACAACCGTTGAAATCGGAAACCATACACGCATCCGCGAATGTGTGACCATTCACCGCGGTACAAAAGATAAATGGAAAACAAGCATTGGTGACAATTGCCTCCTGATGACTTATGTGCACGTCGCGCACGACTGTCAGATCGGGAACAATGTCATACTCGCGAGTTACACAGGACTTTCTGGACATGTGCAAATCGATGATTTCGCCATTCTGGAAGGGAAGGTTGCCGCACAGCAATTTGCACACATTGGTGCACATGCGTTTATTGGCGGAGCTTCCTTAATCCGTAAGGATGTTCCACCGTTCATCAAGGCGGCACGCGAGCCACTGACTTTTGCGGGGGTGAATTCTGTTGGACTGAGACGAAGAGGTTATTCTGATGCACAAGTGCGCGAAATTGAGGATATCTACCGCATTCTTTACGTCCAAAATAACAACATTACAAAGGGCTTGGATGCTGTGCGTGAACAGATGCCAGATTCTCCGCTCCGTCAAATGATCATTGACTTTGTTGAAACTTCCGATAAAGGAATTATTCGAGGTATGAT
>JBDKGB010000109.1:0-6474 GCA_039798485.1 Bacteroidota bacterium
TAGGTGCCTTCTCGAATGGATTTTCTGTGAATACGGCAATCAATACGGGTTTAGCTGTTCGATTCGGAAAAGTCTTTGGCGTATATTTCCCGGTATGGATGAGCAAAGAATTGAACGACTCTTTCAATGGAGGAAAGTACGGCGAAAAGATTCGCTTCACGTTGAAAATGAATCTGGTGAACCAAAGCGGTAAATTGTTCTCGTTGATTAATTAAAAAGCTACAGTAGCTTATGGTCACAGCTTCACTCCTACTGAATAGTATTGTTCTCATACCTGTTTGCATTGCGCTGCTTTTGAATAACAAGAAGATGGAGTATGCAGCAGGAATTTTTACACCAGCACGAGGGATTTTATAGGCTATATATCTTACGATTTTATTGGCTTCAATCGCTTTACTTTTCTATCCAGATAATAAGTTCGCTTTAGGACTTTTTATCATTCAAATCGTATACAAGGTACTCAGCCCGTTAACCGTGAAGACGATCAAAAACCCAATTGTCATTAGTAATTTGTTCATTGCAGCATTTCATCTTGCAACGATTTATTCGATGATCGTAATTCATAAAGAAATCGTGTAATGACGTCTTCATTTTTAATTCTTCATCCTTAATTTAAAGTTTATCCTCTAAATAAACTCAGACAGCTCCAACCATCTGTCGGTAACGAAGTCTAATTTCGTGACTACTTCAGAAAGGCGATTTCCAGCGTGCATAAGTGCTTCGTTGGAAAGCGATGCATCCGACAATTTTTCGGTGAGTGCTATTTTTTCAGCCTCCAAAGATTCCATATCTTTCTCAAGGACCTTGAACTCTTCCTTTTCCTTGAACGACAACTTACGCTTCTCTGTAGGTTTATCGGAAGAAGAAGACAGCTGAGTAACCTTTACCTTTTCTGCAGGAGCGCCATCCTTGGCCTCTTGCTTTTCCTTCTTGTAATCGACCGCAGTTTGTTTGCGGTATTCCGTGTAATTTCCAATGATATCCTTGATGGCACCCGCACCTTCAAACACAAAAAGGTGATCGACCATTTTATCCATGAAATATCGGTCGTGGGAAACGACAATGAGACATCCTTCGAACGTGCGGAGATAGTCTTCCAAAACCGACATCACGAAGATATCCAAGTCATTTGTTGGCTCATCCAAGATCAAGAAGTTTGGATTTGACATCAACACAGTCATCAATTTCAAACGACGTTTCTCTCCCCCACTCAGTTTATGCACGAAGTTGTAGTGCATGTTTCGATCAAACAAGAATTTCTCAAGGAACTGAGCTGCGGACAATTGACGTCCTTTTTCAAGCGGAATAAACTCTGCAATATCCCGAATCACATCGATAACTTTTTTGTCCTCATCCACTTGAATCAACTCCTGAGAATAGTAACCAAAAACTACCGTTTCTCCAGTAACCACCTTTCCGTGATCTACTTCTTCACGCCCTTGAATGATATTGAGAAAGGTAGATTTTCCTGTACCATTGTTTCCAACAATGCCTAAGCGTTCTTTCCGTTGAAAATTATACGTGAATCCACCTAGAATCGCTTTCTCTCCGAAAGACTTCCCGACTTTGTGCAATTCCAAAATTTTCGAACCCAAACGTTCCATTTTAACCGGAATGTCAATTTCATCTTCATCGATGCGTTGACTGGCTACCTTCTTGATGTCTTGAAAGGAATCAATCCGTGCCTTCTGCTTCGTTCCTCGCGCTTTTGGCTGACGACGAATCCATTCCAATTCCTTTTTAAAGGTATTTCGCGCTTTATCAATCGTTGAAGACAATTGCTCTTGTCGTTCTGCTTTTTTCTCCAAGTAATACGAGAAATTCCCTTTGTACTTGTAAATCGTTCGGTCTTCTAACTCAAAAATTGTATCGCAAACTACCTCGAGAAAATAGCGGTCGTGTGTCACCATTAAAATCGTTGATTTGGATTTCGACAAATACTCTTCCAGCCACTCAATCATATCAAGGTCGAGGTGGTTCGTGGGCTCATCCAAGATCAAAAAATCTGCTTCGGCCACCAAGACCTGTGCAAGGGCTACACGTTTCTTTTGTCCACCTGAAAGGCTGCCGATCAACAATTCGGTATTGTCCAATTTCAACACGGAAAGGATTTGATTTACCTTCACTTCCATGTCCCAAGCATTCAACTCCGTCAATTCATCGTAACACGCATGCACCGCTTCATCGTCACCGTCGCGCAAGGCTTGATTGTACTTCTTAACGATCTGCAATTCAGGAAGGTCATGTGAAAAAACCGCTTCAAAAATGGTGTGGGTATCATCCAAATTTTCACTTTGCTCCATGAATGCCACGCGAATGTCGTTGCGGTAAACCACACGTCCACTGTCGTAGTCTTCAAGTCCCATTAAACAGCGAAGGAGGGTGGTTTTGCCATTGCCATTTTTCGCGACAATGGACACTTTTTGACCTTGATCGATCCCAAAAGTGAGGTCACCAAAAATTAATCTATCACCAAAAGATTTGGTGAGATTTTCTACCGATAAATAGTTCATGTTAGCGCAGTCTGTTCAATGAGTCAATCAATCCTTTATCTCGTTTGATGGAGAGATTGGCCATAAATACAAATGGCAATCCTGCAACGAACAGGAAGAAACCAGCACCTAGCTGGCGTTTCAGTGGTTCATCAGCAAGGTTATCAATTCCCACCACAGAGAATACTACCAAACCAATAATCATTAAAACATAAATATAAAAAGCTGTGCGCACCAGTTTCAACTGACGCTTTAAGTTCTTGTAGCCCATTAACGTGATAAAAAGCAGCAATACCAATGCAATCAATCCGATATACAATGGATATTTCGACACCATCATTAATCCGTCCCCATTTCCAATTTTGACCTGCCCTATTCCATACGAATCAAAAACGAATGAAGAATGTTCTCCAACGAAGTGAAATACATCTGCCCCAAGTGCTACGAAGGATAGCAGGATGATGGAGATGGCGAGATAAATCGATTGAATGCGCTGAATCATGGTAATGAGAATTTGGTGCAAAGATAGTGACGAGTTGTCAATTAAAAGTGACGATTTACGAATTAGGAAAATTTATGATTTGTTCCTGTCAGAATTCTGAAATTTGATGCCTCCGGCAATTCGAAGTTTGGTTTAAACGAGCATAGAACATGGAGCATAGAACATGGATTTAAACCATTTTACAAGCTCGAAATCCTTTGTCCATCAGCGAAGCGGTCCATGCTCCATTAGCCGAAGGCGGTCCCTTGTCTTTCAGCGAAGCGGACCCTTGTCCTTATATCCTTTGTTCCTTCGTATGGAAAATGAACGCATCTTGCATCAAGTTGTAAACGCACTCAGTTAAAACGAAAAGCCATGAAATACATTCAAATTCAAAAGCCATGTTCCGAGGATTGGAAAGGTATGACGCCCAACGAAAAAGGAGCATTTTGTCAATCTTGCGCAAAAAATGTACTTGACCTCACAACGATGTCAAATGCAGAAATCCACTCCGTACTCTCTAAAAATCAGCACGAATCGATCTGCACGCGCATTCACAATAAACAATTGGACGCTTTGAATCTTGAAATCGAACAATGGTCAAGAGGTACACGAGTTCACATGCAACGCGCTATGGTTGCTTCATTGCTGATCGTTTTCGGGCTCACCTTGTTCAGTTGCACCAATCAGCAACAAGAGGAACAAATCCGAATTACACAAAAAAAATTGACCGAAGTTGTTCAAAAACAACAAAAGGAAACTTCGGAAAATGAATTTGAATGGGCGAATATGCCCCATATACTAAAGCAAGAAGAAGTAGAAGAAGTGACCATGGGCGAAATGGAAATGCCGCATCAAGAGGTTGTCCAAGAGTTTGATACAATTGAAAATGAACAACATGATTTGAATTACACCATGTTGGGAGATATAGCAATTTCAACCACTTTCCATGAATACACCCAACAAATTCAACCCAAAATTGAGCTGGACGCGAATGGCATTCCAATACCTTTCTATTTTTCAGCAATCGTTTACCCAAATCCAGCCGTAGCATCAAGTACATTAAAACTCGGCATCCCAACTGCCATTGATGCCAATATCCAACTCTACTCCAACCTTGGCCAATTCGTTCAACCCATTTTCAATGGAAAAATCGAACGTGGAACCTTCGAATATCCCATGGACTTAACGAACGTAGCTCCCGGTATTTATTTGGTGATCATTCAATCCAAAGAATTCAAGGAAACGGTGAGGATGATCAAGAATTGAAGATAGATGTTAAGACTTCGAGATTTTAAGACATCAAGATATTAAGACTTCAAGATATTAAGACAATAGACCGCTGCGCTCATGGAAATGCGACAAGTAACAATGGATAAGTGACAATAGACTTGATCGTGCTTTGTAATTCGTAACTCGTAATTCGCAACTCGTAACTTTAATTTCCTCATCGCCCGTAAATCAACCACAAGGCATGTTCAGCTATCAATTTATTGAGTTCGTTCGTTAAATCCAATTCGTTTGCCTCAAGTCCATTTGGGTTTTGTTCAATCGAAGACGTTTGAACGATTGTGCCTCTATAATCATGATAGAAAAACACATCATCGAGATTTTCAACACCAGAAACCTTCGAATAATCGAGGTTAAATCCGGTCAAAAGCTTTCGAATGTATGGATAGTACAGTGTAAACTTTGGTTTTTTATCGTTCTTGTTTTCATAGAAACTGATCCCAACTTGGCGACAATCGGATAGCAACATGTCCGCGTTAAAAAAGAAATCTTCTTTGATTTGAATTCTTTTCAAATCCCATGATTTTGCTGACGCCCGCAATTTAATCAAATCATCAGCTGGAATTTCAGTTCTAAAATCTCCATTTTCACCGTAGTAATACCACTTGATGTCATTCTGAAAAACGCGCTCAATCAGCACACCAAAATCAATGTTTTGAAACAGCTGCGGTTCATTCGTTGCATTCAGTTCTCTCCAAATTCGTTTGGAATAAACGACAGATCGCTCTTCAACATAAAGATAGGGGTAATAACCCTCATTATTCCGCTTCCATCGATATTCGGGATACTGCGCGTACAAAACATCGAATAAATCATTGGTATTTGGATAGATAAAATCACAAGTGAAATTATTTTCAAAATTTCTCTGAACCTGCATAATCCCCTCCTCATTCCAAACCGACCAAATACCGACCCTTTGGCCATTTTCAAAAAAGCCGAGAACTTTTGTGTTTCCATTGCGATAAGTCTCTTTATATAGTCCATTCAGTTGATTGGAATTCATGCCAAACGTCACTTTCAAATCATCAACCTTAAGAGAATCATAGGCAATGGAATTGAGTTTTTGAACGATGCGAAACCCGACAAATCTGGATGAACTATCTTGATATTCGTATTGAACAAATCTATTTGGGGAACTGCTATTCATATGATACGAACCTCCAAATACAATTTTTCGCTTCAACGCTGGAGGATCGTTTTCTTTAGCCTCGTATAAATAATCACGACCCCTTGAAAATTCGTAACTGCTCTCATCGAAACAATTGAGCGTCCAAGTTTCTAATGCATTCGTATCTGTTGTTCCATAAATTGATTGAAAGGCAAGCATTTCAGAAACCTTCGGAAGATCATATACATAATCTAGTCCATCAGATTTTGCTTGACGATTGAGCCATTTGCAATAATTTCGAGCTACCGTCCAAGAAACACCCGGCATAGGTTTGTTTTGGTTCGCTTTATCAATGAGGAGTTCTCTCACCATTTTCTTTGAAATCGTGCGCGAGTGTGGCAACTGTTTCGCATAAAATGCAGCAGATGAATCCCGTTTTACAGCTGACAAATAAACCTTGAACTCCCCTACAGTAATCAGTTTGGAAATGGAAAAAGGCGCCTGTTCGGCATTGCGAAATTGGGGATACTCACTTAAGTTGGTTTCACTAACCGGATAAAACTGAGCAGTTGATTGAAATATACCAATGCAAATAACTATGGAAATATTGAATAGTTTTTGAAACATAGAACAATCTTGTTGTGCAGAAATGTGGTAATGAAATTACATGGTAAAGTTACACGCTTTATGGAAAGACGTTAAGATGATGGGATTTTAAGATTTTAAGATGTTAAGACTTCAAGATATTAAGACATAAGACAAGAGACCGCTGCGCTGATGGACAATAGACTTCAACGTATTGAATGATTAAAATCTATGTTCTATGCTCTAGATTTGACCGCCTTCGGCTGATAGAACAAGGACCGCTTCGCTGATGGACATAAGTCGAAAAGACTAAGTACAAGAGACAAAAGACTTTATTCTGCTTCGTAACTCGTAACTCGTAACTCGTAACTTGTAACTCGTAATTCTTATTTTTTTTATTTTTAATTCTCAAAGCCCCCCCTTTAAAAACACTCCTGTTAATAAAAAAATACATTTTTCTGGAAACACCCCCTCTTTTTTACGCTAACTTTGGAAAAAATTTTAAAAATGGCGACAAA